>JAOTUB010000090.1 GCA_029864095.1 Gammaproteobacteria bacterium | reverse complement strand
CGCGAGATCCTGTAGCGCCGTACCGACGGACTTGAAAAGCGTGATTTCGTCCGAATGGTGTCGCAGGCTCACGTCCCGGGACGCCATCCGATACATGTCGCCGGCGATATCGTCGAATGAAAACGTACCTGCCTGAACGGCCTGAATCAGATCGCCGGCCTCGTCTATCGCACCCTCCATCGTATCGACAAAAACCTGGTCGGCTTTCCCGATGAGGTCCGCGTCGGCCTCACACATCGTCGGCTTGTAAGCGCCAACCAGATCGACATGCGTCCCGCGGCCGACCCAGTCCGCTTGCAACAAAGGGGTTTCTGCCGGCGTTGCGGAACTGATGATGTGCGCACCCGAAGCCCCTGTTTCGATGTCGGGCACGCAGACACAGCTGATGCCGGTGTCCCGCCTGGCCACGTTGGCGGCGTCCTGTGCATGCGTCGCACTCCGACCCCAGATGCGCACCTCTTCGATAGGTCGCACCGAACAGTGTGCCGCAATCAGTTGTCGAGCCACTCGTCCGGTACCGATCATCAGCAGCGTTTTCGAATCCGCTCGTGACAGATACCGCGATGCCAGGGCCGACGCCGCGGCCGTGCGCCTCGCCGTCAGTGCACCGGCATCCAGTATTGCGCGCGGGATTCCGGTCGCTCCTGAAAACAATACGTATGCGCCGTGCAATGTTGGACGCCCATACGCTGCGTTCGAGGGTGCGACCGTCGCAAGCTTTATGCCGAAATCGCCGTCCCGATTCCAGGCGGGCATCAGTAAAAACGTGATGTCTTTGCGATCGTTGCCTGGAATCGCGTGCTGGTGCCGGACCGGAGACACGCCGCCACGGCGAAAGGCCTCGCGGATCGCATCGATCAGGGCCGGCCACGGCGTCAATGCCGTAACCTGCGCATCATCGACTATCGTGAGTTCCATCGTTGCGTTCGTCGGTGTTGCGCGTCAGTCTGCGTAAACAGCGACGGCCGTACCAAGGGCGTCCATATCCGGCTCGATGCCGAGACCCGGCTCGTCCGATGCGCGCATCTGACCCGCAACGCGCTGCGGCGCCCCGGTCGCGTTACGAACCGTGACATAGCTGTTGAAATCGGTCGCCGAGAATCGCAGGGCTTCCGGTGTCGAATGGGCCAGGTGCGCAATCGCTGCGGTGATGATATCGCCGCCCCAGCTGTCCTCGATGGTCATGGGCAGATTCAAAGTCACGCAAAGATCGCGAATCTGCCGCGCCTTGGTCAACCCGCCGACCTTGGAGATTTTCAGATTGATAACGTCCATCGCAGCGTCACTGTGGCCGCGCATCAGTGCTTCGATGTTCGTGATGTTTTCGTCGAGGATAAACGGCAGGGACGTGCGCCGCCTGACCGTCAGGCAATGCTCGTACGAGCGGCATGGCTGCTCGATGTAGACGTCCCGATCACGTACCGCATTGACGACGCGGACTGCGTCATCGACGCGCCAGCCCGTGTTCGCGTCGGCAACGAGTATTTCACCGTCCGTCAGTACATCGGCTGCCGCGTGAATGCGCTCGATATCGTCTGCGGGACGACCGCCGACCTTAAGTTGAAACTTGGTGTAGCCATCTGCGCGGTGCGCCGCAACGTTCTCCGCCATCTCGTCGGCCGGTCGCTGACTGATTGCGCGATAGAGCGCAACACTTTCGCCGAACTTGCCGCCGAATAAATCGCAAACCGATTTTTCGCAAACCTTGCCGAGTAGATCCCAGCACGCCATGTCGATCGCGGATTTGACGTACGGGTGACCGAGCAGCGCCCGGTCCATGCGTTGGTTGATCGGTCCGATTGCGGTCGGGTCCTGGCCAATCAGGCTCGCAGACAGTTCGCCGATCCCGGCTCGCGCGCCCGGCCCGAAGGCCGGCAGATAAAAAGGCCCGAGTGGACAGACCTCGCCAAATCCTGAGCGGCCGTCGTCTGTGACCAGCTCGACGACCGTGCTGTCGAACACTTCGACGTACTTGCCCTCGGACCACGAGTAGCGACCCTCGACGAGAGGCAGGTCCACCTGATACACGCGAATGGCAGATATTTTCACGTTGTTGTCCTTTTCTTTTCATTCATAGCATGAAATGACCCCGACTGCCGGTCGTTGCAACGACAGGAGCGCGGCGATCCGCTGTCGTTTACGGGATAGCTCCGTATCAGCCAATCACCAGCACGCGAATTTTCAGTGAACGGAATTCGCTATCCAGTATGACCTGAGATTACGCAACAGAATGTATTGCGGCAGGGGAACTGCTCGGTTCCGATGCATGGATTGCGGACAGGCGGCCATGGGCCATGCTGGCACCGGGCCGATTCGAGGACGTGCCGACGCGTGCCCCAGACTCGGCATCGCGGCTTTTCCTGTGTCATGATGAGCGCCGAGAGCATTACGTTGACACGCAGACTTGTCATGGTTGAATCGTCGATCGAGCAGACACTATTTGCAGAGGAGGCGGAGCGCCGGGTACTGGATGCCATCGATGCCCGGCAGATTGCCGATTTCTCATTACTGCCAGCGCCGCAACGGCTGCTGCGTGCCGAATTTTTGCAGGCGCTGATTTCCGGGTCAAATACGATACATGGAGAACTGTGCTGCCCGCTGCGTGTACGTGGCGCAAATATCGTCGGCCCGCTGCGGCCGCCGTCCGGCGTCAGGCACGGCGGCAACGCCGCATTGCTGTTCCGGTCATGCACCTTCGATGCACCCGTCGACCTGAGTGGCGCCGAATTCATGGTTCTGCGCTTCGTCGACTGCACGTTACCGGCTTTCATCGGGGCGAGCCTGAGCGTGCGAGCAGATCTCGATCTTTCGGGCTCGCAGTTCTCCGGGGTGAGCGACCACGAATCGGAGTTGAGCCAGGTCGGTACCTGCGCGATCCATCTCAACAACGCACGAATTGGCGGCCGCCTGGTCCTCTGCACTACGAACGGGTCCCGCTTCAGCGCCGCTGGTACGGTCCGGCTCGATGGCGCTCAGGTCGATGGGAATATCACCCTGGCCGGCGCCCTTCTGGATGGCCGAGGCGAACCAGCGCTCAGCGCCCGATCGATGATTGTCGGCGGAAATGTTGGCCTTGAGCCAGCTGCCGGACATCGATGCGAGGCAATCGGCGAAGTCGCGTTCGTGGCCGCACAGATCACCGGCGACCTCAACTGCGATGGTGCCCGGCTAATGAACCCCCAGGGGCGTACGCTTCACTGCGAAGACCTGAAAGTGGAATCCGTGTTCCTGACGGCCAGTGATCATCCAGAGTACATGTTCGAAGCCAGCGGCAGACTCAATTTCCTCTCGGCAATCATAGGCGGCAATTTCTTCCTGACAAATGCCCGGCTGGCGCCGGGTCCAGACTACAAGGGTCTGCTCATGACAGGCGGTCCGGTCATGGCAAACCTGCAACAGGTGCGCATCTCGAACGCACTTGCGCTGAACAATATCGGCGCGCTTGATACCGGAGCGGATGTGCCGGCAAACGACATCACTTCAGAGCCGGTCAAGGGATGGCTCCTGCTGACCGGCGCGCAGTTGAACACCATTCTGGACAATGTCACGACTGGCTGGCCCGCGCCAGGCTTTCTCGACCTGGAGGGTGCCACGTACTCGCGCATCCGCCATGTCGGGGGCGTTGACCTTATCGAACAACGCATAGCGTGGCTGCGCCACCAGTTTCCGAACGGTCGCCCCACCGCAAACAGCTTCCGGCCGCAGCCTTACGAAGAGTTGAGCCGCGTTCTGCGACAGCACGGCCAAGCGCGGGAGGCCGATGCGATCGCCGTCGAGAAAATCCGTATGCGCCTGGCGGCGCGTATAGACAAACCCTGGGCCAGGATCTTCCCGAAGTTACTGATGCTTATCAGCCACCACGGTTATTCGACCAGTCGCGCCGTATTGTCTTTCCTGATATTCGTCCTGCTCGGTACGATAATGTACGCATCGGCGCTGTTTGCGTTTCAACAGTCCTTCGTGCCGGTCGAGAACCCACCCGAGGCGGTGACTTACCAGTTCGTTTTTGGCCTCGCGCAGCTCACCACCGAGCAAGGCTGCCCAGGGCTTGATCCGCTGCATTACGCGCTGGATGCGGCACTGCCCGTTATCGATCTCGGCCAGGATCAGCGTTGCCGCTTCATCCCGCAGGGGCCGCATCGCTGGCTGTGGTTGCTATTGCACAGTATCTATGTCATCGCTGGAGCTGCCCTGTCGGCAGTAGTAGTACTGACTCTGACGGGCGTACTGCGGCGAGACTGATTGGCGCCGCCGTTACGCCGATCTAACCGCCTACCGTCTTCCATGACTCGGACGACCGGCAGACAGCGACAATTGTAACGTCCAGAGGCTACGGAATTTCGCGTTGCCGGCGGCCTGCTATATTCTGAGCACATGGCCATTGCCCTGGGCGACGACGGCGACCGCATTTCGGTTCCAAATGTTCGCAACTTTGGCTGCGCTGAAGTGTGTAGCGATGCCCTGAACTGAGACACCTCCATCACGACGAGACCCACTTGTGATCCGTACTGAAACCGACATCCAGGAATGCCGCAAACTTTGGGGAATGTTTTCGCCCGGACAGGATGCCTGGGACGACTGGGACCTGATGTTCGCTTTTCACGATCAGGACAAGCATCGCTTGAATTTTCTGGTGCATGAAACCAGCGGCGGGCGTCCAGATGGCCTGGTTCCGCTCGTTCACGATACGGCACAAAACCGCTTCATGCTGATGGCCGGCAGCTATCCCGATGGCCGGATCCTGTGGCTGCGGCATCAGGACTTTCCCGAGTTTTTCGAGCACCTTCCTGAACGGACAGCGCTGTTTGAATTAAAGCAAAGTTGGGTCAGCGACCTGCTGCAGCTCTATCCACAATTCGAAGCCAATTTCGCCGAGCACGATCTGCGCTACTACCTGGTGCCGTCAGAATTCGAGTTTGACTTCAATAAACACATCGACACTTTTTCATCCGAGAAGAAACAGAAATTTCTTTACGACCTGCGAAACATCCGCAAGCGCGAGCCAACGCTGCACTGGGGCGACGAAAACGAGGCCGATCTTTTCATCGAACTGGTCAACCGCAATTTCGGTGCAGAATCGGATTACGCCAATGAAGAAAACGCAAATGAAGTACGTCGAGTCATCGATGAGCTGGAACGGAGCGGTCGCCTGAAGACTCTGACGATCGAAATCGATGGTGCCAGGCGAGCGGTCTCGCTGTCATTGCTCCACGGCAAAAAAATGATCGCGCTTTACGCTTCCAGCAACAATGACTACAACAATCTTGGCAAGTTGCTCAATGTCGAGACCATTCAGGAAGCCTGCAGATTGCGGCTCGATGAAATCAGCTTTATGACCGGTATGCAATGGAAAGCCAATTGGAAGATGAAGGGCGAGCCTTGCCTTACCATGCGCAAACCGCCAGCGCCGTGGCCTGCTACGCCGGGCTAGCTGTTTTTGCAGTTGCCCGTTGGAAACTGCTGTCGGCATCGATGGGTTGCTAAGGCCGGATCACTGCAAGCTTGGGTGGTATCTGGCTTCATGAACCGATCAAGTGCCACCCGCATTTCCGACAGACAAGTCACCGCGACGTCCATTGTTCAATTTGCACGACTGTGCATGACGAAGCACAACTGATTCACGCGACACGTACGCAGGCGAATTCGTCCAGATTGTATTCCGACAGCTTATAAAAAGCCGTGCGTCATCATCTAGTCCCGGCTCGCGATCCTGACGCCATCCGCCACGCGGTCGCTCGGGTGCGCGACTACCCTTTCTCCGGCTTTGAGACCGTCGCGGATCTCGGCAATGATGCCATTACGTTGCCCCGCCTTAACATGTCGAAGTCTTGCGCGACCATCCTCCTCGACGAACAGCGCCCAGTTTTCGCCATCTCTGAACAACGCCGTCAATGGCACCGCCAGGATATCGTCGGCATCCCACAGCACGACTCTCGATTCGACCTGGTAGCCGTGGCCGAGCCGCTCCCAGCCTTCGTCGCTCGCGAAATCAATAATCACATTGACGCGCTGCTCCTCGATGCCGAGCGCCGAGATCTTAAGGAAGCCGAACGGCTCAATGAGCCGCACCCGGCCTTCGAGCGGCCCGGCACCGCCCCAGTTGTCGATAATGACGCGTTGGCCAGGCTCGATCTTCACCGCATCCATCGACAGGTAATCCACGACGATTTCGAGATCATTGGGATCACCTATCTGCATCAGCATGTCGCCCTCACGAACGACGCGCTCGCTGCGATCCGCAATCTGCAGGACGCGGCCGCTGACCGGTGCCGTGATCGGGATACAGTCGCAATTTTCCCTGGACCCCTGGGTTTGCAGCGGGGAAACGAGTTGCGCCCGCGCCAGCTCGAGTTCGTAGCTTCGGACCTGCAGCGCCGCGCGGGCCGTGTCCAGCCCGGCACGGCGTGCCTTGAAATCGCGCTCGGCAGTATCGAGGTCGCGCTTCGAGACGCTGCCCTCCATGATGAGTTCCTGCATGCGTGCATACTCCGCGCGCGCAAACTCGTACTGCGCGTCGGCATCCTTGACCGCCGCCGCGGCCAGATCGCGCGCAGCCGCCGCGGCTTGAATCGCGGCACGTGCCTGCGCCTCGCTGCGCCGATCGAGAAAACTGGGGTCCCCCGGTTCGATCTGCGCAAGCACAGTCTCGTTCGCCGTGACCGGATCACCGACGTGCCTGTCGATGCGCTGCACCCGCCCGGCGACTGGCGCCGACAGCGTGTAAACATCATGCACCCGCGTCTCCCCTTCCTCGTCCAGCGTCACTACAAGTGGGCCCGGTTCGACCTCGACGAGATCCACCATCACAGGTCTTGGCGCAAAGCTCAGCGTCAATGCAATGACGATGATGCCGACGATGGCGGCCCACATCACAATTCGTTTAGAGTTTGCGTTCACGGTTTACTCCCGGGTCTTCAGGACCTCGACGAGGTCGAGGTGATCGAGGCGATGGCGTACGATCAGCGCTGAAATCAGCGTTGCGGCGAGCGCGATGATCACGGCCAGTCCAAACGTCGAGGGCTCGATCTTCAGTGGAATGCGGAACAGCTCGGTATTGAACGATGCGGCCATGAGCTCCGAGAGGCCACGGCCGAGCAGGCAGCCCAGTGGCAGCGCGATTGCGATCAAAAGCCCGGTCTCGCCAAGCAGTATGTAGGAGATCTCGCCGCGGCTGAAGCCGAGCACACGCAGGGTCGCGAGCTCGCGGCCGCGCTCGGAGAGCGCGATGCGGGCGCTGTTGTATGCCACGCCGAAACCGAGTGCACAAGCCAGGCTCGAGAACAGGGTGATGAAAACCATGATGTGCTCTACGATAGTGCCGTAGAACGAGTCTATCGCGGCTTGGCGCAACATCACGGCCGATACCATCGGCAGCTCCTTGAGCTTGGCGTAGAACACTGCCTCGTGCCGGCTATCGATCAGCAAGTTGACGTACTCGGCACTCGGGCGTTCTTTCAGCATGCGATTCAGTGCATCAATATTTATGAACGCTGGCGTTGCGATATAGGTCTCGACAAGCCCGACGACCGGAAGGGCAACTTCCGGCCGGCGTCCCTCGAGTATCTCGAGCCAGACCCGATCACCGATCGACACGCCGAGCTTGTCGGCGAGGACCGTGCCGAGCACCAGGCCGTCGGCCGGCACCGGCACAACTCGTGCCGTCGCGTCGTCGAAGATCGGCTGCAACCAGGCATCGCTCTTCAGACCCGTGAGTGAGCCTCGGTGCGTAACCGGTCCAACCGACAGGTCGGCGCCGACGATACGCATCGGCTCTACGGCGAGCACCCCGGGCAGGTGCTCGAAATCTCGAATGATCGTATCGGACTGCGGCTCGGCCAGGCCGATCGTGGCGTCCTGGTGCTGGGCGTGGAAGAAGTAACTCTGTCCCAGGTAGTTCAAAGAATCGTTCCACTGCATGGCGAGCACCAGCAGGCCGACGGCTGCCGCGACGCCAACTATCGTCATCGTCGAACGCGTCGGCGAACGCAAAATGTTGCGCACGATTATGCGAGATCCCTGATCGAGCCAACGCGCCGCACGTGTGTCCCAAAGCCGCATGCGACCGAAGACAACGGGTGCCGGTGGGATCATGGCCTGTGCCGGCGGCAACCGCGCCGCATGCCGCACCGCACCCACCGAGCCCAGCAGCGCCGACGCGAGACTCACACTGACGGCGATCACAATGGCGATTGTACTCGGCCGGTACAGGAGTATCGGGAAGCGGAAAAGATCGGCATACATTTGCGTATTCATGCGCCCGAGCCAGGTGCCGGCCACGATTCCGATCAAACTGCCGACGAAGACGATGCCGATGACGAACTTGGCGTAATGCAGACCCACCTCGCTGCTCGAGTAGCCGAACGCTTTCATGAGACCGATCTGGCCGCGTTCGGTCGCAACGAGGCGCCCCAGCACCATGTTGGTCAGAAACGCCGAAATGACCAGGAAGATCGTCGGCAGAATCATCGACATGGTCCTAAGTTGCTCCATTTCGTTCATGACAAACCAGTTGGAAAGCTGGTCCTCGCGCGCAATCGCTCCCACACCGCCGTAGGGCTCGAGAATGCGGTCGAGTTGTTGCAACACCTGCGCAGTGTTCGCGCCTCGCTCGAGATCGAGCGACACGCTGTTGAACGCACCTTTCAGATCGTAGGCTGCCGCGAGTGTGTCGTGACTCATCCAGAGGATGCCGAAGCGTCGATCGTCCGGCATCAATGCACCCGGGCCCAGCGCATAAACGAACTCCGGCGACAATGCGGTCCCGACGATGCGGAGCTCCCGGCGGTGACCATTGATCACGGCGACAATTTGCTTTCCGCTTGCAAGATTG
This sequence comes from Gammaproteobacteria bacterium, assembly GCA_029864095.1. Taxonomy (GTDB): domain Bacteria; phylum Pseudomonadota; class Gammaproteobacteria; order Steroidobacterales; family Woeseiaceae; genus UBA1847. Next base: position 5,712 of record JAOTUB010000090.1, on the reverse strand, counting down.
TGCGCCTCCGCAAACGGCTCGTTGAGTACCACCTCGTCTTCGGCGCCTTCCCCGGGCAGGCGGCCGCTGCGAAGTACGAGCTGGTTCAGGACCGGCTGCCGCTCCGCGGGTACGGAAACGAACTGACCCATCACCGGCTCGGCGAAGCCCTCGATATCGACGGTCGCGAAGCGCGACACCCGCGCCTGCACGGTGCGCACTCCAGGGACCGTGGCAATGCGTTGCTCGACGCTCTCGGGTGCGCGCTTGACCCACGCAAATACATCGCCGAAGCGGTAACGCTCATAATAAGCCGCCGTGGTTTCGTCGAGTGCCTCGAGCGTCGACAGCGACATAATGAGTGCCGCGATGCCCGCGGCAACGACCATGCCGATGGCCAGCACCTGCCCCCGCAGGTGCCAAAGGTCGCGCAGCACTTTGCGGTCCAGCGCGCGCATTACCATGCCAGCTCCGCGGCCGGGCGACGCTCCGCGTTTTCCTCGATGCTCGCAATCACGCCGTCGGCAACGTGCAGCACCCGATCGGCCATCGAGCCGATGACCGTATTGTGGGTGATGACGGCCGTAGTGGTGCCGAGTTCGCGATTGACCTGATCGATAGCCTCAAGCACCAGAATGCCGGTCTCGCTGTCAAGGGCGCCCGTTGGCTCGTCGCACAGCAAAATTTCCGGCTGCTTGGCGATCGCACGGGCGATCGCGACGCGCTGCTGCTCGCCACCGGAAAGTTGCGCCGGGAAATGATGTAAACGCTCGTCCAGACCGACAATGCCGAGGGCCTTGGCCGGATCAAGCGGACGTTCTGCGATCTCGGTGACCAAGGCGACGTTTTCCTCAGCCGTCAGGCTGGGAATCAAGTTGTAGAACTGGAACACAAAGCCGACATGATCGCGGCGGAAGCGAGTCAGCGCCGATTCATCGGCGCCAGTCAGCTGGTGGTCGCGAAAGCGGACAGACCCGGATGTTGGCGTATCCAGCCCGCCGATAATGTTGAGCAGCGTCGACTTGCCCGACCCTGACGGGCCCAGTACGACGACAAGTTCGCCCTCGTACAGATCGAGATTTGCGCCTCTCAGTGCGTGGACTTCAACCTCACCCGTGCGGTAGATCTTGGTAAGGTCCCGAGCAATTAATGTAGTGATCATGGCAGCGCTCGCGACAACTGACTGCTATTGCACCTGAGTCCCGTGGCCACCTCAATCCGCAGAATCCCTCATGCGCCTATCAATGGCGCCCAGGGGCGGACCGAAGGGCGAGGACCGGGCCAGGGACTCACGCTCATGCCGACAAGGTGCGATAACGACGTAAAAACGATCCGTGTCCCAAATCGTTGATGCGCCAGTCTGAACTCCTAAATTGCCATCGCCTTGCGAAGCTGATCACCGATCGGCAGCTTGCGAATACGCACGCCGCTCGCCGCGTAGATGGCGTTCGTCAGCGCGGGCGCCACGGGCGGGATGCCGACCTCGCCGACGCCGGTCGGCGTCTCGTCGTAATTGAGAACGTGCGCTTCGAAGTCTGTCGGAATCTGCGTGATGCGTGCGAGCGGGTAGTCGTGGAAGTTGCTCTGCCGCACGCGGCCGTTGTGTACAGTTATCTCTTGCCCCATCGCAACGCTGATGCCGTCGACGGTCGCTCCCTGCAGCTGCGCCTCGACAGCGTTCGGGTGCACAGCGTAGCCGCAGTCGATGGCTGCAACAATGCGATCGATGCTGAGCTCCCCACGCTCATCGACCCTGACTTCGAACGCGTGTGCAGCATAACCGCCGAAGGTGAAATGTCCGGCAATGCCGACGCCGGTCCCGGCTGGCCTGACCTCACCGTAACCAATGCGCTCGGCAACGAACTTCAGCAACCGGCTCACCCGCCCCGGGTTGAAGGTCGGCCCACCGTGGCCATCGTACTCCAGCTCACGCTCCTCACCCAGCAGGTCCAGTCGCAGCTGCAACGGGTCCTGCCCAGTCTCCACTGCAAGCTCGTCGAGAAAGCTCTCGATCACGAATGCGTTGGCTGTGTGTGCCGGTGCGCGCCAAGAACCTCGCGGCAGGCCTATTGCATTGTGGAAGTACTCGAGCCGGAAGTTGTCGATAATGCGGCGCGGGAAATCGTCGGGATACAATTCCGCCTGCCACAGGTTCTCTGTCGGCATGTTCGGCCGCCGGTAGTACTTGCTGCCGCTCGCGAGTCGCTGCGTCCAGGCGGTAACGGTGCCGTCGCCGTCGACGCCCGCGCGCAGCTCGTGCAGGCCGCCGGGTCGATAGAAGTCGTTCTTCACGTCGTCCTCGCGGGACCACACGAGCTGGATCGGCCATCCGGTTTGCTTCGAGATCATCGCGACCTCGGCGACGTAGTCGTTCGTCAGGCGCCGGCCAAAACCCCCGCCAACACGAGTCATGTCGATACGAATGTTTTCGCGCGGCAATCCCGTTACGGCCGCGGCCGCGCGCGAGGCACCGGCGGGCATCTGCGTTGGTGCGATGATGTGGCAATAGTCCTTCTCGACGCGCGCGAAACAGTTCTGTGGCTCCATCGGCTGGTGCGAAACGAACGGCACCTCGTAGCGGCGGCTGACGACCTTGTCGGCATCAGCCATCGCCGCGTCGAAGTCGCCGTCGTCGAGAACGATTTGTCCGGTGGTCTCGAGCATCGCCGCGTTTTCCTGCCAGAAACGTTCGCTGCTGTCGTCGGCGTTCGGGCCAGGCTCCCATTCGATCTCGAGCGCGTCACGCCCTTGCATCGCGGACCAGGTCGAGGCCGCGACGACGGCAACGCCGCTGGCGAGAATGACGTAGGGCTCGCCAGGTTCCGGGCCCTCGATCGTGAACACGTCGAGCACGCCGTTAACTTTGCGCGCCGCTGCATCATCGAAGGACTTTACGCGCCCGTTCAGGATCGGCGATCGCGCGATGACGGCATAACGCATTCCATCGACCTGCGTGTCGAGCCCGAATTTCGACCGGCCCGTGACCATGTCGAGCGCATCGATCGTGTCGCGTCGCGTGCCGATGATGCGATAGTCCCGCATCGCTTTAAGCGGCGGGGCTTGCTCGGGCATGTCGAGCTTCGCCGCATCCTCGACGAGGTCCGCGTAGGCGATTTCCCCGTTGCTCGCATCACAAACGACATAGCCTGGCCGGGTGGAACAGGCCTCAGATGACACGCCGAGCCTTTCTGCCGCCGCGCGGATGAGCTGGTGTCTCGCTTGCGCGCCGACGTGACGCATGAACTGCCAGTTCGAGGTAAGACCGGTGCTGCCGCCAACACCCTGGCCACCGTATTTCCAGCCATAGCCGTCGGCCGTCTTCACGATGCCGAGCGGCATCTGCCTGATCGAGACATCGTGCCACTCGACGTCGAGCTCCTCGGCCACCATCATGGGCAGCGCCGTACGCAGGCCCTGGCCGATCTCGGGCTGGTGGCTGCCGATGATGACTTTGCCCTTGGGCGTGATCTCGACAAAATACCCGATCTGGCGCTCACCGAACGTGCCATCAGCCAATTCGGCGCGTGCGATAGTGAAGACGGGCAGCCCGAGCACGAAGCTGCCGGTCACCGTAGAGCCGGCGACGAGGAAATGCCGGCGACTGATCGATGTACTAGCCACGGCGACCCTCCTCCCGCGCGATCTCGGCGGCACGGTGTATGGCTTTGCGGATGCGCACGTAGGTGCCGCAGCGACACAGCATGCTGGACAGGTTGGCGTCGATGTCTGCGTCGCTGGGCTCAGGATACCTCTCGAGGAAATCGACCGCGGCCATGATCTGCCCCGATTGGCAGTAGCCGCACTGGGCGACATCCAGTTCGATCCAGGCTTTTTGCACGGCGTGCAGCTTGTCGTCGCCGGGCGCAAGACCCTCGATAGTGGTGACCGAGCGGCTCTCGAGCGTTGCGACCGGAATGCGGCACGAGGCTGCCGCGCGGCCGTCAAGGTGCACGACACAGGCGCCGCACAGGCCCATGCCGCAGCTGAACTTGGTACCGGTGAGTTTCAGATGATCTCGCAGCACCCAAAGCAGTGGTGTCTCCGAATCTCCGTCAAACGTTACGGTCTGGCCGTTGACCTTGAACGAAGTCATTTCAGGACTCCCACGACTGCGATTCTCGAATGATGCACCATGATCGCAAATCGTCGCAACGACCACCAGATGTGGTCAACGTAACGTTGCTACTAGTGCTGGTACACTGCAAGCCTTCCGCTAACTTGGAGCAGCACCGATCGATAATTCCGGGTCAAGTCGCCAGATGTCGACGATCTGGAAGCCGCACTATCGAACACATGGATCGCGTACATGAGACCGGGCATATCGCTAATCTTTTTTTGCTTTTTTCTGCTGTCGTGCACCGACGAAACCGATACGGAAGATTCGGCTGGGTCCGGACCGTTCAGTGCGATCGAACTGGCAGAAATTGTCGAATCTATTCGATCAAAATACGCGCTGCCCGGATTGGGGGTGCTTGTCCAGGTTGGCAACCAACAACCCCTGCTTGCTGTGTCCGGCGTTCGTAAACTCGGCGGCGATGAACTGGTCCGGAAATCCGACATGTGGTTCATTGGCTCAACCGCGAAGTCCATGACGGCGACTCTCTTGGCAACGTTCGTTGAAGAGGGAGCTGTCTCTTTCGAATCAACCTTGTTCGAGCTTTTTCCTGACATCTCAGATCTTTTTTCCGAGGCCGCGAAACAAATCACCGTAGCGCATATCCTGAGTCACTCGGCCGGCTTGCCGCCGAATCCTGCAGACTCGCCCGAGGACCTCGCCGGAATCTTGGGTGATACGGCCGACGTTGTAGAGCAACGAAAAATCATACTAGCCAAAGCAGTGTCGGGAGAATTGTTGTTCACGCCCGGCTCCGACTATTCTTACTCGAACACGGGTTACATCCTGGCAGGAGCTGTCATTGATCGCCTGGGCGGCGACCAATACGAAACCCTGCTTGCAGAGCGAGTGCTCAAACCTCTCGGCATTAGCGACTTCGGATTTGGCCAGCCAGGAAGCAGCAGCAAAAACAGCGGCATTGACCAACCGTGGGGTCACCGACCATCGTTCTTCAGGCTGGTGCCGGTTGCGCCTGATGATCTTGAGCGCACCAATCCAGCGTTGTTCAATTCGGCCGGCAATCTATACATCAGCCTCGAAGATTGGGCGAACTATGTCCGCGACCAGGTCGCAGGACAAAAAGGTCGGGGCGCGCTTACCCGCCTACGGACCTAATATTGCTGGTCGTCACGAACGACGGCCGCGACCAAGACGAGGCGAAAAGCCGCTGTGGTTGATATGCGCAGACGCTTTAACAGGCGATACCAACCCGCCCCTTAGCAATTCCGTTGTTGGTCTTCGTCGCGCCCCGGATGAAATACCGACACACGGATTTTCAGAACGCCTGCAGAAAGCCCAGGGCCACGTGTATCAACAAGTCACCGGGACGTCCGCTGCTCAATTTGCGTCACTGTGCACAACGACGCACAGCTGATTCGCGCAACCTTCACGCGTCACCGACATCTCGGTCGACGCGATAGAATCTTCTATCCTTCGTTAGTTTCCAAACATCAGCCACAGCAGCAGGTGTCCCGGCAGCTGCAGCACCAGCGGCACCGCTGTCATCAGCACCAGCATGTGTTGTACCGGCGTGAGGTTTGCGCCCGCAGCGATCGGTAACCGGTATACATGATTGATGTTCGATTTCGGTTTTGTCAGCCAGCGCGTCAGCAGCAGCA
>JAOTUB010000221.1 GCA_029864095.1 Gammaproteobacteria bacterium | reverse complement strand
AGCGATTCGGTCATCGGGGGATCGCACCTCTGCGGCATGGGTGGGCATCGCGAGGATCAACGCAGCGCAGAATAATGCCGGGACATTGCTATTGTTCGTATTGGGCACTCGGGCAATTGTAGCAACACGGCCATTTGAGGCGGGCACCATGCAAACGTATTCATCCCCGGCTGCGCGGCTAAATGACTAGAATTTGGGCTTAAATAGGGGGTGCACCATGCGATATCGTCTCCTGAACGCCAGGCGTGGGTTGCCGCAGCTTGTCGCGATTCTGCTCGCAACGCTGCTTGCTGCACCAGCCACCGCGGGGCCGCTGGACCGTATGGAGCCACCGTTCTGGTGGCAGGGCTTCAAACACGCCGAGTTACAGCTGCTTGTTCACGGGCATGGCATTTCAGGTTTCAACGCCTCGGTCGACTATCCCGGTATCAGTATCAATCGTATCGAACGCGTCGACAGCGGGAATTACTTGTTTCTGTACCTGCATATCGATGCAAGCGCCCAACCCGGCACCTTCGACATCGTGTTCGAAAATGATCAATCTCAGGTTACCCAAGAGTATGAACTACGCAAAAGAAATACCGATCCCGGCCACGCGACGGGATTCACACCAGCCGACGCGATCTATCTGATTACGCCGGACCGGTTCGATAACGGCGACCCGTCGAACGATTCGATACCGGAGCTGGAAGACAAGTTGAACCGTGACGACGATTACGGCCGTCACGGCGGCGACCTGGCCGGCCTCGAGCAGTCGCTCGACTACCTTGCCAACATGGGCTTTACCGCAATCTGGCTGAATCCGATCCTCGAGAATGCGATGCCTCGAGCGTCGTACCACGGCTACGCAACAACTGACTTCTACAAAGTCGACCCGCGCTTCGGCAGCAACGAGCAGTATCGCGATTTCGTTGCGAAAGCGAAGTCGAAGGGTCTTGGCGTGATCATGGATATGATCATCAATCATGCCGGGAGCGGACACTGGTGGATGGATGACCTGCCGTCAGCCGACTGGCTCAACGTTCCCAATGCGAGAACCATAACGTCGCATGCTCGAACCACGAATCAGGATCCGTATGCTTCCGAGTACGACAAAGCCGCGCACGCGGATGGCTGGTTTTCGGACACGATGCCCGATCTGAATCAGCGCAACCCGCTGTTTGCCGATTACCTGACGCAGAACGCGATCTGGTGGATCGAATATCTCGGCCTCAACGGTATACGCATGGATACCCACCCTTATCCTGACAAGCATTACTTGAGCGAATGGTCCCGGCGCATTATGCAGGAGTATCCTGATTTCAATTTGACGGGCGAAGAATGGAGCGGCAACCCGGCGATTGTGTCCTACTGGCAGCGGGGCAAAGAAAACCACGATGGCTATGTATCGTCCATGCCGAGCATGCTGGACTTTCCGCTGCAAATAGCGCTTCGCGACGTCCTGACCGCCGAGGAGCCACAATGGGGCAGCGTCTGGACGCCTGTATACGAAATGCTGGGCAACGACTTCCTGTATCCGGACCCCGGCAACCTCGTGATATTCCCGGACAATCACGACATGAGTCGCATCTACACGCAGGTCAATGAAGACTACGACCTTTTCAGGATGGCCATCGTTTACTACCTGACGATGCGCGGCATTCCGCAGATTTACTACGGCACCGAAGTACTGATGTCGCATCCTGGGACCGAAAGTCACGGTGCCATCCGTGAAGAGTTTCCGGGCGGCTGGCCTGACCACACAAAGAACGCATTCACCGGCGACGGCCTATCCGATGCTGAGCGTCAAGCACAGCAATTCATGCGGACACTGCTGAATTGGCGTAAAGACAAAGCCGTCATCCACAATGGCCGTCTGATGCAGTTCACACCGATTAAGAATGTGTATGCGTACTTTCGCTATAACGATCAGGAATCGGTCATGGTCGTATTCAATCGCGGTAACGAATCGACTTCTCTGGATATGGCGCGCTTTGCCGAACGCCTGGACGGCAGCAAATACGCAGAGGATGTCATCACCGGTAAACGCTTCGGTATCGAGCGGTCAATTCGCCTCGAACCACGCTCCGTCATGATCCTCGAGATTGAATAGCAACAAGGACGCGAAGTGACACGTAATTTGGGACGGCTGATCGCGACGATCGCGATTACACTCTGCGCACCGCCTGCGCTCGCGGACTTCGGTGAATACGAAGGGCACGATCTCGAGGGCCGGACCCTGGTCGTGCGGACGAATCTCGGCGAGCTTCGCGTCACCGCGATCGACGACGCGGCGTTCGAGGTCCACTACATCGAAGAAGACGTCAAGCAATTGCCGTCGTTTGCACTGGCTGCCAATGCTCCCGACATTAGCACGGCCGTCAGCGAGACCGAGCAGTCGCTCGCATTCGCGCTAGATGGATTAATCGCCGTCATAAACAAGTCGCCGGTGCGCATCGATTACGCGAGCCAGGGCGAAAGCCTCGTTTCCGAGGAGCATGGCTACTTCGCGTATGACACGGCACGTGGTTTTCGTTTTCGGCTCGATGATGGCGAGAAGATCCTGGGCGGCGGCCAGCGCGTGCTCGGCATGGACCGGCGCGGTCGACGGATGCCGTTATATAACAAAGCGTCCTACGGCTACGCGGCAGGAGACACGGAGCAGATGTATTACAGCCTGCCCGCGATCATGTCTTCCGACAAGTACATGATCGTGTTTGACAACACGGCAAGCGGCTGGCTTGATATCGGCAGTACCGAGAGTGACGTCCTGACGTTCGAAGCGGTCGGCGGCCGCACGGCCTACCTCGTCATCGCGGGCGACAGCTACCCTGCCCTCGTCGAAAACTACACCGATGTTACGGGCAAGCAGCCGCTGCCGCCGCGCTGGGCCTTCGGGAACTATGCATCTCGTTTCGGTTATCACACGGAAAAAGAAACCCGCAATGTCGTCCGGCGCTTTGAACGTGCCAAAATCCCGCTCGATGCCATCATCCTCGACATTTATTGGTTCGGCCCCGACATCAAGGGGCATATGGGCAACCTCGACTGGGACCGTAACGCCTGGCCGACACCCGAGAAGATGATTCGCGACTTCGCCGCACAGGGCGTCAAGACCGTCGCGATTACCGAGCCGTTCATATTGAGCACGTCCAGTCGCTGGCAGGACGCGGTAGACAACGAGGTCCTCGCGAAAACCCCGGTCGGTGAGCCGCGCCGCTTCGATTTCTATTTTGGCAATACCGGACTCATCGACGTGTTCAACGAGAACGCGCGACGGTGGTTCTGGCAGTTCTACGAGATGTTGTTCGAGCAGGGCACAGCCGCGACCTGGGGCGACCTCGGTGAACCCGAAGTTCATCCGGGCGATTCGCTGCACTGGCTCAGCGACGCCGGCCGGCAGGCCACGGGCGACGAGATTCACAATGCCTACGGTCACGTCTGGGCGCAGCTGGTGTACGAGAAGCAGGTCGAGAAGTATCCGAACATGCGTCCGCTCATCCTGATGCGCTCGGGATTCGCCGGATCGCAACGATTCGGGGTGGTGCCGTGGACGGGAGACGTCAGTCGTTCCTGGGGCGGCCTCAAACCGCAGATCGAATTGAGCC
>JAOTUB010000089.1 GCA_029864095.1 Gammaproteobacteria bacterium | reverse complement strand
CGGGCCAGTCGATCGAGGCCGTGACGCGCACGGTGCTGGATTGGGCGTCAGAACTCTAGTATGGCCTCGACAGGTTCTTGGTATGAGTCGGACATGAAGGTCGATTCTTCTTTTGTATACCGTCTACCGCAGGAAGCGGCTTGGCGTTTGGGCGAGGGCTACAAGGCTCTCTTGGTTAATCAATATGTCTGAAAGTTTTGCTGAATTATTTGAAGAAAGTTTTGCCAGTCAACAAATAAAACCGGGTGCAATCATCACCGGAATCGTTGTCGCGGTAAATGACGATGTCGTAATCGTTAGCGCCGGTCTCAAGTCTGAGGCCGTCATTCCCATCGAACAGTTCAAGAACGACAAGTCAGGAGAAGGCGTTGCAGTTGGCGACGAAGTCGAAGTCGCGCTGGATGCCGTTGAAGACGGATTTGGCGAGACCAAGCTGTCTCGAGAGAAAGCGATTCGTGCCCGGACCTGGATCGATCTTGAGAAAGCCTTCGAAGAATCTAAAGTCGTCGAAGGAACCATCAATGGACGCGTAAAAGGCGGTTTCACCGTCGAAATCGACAACGTCCGCGCATTCCTGCCGGGTTCGCTGGTCGATGTTCGCCCGGTACGCGATCCTGGTTATCTTGAAGGCAAGAGCCTCGAATTCAAGGTCATCAAGCTGGACAAGCGCCGCAACAATGTAGTTGTGTCGCGTCGTGCGGTCGTCGAGCAGGAATACTCCGTAGAGCGTGAAGCGCTTCTCGAAGATTTGCAGGAAGGCAATACCGCCAAAGGAATCGTCAAGAACCTGACCGACTATGGCGCGTTTGTCGACCTCGGCGGCATTGACGGCTTGCTGCACATCACGGATATGGCCTGGAAACGGGTCAAGCACCCGTCCGAAGTTGTTAACGTCGGCGACGAGATCGATGTCAAGATCCTCAAGTTTGATCGTGAGCGTCAGCGCGTATCGCTCGGCATGAAACAGCTGGGCGACGATCCCTGGAAAGATCTCGCGCGCCGCTATCCACCGCAGACCCGCATGTTTGGCAAAATCACCAACATTGCCGACTACGGCTGCTTTGTTGAGATTGAGGATGGTGTCGAAGGTCTGGTTCACGTTTCTGAAATGGACTGGACTAACAAGAATGTTAATCCGGCACGCGTCGTTTCTGTTGGTGAGGAAGTCGAAGTCATGGTGATTGAAATCGACGAGGAGCGCCGCCGTATTTCTCTCGGTATCAAGCAGTGTAAGTCGAATCCTTGGGCTGAATTTGCGGCGACTTTCAACCGCAACGACAAAGTATCGGGTCAGATCAAGTCGATCACAGACTTCGGTATTTTCATCGGCCTGGACGGGGGCATCGATGGCCTGGTTCACCTGTCGGACATTTCCTGGGAGGTGCCTGGTGAGGAAGCGGTCCGCAACTACCAGAAAGGCCAGGAGATCGACGCTGCGGTACTCGCGATCGACGCCGAGCGAGAGCGTATCTCTCTGGGTATCAAGCAGCTTGAGAAGGATCCGTTCTCTGCCTGGCTTGCTGAGCATCCGAAGAATTCGATCGTCAAAGGCACGGTAACCGAGGTGGACGCCCGCGGCGCGACTGTTGACCTCGGTGATGGCGTGCTTGGTTCATTACGTGCCTCCGAGATGGCACGCGGTCGGGTCGAGGATGCGCGTACGATGATCAAGCTGGGCGAAGAGATCGAGGCCAAGTTCACCAATGTGGACCGCAAGAACCGAACGATCGCATTGTCGATCAAAGCCAAGGAGGTCTCTGAGGAGGCTGACGCCATCACCAGCTACAAATCTGATGCGGACGCTGCCCCTGTTGGAACGACGCTTGGGGAGCTTCTCAAGGAGAAAATGTCCGGCGGAAGCAAATAATACGTAAAAACAGTAGCCCAGACCGGTTGGTCTGGGCTATATTGTTAGTATTATCCGTGGGTTACGGGCTGCAGAAGAAAAAGCGAAGCCAAAGATGACCAAATCAGAACTAATAGAAGTTATCGCGCGCAAGCAAAAACACCTTCCGGCGAAGGACGTAGAATTGGCGGTCAAGCACCTACTGGACTTGATGAGCGATTCTTTGGCCAAGGGTCAGCGCATTGAAATTCGCGGGTTCGGGAGCTTTTCGTTGCATTTTCGGCCGCCGCGAATAGGTCGTAATCCCAAGACGGGCGAGGCTGTGGCTTTGTCTGGCAAGTACGTGCCGCACTTCAAGCCGGGTAAAGATCTTCGTGAACGCGTCAACACCTCGCGCCACTTCCCGATCAAGAGTTAAAAAGCCCGCGACGCATCGATGCCCGCAGTTACCAAAATGCCGGTAACTGCAATAAACTCATTGTCACGGGTCAGACTGCTCTCTGGATCTGATGGCCCTTCTGCACTGGTGAGTCTCTTCGGAGTGAATGCATGTTCAAACGAGCCGGCCTGATCATTCTCGTTATAATACTGTTTGCCGTGATGTTCACGTTTACGGCACTAAATACCGGTCACGTCGAATTGGATCTGGGGTTTTTCAAGCGCTCCTATCCGGTATCGATTGCGTTCGCTGTGACTTTCGTGCTCGGCATACTCTTCGGCATGTTGTGCATGACTGCATTCGTTTTTCGTTTGATCAACGAGCGACGCGTCCTGCGGCGTTCGTTGCGAGTATCCGAATCGGAAGTGAGCTCTCTCAGGAACCTGCCACTTTCCGATGCCGACTGAGTCGACATTTCTTCTTGCGGGGCTTTTCTTGCTGCTTGCGGCAGCCGGTTGGGCACTCGGGCGGTTTGGGGAACGCGATGAAGAGGATACGGCACCGCCGCTAAATATCGATTACCTGAAGGGTCTCAACTTCCTGCTGAATGAGCAGACGGACCAGGCGCTTGAGCATTTTCTGGCTATGGTGCGCGTCGATGACAAGACAATCGAGACACACTTCGCGCTCGGCAGCTTGTTCCGTCGCCGTGGTGAAGTCGACCGCGCCATTCGGATACACCAGAACATAATTGCGCGTCCGGATCTGGCGGCCGAGCAGCGGGACCAAGCATTGTTCTCTCTGGCCAAAGACTACTTGCACGCAGGGCTACTGGACAGGGCTGAGAAACTTTTTGTGCGCCTGTCGCAGGGTTCGCGCTATCAGGTGCAGGCGCTCGAGAATCTCTGTGGTATCTATGAACAGGAAAAAGACTGGGAGAAAGCCATTGACGCCGGGCAAGAGCTGGAAATGCTCGGTGGCCGTTCGCTTGCGCTGCAAATCGCACACTATTACTGCGAACTCGCGGAAGCGGCTGCAGCGGCAAACGACTTTGCGGGTGCCCGCCGACACGTCAAGAAAGCACAATCGGGCAGGCCCAGAACGCTGCGTGGTGCGCTCACTCGCGCGCATATCGCACGACAGTCCGACGATCATAAAACAGCGCTTCGTCTGTATCAGAAGATCATAGACGAGCACACGTATCTCATTGCAGAAGCACTGCCTGAGATTGTTGCGACCTATGAGCGCGAAGGGTCGACTACCGGCCTGGATCGTGCATTGAGTTCCATGTTGAAAAAGAATCCGGATATGAGTGCGCTGGTCGCGCACACGGCAATCGTGAATGACATCGGCGGCATTCCGATTATTGATCAATGTGTCGAGCAGTATATTCTCGAGGAGCCTACGCTGGCTGAGTTTGTCGACCTGCAGCAAATGTCGGCTGACGGAGCTGACTCTCGCGCCGAGGCGCTGGTGAAAGTACGAAGTGCGCTATCAAAACTTGCCAGGGCTACGCCCCGCTATCAGTGCCAGGAGTGTGGGTTCTCGAGCCAACGACTTTTGTGGCAGTGTCCGAGTTGCCGCAATTGGGAAACGCAGCGACCGGCATCCCGGGTTCAGTTCGAAACGGTCCTGCAACACAACATCACAAGCCACTAGCACGGGCCCGGCAGCCGCTCGATGGGGGGGCAGCATGGATGCTGATTTGACATCGTGGCCAAAACCACCGAAATCGGGCAGATTCGTTAGCTGTAAGTGCTGTTTTACGGGCATAAGCTCCCAACGTGTGCCGCCCTGGAGCGGCGATCGATTCACGTCAAAAGGAGCTTACGATGAAATCACCTATCCGATTGTTGGTCCTGCTTGCTAGCTGTTTGCCGCTGTGGGTTTTTGCGGGCCCGGTCGACATCAACACAGCTGATGCTGAGACCATCTCAAGCGAGCTGAACGGCATCGGCCTGGCTAAGGCAAAGGCCATAGTCGAGTACCGCGAGAAATACGGTCCGTTCAAGAACCCGGAGGATCTGTCGTTGGTCAAGGGAATTGGCGACAGGACTGTGGAGATTAATCTGGCCAACATCCGCGTCGCAGCCGTAAAGAAGAAATAGTTAGCGGACGCTTGCTACCTGTGCCACACCGGCGATTGTGACAACCGTCATGACGCCGGTGATCCTAATTAGCTATGATGCGCGCAGAACAGATTCTGTGGAGTATTCCGTTGAGCACCAAGGTCAGGTCAGCAGTATTTCCGGTTGCGGGACGTGGCACGCGATTCCTGCCGGCGACAAAGGCAAGTCCCAAGGAGATGCTGCCCGTCGTCGACAAACCGCTGATTCAATATGCAGTCGAGGAGGCGATCGACGCCGGAGCAACGAAGCTGATCTTTATTACGGGCAGTTCGAAACGTGCAATCGAGGATCATTTCGATTCGGATCCAGAACTGGAGCAGGCGCTAACCGAAAGCGGCAAAGATGATCTGCTCAGGTCGATTCGCGGCATCGTTCCTGAAGGTGTCGCCTGTATTTACATTCGGCAAGGCAAGCCGCTGGGCCTGGGGCATGCGGTTCTTTGTGCAAGGGTTGCTGTTGGCGACGAGCCGTTCTTCGTGCATCTGGCCGATGATCTGATTGCCGGCAACCCGCCATGCCTGACGCAGATGGCGAGCGAGTTTGCTCGGCACGGCGGTAGCGTAATTGCAGTTGAGACGGTGCCAAAGCAGGACACTTCGAGCTACGGAATCGTTTCTGTCGACGAGTCCGGTCGTATCACCGAGATTGTCGAAAAGCCTACACCGGACAAAGCGCCTTCGAATTCGGCCGTTGTCGGCCGTTACCTGCTGGCGCCCGAGATCTTCGATAAGCTCGAGACGACAGGCCGCGGTGCCGGCGGCGAGATTCAGCTTACAGACGCGATCGCCGATCTGCTTGGCGAATCGCCTGTCTACGCCTACTCATTTAGCGGCAAGCGATTCGACTGTGGCAGCAAGCTGGGCTATCTCAAAGCAACCGTTGCCTATGGCCTCGATCACCCGGACACGGGTGGAGCATTTCGCGCACACCTGCGCGATATTCTCGACGACTAGCGGCCGCAATGGGCCGCGGCAATCCTAGGTCGCTGCGTCTGTCGATTTGTTGAGAAAGGCCACGATGATGCCGAGTATCAACACCAGGACACTCTCGCCTATAATCTGTTGAACGGCCAAATTGCCGGACATTGGCTGTACCACATAGTAAATCGTATACGTCGGCACGACCGCCAAGAGCGCTATCGCGATGCCAAAGCGAATACCCTGCGTGAGCCAGGGTTTGTCTTCTGCACCGCGCTGATAGATCCACACAAAAGCGCCGGCCATGATGACGTGTGCAATGAGCATCAGATAAAACAACGCTTGAGTGTCGCTTTCCGTTCGATACAGGTTTGGGTGCTGCGCGTATAGTTCAGCGAGCCATGCGCCGTGAATGGCAAAACTGCCGGCCATCCAAACAACAAATACAACGACCCACGAAATCAGGAATTTCTTGTTCATAACAACCCCCTGTGCTTCACTCGAAATTTTCTTATGTATAGTCTGCTTTCGAGACAGGCATGCATTTTACCGCAAAGGCGACCCCCATGCGCATACTCGCAATTGTGTTGACACTGTTGATCCTCGCGCCCGCAATGGCGCAGGACCGTTACCTGATCGACTGGGACGCTGCTGGCGAGGAATCGCTGCAGCATTTGGTCGAACTCATCAAGATCAATACGAGCAACCCGCCTGGCAACGAGACACAGGCCGCGAACTACCTCAAAGCTGTGCTGGCCGCGGAAGGCATAGACTCGAAGCTGTATGCGCTGGATGCAGAACGCGCCAATCTCGTTGCGCGCATCAAAGGCAATGGTTCAAAACGTCCGATCCTGATCATGGGTCACACCGATGTTGTCGGCGTGCAGACCGAGCAATGGAACGAAGAGCCCTTCGGCGGGCTGCGAAAAGATGGCTGGGTCTATGGTCGCGGTTCGCTCGATGACAAGGATAATGTGACCGCTGGCTTGATGCTCATGTTGTTGCTCGAGCGCAATGACGTCGAGCTTGATCGTGACATCATTTTTCTGGCCGAGGCCGGCGAAGAAGGTACGCCCGACGTCGGCATCAATTTCATGGTAGAGCACCACTGGGATGCGATCGCTGCCGAGTACTGTCTTGCAGAAGGCGGCGGCGGCGTGAGTGAAGACGGTCGTGTCAACGTATTCAGTGTGCAGACTACGGAAAAAATGATTCGGCGAGCGACGCTGGTCGCGCGCGGTACGGCCGGGCATGGTTCTGTGCCACGTGTCGATAATGCGGTTGCGCTGCTGGCGCGTGCCGTGGCAAAAGCTGATGCCTGGCAGACCGATATGCGACTGAACGATACGACCAGGGCTTATTTCGAGCGCCTGGCCACCGTATCATCGCCTGACGATGCCTTCCGCTACCTCAATGTCGAAAATCCCGACGAAACGCAGAGTATCCAGCAGCACTTCCTCGAAAACTATCCCTATCACTACTCGATACTACGCACTTCCGTCGTGCCGACGGTGATCGAGGCGGGTTTTCGCAAGAACGTGATTCCATCCGAGGCGTCTGCAATGCTCGACATACGTATGCTGCCCGATGAGGACGTCGGCGGATTCTACGAACAACTGGCCGAGGTGATAGATGATCAAAGGATCGAGATCGTCCCGGAACGAATTTACCGGCCAGCGGCGCCGCCGTCGGGAATCGACAATGCGATGTTCGAGAGCCTCGAACGCGTCGCGAATCGTATGTATCCTGAGGCGATCGTGTTGCCGACAATGTCGACGGGCGGTACTGATATGGCTCAGGTCAGGGCGAAAGGCGTGCCCGCCTACGGTATCGGACCGACTCGAAGCGTCGCGGAACGGAACAGCGGAAATGGCGCGCACGGTGACAATGAGCGAGTCGCCGAAGATGCGTTCGTCGATTTTGTTCGCTTCGTCTGGATGACAGTCATCGATATTGCAGCGGCCAAATAGCGAGTCACTTCGCGCTAGCTACTGCTAATCCGCCATAACGCTGAAGTACCAGGCGTAAAGTGCGACCCAGAAGGCGGCAAGAAGAACTCGCGCAACGTGCAAACCCCACTTTCTTTGGGCGAATTGACCGAGTGCGCCCGCGACGACGCTGACCAGCAAGAACCGGAGGAGGCGGGCCGGAATACTGACGAGCAGGAAACTCGTAAGACCAAAACCGAGGGTTGCGGCTTCCACGGCATAGAGCTTGTAGGGCGTCCCGCTCAGTGGCCCGACGATTACAGCCATGAGCCCCATGTCGTCAAGCTGGGATCTGACATCTGCGATCATTGCGTCATTGATCGCCGGCAGAGACACAAACAGCGCCCGGGCCGGTTCGGGATCGGTTTGCCCCACAAACCAAAGTAGTCCTCCACCGATCAACGCGCCGCAAAGTACCCACAGGGAAGCGGCAAACGCACGTTTGTAGCTGTGAACCGCGAGCCAGCTGATCAGTACGTCGGGGACGATAATGAATACGGTTGCTTCGGCAAACCCCCAGAACCAGGCGATTGCGTTACGCCGAGTATGCATAGCTATTGCCATGGTGCTGTCGTTTGAGTCCGATCCGGGATTTTCGTCTGAGCTATGCGCCAGTCTAGCAGCGCAGCGACTGTTACCGTCACAATCGAAGTGACAAAAAAAAGCCCTCACAAAGAGGGCTTTTTTGTAATTTGGCTCCCCGACCCGGACTCGAACCAGGGACCAATTGATTAACAGTCAACCGCTCTACCAACTGAGCTATCGGGGAATAGTCGAGCACCATCAGGTGCGGGCCGAGATTTTGGTCCAGCCCCCAACCTAAGTCAAGCAGACACGGCCAGTTTTATGCGTTGCACCGCCTGCTCGAGCGTCTGACGCGAACAAGCGAATGAGAGGCGCAGATAGCCGGGCGCGCCGAAGGCGCTGCCCGGAACAACGGCGACGTTTGCTTCGTTGATCAGATGCTCTGCCAGTCCCGTGTCGCTGCCGATGCCGAGACGCTTCAGCACCCCGGTCACCCTTGGAAAGGCATAAAACGTGCCCTCGCCGGGGCGGCATTCGAAGCCCGGAATATCGTTCAGCGCCGCGACGAGATAATCGTGACGCGCCCGATACTCGGCCGTCATTTTGGCAACGATGCCCTGGTCGCCATCGAGGGCCGCCCGAGCGGCTTCCTGCGACACGCTGCAAGGGTTCGACGTGCTCTGGCTCTGAATGGTTGTCATGGCCTCAATCAGTTCTGCAGGTCCCGCCGCATAGCCAATGCGCCAACCCGTCATTGCATAGGCTTTGGAGACACCATTTACGGTTACCGTGCGTGCGGCCAATGAAGGGCAGGCCGTCGCAAAGCTCACGAAAGGGGCATCGGCCCAGTGAATTGGCTCGTAGATATCGTCAGCCACAATGACAACGTGCGGATGCGTCTCGAGGACCTCACCCAAAGCCTTTAGTTGGGCCTCGTCATAGCTCGCGCCGGTTGGATTCGAGGGGCTGTTGAGTATGAAAAGGCGCGTGTTGTCGCTGATGGCGGCGTCGAGTCGGGCGGGCGTAATTTTGAAGTCATCCCCGATGCCCGCTTTGATAATCACCGGCTCTGCTTCTGCAAGCAAAACCATGTCCGGGTATGAGACCCAGTAGGGCGATGGAATGATTGCCTCATCACCAGGTCCAAGCCGGCTCAGGCAGAGATTGAATAATGCTTGTTTTGCGCCAGCCGTGACAACGATCTGTGCTGGCTCATAAGCGAGATTGTTGTCGCGAAGAAACTTCCGCTGGATAGCAGCTTTGAGTTCAGCCGTGCCGTCGATTGGCGTGTACTTGGTGACCCCGGCTTGGATCGCCGTGATCGCGGCGTCTTTGATCGCCTGCGGCGTGTCGAAATCGGGCTCCCCGGTGCCAAGACTGATGATGTCGCGACCAGCAGCCCGCAGTTCGGCTGCCAGTGCCAGTACGGCGCCGGTTGGCGAAGGCCTGACCCGCGACATGCGATTCGAAACTGATAAACTCACTTGTTTGCCTCCGCGCAATTGACAAATATGGTACGTGAAACGACACACCTGCCCAAGAAAACCGCAGCGGCCGACCGTGATCGTCTGACGCTGGAATCAAATTTCCAGCCGGCCGGCGACCAAGGCGTGGCGATCGCTGGTCTGGTTGAGGGCCTCAATGATGGGCTGGCGCGGCAGATATTGCTGGGCGTCACAGGATCGGGCAAGACATTCACGATTGCCAGCGTCATTGCGCGGGTCCAGCGGCCGGCGATCATACTTGCACCGAACAAAACGCTGGCCGCGCAACTTTACGGCGAGATGCGTGAGTTCTTTCCACGCAATGCCGTCGAGTACTTCGTGTCCTATTACGATTACTACCAGCCTGAGGCCTATGTGCCGAGTTCGGACACTTACATCGAAAAAGACGCGTCAATCAATCAGCACATCGAGCAGATGCGCCTCTCGGCCACCAAGGCACTGCTCGAACGGCCGGATGCGATCATCGTTGCGACCGTGTCATCGATCTACGGGCTCGGAGACCCCGAGGCCTATTTCAGCATGGTGTTGCACCTCGTACGCGGCGATCGGATCGATCAGCGGACTATTTTGCGGCGACTTGCCGAGCTGCAGTATCAGCGCAATGAACTTGATCTAGCCCAGGGTAGCTACCGGGTTCGCGGTGACGTCATCGATGTATTTCCCGCCGAATCGGACCGTGATGCCGTGCGGATCGAGTTATTCGACGACGAAATCGAGTCACTGTCGTATTTCGATCCACTCACGGGTGAAGTTACTGCCCGAGTGCCACGGCTCACGATCTTTCCGAAGACACATTATGTCACGCCGCGAGAGAAGCTGCTGGAAGCATGTGAGCTGATCAAAGTCGAACTGAGAGACCGGCTCGACCACCTTAGAAAGAACGAAAAACTTCTTGAAGCTCAAAGACTTGAGCAGAGAACTTTATTTGATTTAGAGATGATAAAAGAGCTCGGCTACTGTGCCGGCATCGAGAATTACTCGCGTTATTTGTCCGGCCGCGAGGCCGGAGAACCGCCACCGTGTCTGTTCGACTATTTGCCCGACCATGCGATCCTGGTCATTGATGAAAGTCATGTCACGGTGCCGCAGCTCGGCGCCATGTACAAAGGTGACCGTTCGCGCAAAGAGACACTCGTCCAGTTTGGCTTTCGCTTGCCATCGGCTCTCGACAATCGACCACTCAGATTTGATGAATTTGAGGCGCTGGCGCCGCAGACTATTTACACGTCGGCGACGCCAGGGAATTACGAGACCGAACACGCCGACAATACGGTCGAGCTGCTGGTCCGGCCCACAGGCCTTGTGGATCCAAAAGTCGAAATACGCCCGGCCAAGACTCAGGTTGACGATGTTCTGTCGGAAATCACGAAACGAGTCGCCGTCGATGAGCGCGTTTTGATCACGACGCTCACCAAACGCATGGCCGAAGATTTGACCGACTACCTGCAGGAGCACAACAAGCGGGTGCGCTACCTGCACTCGGATATTGGAACAGTCGAGAGAACCGAAATCATTCGTGACCTGCGGCTTGGGGCGTTTGACGTTCTGGTCGGTATCAACCTGTTGCGCGAGGGGCTGGATATGCCCGAGGTATCGCTGGTTGCGATTCTCGACGCGGACAAAGAGGGTTTTCTGCGCTCGGAACGGTCGCTGATTCAGACGATCGGCCGCGCGGCGCGCCACCTGCACGGCACCGCCATCTTGTACGCGGACCGCATCACAGGCTCGATGCAGCGGGCGCTCGATGAGACCAATCGCCGTCGTGAGCGACAGCTTGAACACAACAAGCAACACGGCATCAAACCGGCGACCATCATCAAACAGGTCGCCGATATCATGGAAGCGGCGTATCCTGTGCCTGGCAGAGGTCGCCGACGGATCGCTGAGGACGCCACCCGCTACGAGAAAATGACGCCTGAGCAGCTCATGAAGCAAGCTGCGAAACTCGAGAAGCAGATGCTCATGCATGCGCGCGACCTGGAGTTTGAGGAGGCCGCGCGCCTGCGCGACGAGATCCATCGCATTCGCCAAGAGAGCCTCGGTTTAACGGACCGCAAGGCCGGTTGACGGGCCTTGCGTGTGGCGGGTGGCTTGAGTATCTTATGCCGCCGTTCGCGCTGGCGAAGGTAATCGGGAAGGGCGATTAGCTCAGGGGTAGAGCGCCACGTTGACATCGTGGAGGTCGGTGGTTCGAGACCACCATCGCCCACCAAATCGGCAAACGGCCAATTGCGTTGCGGGTTGGCCACAAAAAGCCTGATTTTTTTGAGAAAACAGTCGCTTCCACGGTTGTTTCTTGCTATTTGGCTATATAGAATCGCGTTCCCGCACTTGCTGCGACGCATTTATGCGCAGGCAGCCGCGGGGCCCTGTTGAGTATTGGAGGATTCTAGGATCGCAGCCACAAAGCGCGTACGGCGTAATGAAGAAATCGACGCCCAGGAAGTCCGCGTAATCGATGCGGAAGGTGAGCAAGCCGGCGTGATGCCACTGGCCGATGGCATAGAGTTGGCCAGAAACGTCGGGCTGGATCTGGTCGAGGTTTCGCCAAACGCGGAGCCGCCGGTCTGCCGGGTGATGGACTTCGGCAAATATCTGTTCGAGCAGAACAAGAAGGCTCAGAGTTCCAAGCGCAAGCAAAAGCAGGTCCATGTTAAGGAAATCAAGTTTCGTCCCGGGACGGAAGAGAGTGACTACCAGGTGAAGCTGCGCAAGCTCGTGCAGTTCCTGGAAAACGGCGATAAAACCAAGGTCACGTTGAGATTCAGGGGCCGCGAGATGGCGCACCAGGAACTGGGCGCCAATCTGCTGGCCAGAGTCCGGGGGGATCTGGAGGAGTACGGCACTGTCGAACAAATGCCGCAAATGGAAGGACGGCAAATGATCATGGTGATGGCGCCCAAAAAGCATTAACGAGTAGCTTTCTACGGGTAACGACAACCGTAAAAGCAAATCCCGCCTGCATCGGCCGGTTGTCCGGTACGTAGCACGGCCAGTAAAGTGGAGAAGACAATGTCGAAGATGAAAACCAACCGGGGCGCGGCCAAGCGCTTCCGGCGTACGGCCAAGGGCGGCTTCAAGCGCGCCCAGTCGCACCTCAATCACATTCTCACCAAGAAGAAGTCGAAGCGTAAGCGCCAGCTGGGTTTGACCCAGCAAGTTGCTGAGAGCGACGTAAAGAGCGTGCGCCGCATGCTCCCTTACAGCTAAGAGGAGATTGAGAAATGGCTAGAGTAAAAAGTGGCGTCACCGCAAAAGCACGCCATAAAAAGGTCCTCGGCAAGGCGAAAGGCTATTACGGTGCGCGCAGCAAGCTGTACAAGACTGCGAAGCAGGCGGTAATCAAGGCCGGCCAATATGCGTACCGCGATCGCCGCCAGCGTAAACGCCAGTTTCGTGCATTGTGGATTGCGCGCATTAATGCTGCGGCTCGCCTGCATGGACTGTCCTACAGTCGTCTGATCAATGGGCTGAATCTGGCCAACATCGAGGTCGACCGCAAAGTACTTGCAGATATCGCAGTGCATGATCCGGAGGGATTTGGCGCAATAGCGGAACAGGCGAAAGCAAGCCTGGCACAAAGCAGCTAAGTTACCGAAGCTGGCGCGGCAGAGCCGCGCCCGATCGAACGAAATCTCATGCAGGCACTGAGCGAGCTGGTTCAAACAGCGGTATCGGAAATCGATGCGGCGACCGATCTGGTTGCACTGGATGCCGTCAGAGTCAAATACCTTGGCAAGAAGGGTGAGTTGACGGCGCGGCTCAAGTCGCTCAGCGATTTACCCGCTGCAGAGCGCCCGGCCGCCGGGCAGGAAATCAACGCGGCCAAGCAGCGACTGCAGACATGCATCAATGCGCGTCGTGTGGCGCTCGCCGCGGCATCCCTGGAAGCCAAACTGGCCGGGGATGCAATTGACGTGACGTTGCCGGGGCGCGGTGTCGCCATTGGTGGCAGACACCCCGTGTCCCGGGCAATGGCGAGAATCGACAAAATCTTCCGCAATGCCGGGTTCGGCATTCGTTCAGGTCCGGAGATCGAAGATGATTTCCATAACTTCACGGCGCTGAACTTTCCCCAAAATCATCCGGCACGCGCGCTGCACGACACGTTCTTCTTTCCAAATGGAAAGCTGTTGCGGACGCATACCTCGCCGGTGCAGATTCGCTCGATGGTGGAGGAGGGCGTGCCGATTCGCATCATCGCGCCCGGACGCGTGTATCGATGTGACTCAGATCAGACTCATACGCCGATGTTTCATCAGGTTGAGGGCCTCGTGATCGACCGCGGCGTAAGCCTCGCGAACCTCAAGGCGGTGTTGCACCAGTTCGTCGAAAGTTACTTCGAGCGTGATGCTGAACTGCGCTTTCGAGCGTCGTATTTTCCGTTTACTGAGCCATCCGCCGAAGTGGATATCCTCTGGGAGCAAGGCAAGTGGCTCGAGATTCTCGGCTGCGGCATGGTACATCCCAACGTGCTCGAAGCCGCAGGAGTGGATTCGGAGGAGTTCACGGGGTATGCGTTCGGCATGGGCGTTGAGCGCCTGGCCATGTTGCGCTACGGCGTAACGGACCTGCGCACATTCTTCGAAAACGATCTGCGCTTTCTAGGGCAGTTCAGATAATCGCCATGAAGATCGTTGAATCCTGGTTGCGTGAATGGGTCGATCCGGAGCTCGATACCGATGCTCTTGGACATCGCCTGACAATGGCGGGACACGAAGTGGACACTATCCAGCGCGAGGGCGCCGGCCTCGATGGCGTTATCGTGGCCCAAGTCGTTGCGGTGACAAAGCACCCGAACGCGGATCGCCTGAGCGTCTGTCAGGTTTCTGATGGCGGCGCCGAGGCGATTGAAATCGTGTGCGGCGCACCGAATGTCGTCAAGGGTATGAAGAGCCCACTGGCAAGACCCGGTGTCAGCCTGCCGAAAGGCATTAAGCTACGCAAAACGAAGATTCGCGGTGTTACGTCGAACGGCATGCTTTGCTCAGCTGCGGAGCTCGGGCTCGGGGATGAATCTGGCGGCATCATCCGCTTGCCGGCAGATGCGCCGTTGGGCGAGCCGCTGGCGGACTACCTGCAGCTTCCGGATGCCATCATCGATCTCGATCTGACACCCAATCGCGGTGATTGTTTTAGCGTTTTGGGTATTGCACGAGATGTCTCCGCCCTGACTGGAGCGCCGCTCAAGCAGGCCAATGTCACGCCCGTACCGCCGACGATTGACGATACCCATCCGGTCGAGGTCGAATTGCCG
>JAOTUB010000088.1 GCA_029864095.1 Gammaproteobacteria bacterium | reverse complement strand
TGAGTCGCGCCGATCGTATTGCGGAGACCGAAAAATGACCAGACCAATAATAAATTTGAATGCATTGAAGTATTCGGAGTTCGGCAAAGGAGACCGGTTCAAGGCTCAACGAGCGCCCATATCTAAAGAGGTCGGCGCAAAAAATCTCGGCTATTCCGTGGTCAAGCTAGAGCCAGGGAAGCGTGCCTGGCCATATCATGCGCACTATGTCATTGAAGAAATGTTTTTCATTCTTAAAGGCAGGGGCACATTGCGACACGCGGACGAGGAGTATTCTATTTCAGAGGGCGATTTCATTTGCTCGCCTGCCGATCCGCATCAGCCGCATCAGATAATCAACACGTCAGACGAGGAATTAACCTACCTGGCGCTCAGCACCCAGGAAAAAGCGGATGTTGTGCTGTACCCTGATTCTGGAAAATATGGCGTTTGGCATGGCGACTGGCGTAATCCGCAAGCCGCTGAAAATTTCCGGGTATTTGCCCGAAAAGAGACGGCCGTGGACTACTGGGACGGCGAAAGTGACTAGGTTGCGATTCAAGTCATCGTCGCTGGCCATAAGCGCCTTGCGTGACAAGTATTTTCTAGCCACTGGAATGTCCGGCAGGCACTCAAGAGCGGTTACGAGTTAATAAGGTGACGACGAGGATGAGGCCCTACTTTGGCTTGGGGAATAGCCAGCCAACGTACCATACGAGCCACCTTTCTCCATCGATCCGTATTTTCAGCTTCTGGCCGTTTGCTGCCGATCAATTCGCCAATTTCGACCGCGTTTGAGTGGCCGCTTGGCACGCGATAGGCGCCGTCGGGCCGCTAAACCCCTGCTTGTTCGACTAGCCCGCCTCGTACGGATGGTCGCCACGGTACTTTCGAAGTACGTCGAATACCTTGGCATTGGGGCAGAAGTCATTGTCGCTTTTCTTGTCGCTTTCCAACCAGCGTTCGCAAACGCTTTCGCTATTACAAGCACTGCAGCGCTGTCGCACCTCGGACATAATCGTCTCGATGCCCGCGATGTCGGCGATCTCCGGGTCGAGCCCGACGGACTCGAGCATGGCCCGCATGCGCCGCTCGGAGTTTACGGCCAGGTACCTGCGGTACGCGAAAACCAGGGCGATGCCGACGCCGAGCATCAGCATGGCCGCAACTAGCTGTGTCAATGTGATGGTCATAAACGTCTCCTCGCAACGTCACCCAGGACTGAGACACCCATAACTATAGGCCTGCGGCCCACGCCGCGAACTACGTAATTTCCGACGCGAACGCAAAAATCCTGCACAGTCGGCGAATCGCCCGTTCCAACATGGAATCATCAGGAACTCATCGGCAAAAGGTCAGGATTATTGCGCTTGAAATTTCTACGTTTGAGCCGCGCCGGAATCCTGTCGGCGCCACAAAAGGCGCAGGAGAGTGACATGAATAGCAAAACGAGGTTTTTCCGATACGCCTTTCGCCACCGATCAATATCGTGCCCCTCAATGTGCGGGCGCCACTTTCGTAGCGTCCGCCTGTATTAGGTCGCACGACGCTACTGTCGGGCGCGGCAAAAACTCGCTATTACCTGTTCCTTTCGTCTTGATCGGCGACCAGATCGGACACCATGTATGCCACCAGCCACTTACACTCTTTCGCCGTTGGCACTCTGAAATCCTTGCCGGGTACACGCTTTACGGTTTTGGCCATGTGGTTTTTGATAGCCTCGATCGAGAAAGCGCAGAGGTTGGTGACACGGTCACCGCGCAGCCCCAGCGAATCACAGTTTCCCTTTTTGTCGCAGAGAGTCTGAAGATGAACGAGCTTGGGCGTCTGACGAAACTCGTCGATGCTGCCTGGAATGATCACATGCACAAGGCCATGGGTCCGTAACAATTTCTGGTCTTCGTCAAGGCCACGGAAGAAGAACGGATGATCGCTCTTCAATTTGGCGATGCGCTTTTCCGATATCCCGAAATTGTCCCCCGGCACGTGGCAATCTCCGCAGGCCCTGCCGTTGCCACCGAACGGCTCGGGGTCTCGTTTGCCTTTGCAAACGAATAGTCCGGTCTCGAGCGTCGCCCTATCATCGACCTTGTCGAGACATCCGGCAAAGAGTCGCTGCCCCTTTCTTTCCTGTGATTCGGCAGAGCCCACCGCTGGAACCATCACGATCAGTAGAGTTAAAGCCATAATCGAGTACTTCATATTGGACACCTGTACTATCTGCAATTTCATGTCGATGGCGACTCAGGGGCCGCGGTCCTGTGTTAGATACGGACAATAGTCTGTTGCTCGGACCCAATTTGCAGGAATCAGATCACACATTCGTAACTCAGCAATTGCATATCGATGCGATTTCCCGACTGGCGCATAGAATCCGGTTACAATCGGCATGGTGGGCTTGCAGATCGCATGCAACCCTGGGCGATCGGCGCCAGGTATCCAAAATGTCCTTATCTGCGAGAAAAGCCGCGGCGACGCGTTTCCGGCGGTATATCCGGCGCAGTAACGAACTGCATGTCGAATACCTGGACGACGCACATCTCCGGACAAGTTATGAGCGCTTTGCCAGTTGGCAGCTCGACTATCTACTGCCCTCGTTCCGTGACCTGTACGCCAAGAATGGGTATGCGGAGGCCATTGACTTCACCATGAGCGACCTTGCGGGCATCGGCATCTCAAATCGTGACCGCGATCTGGAGCGTGCCGCTCCAGCTATAACGAGGATACTGCCGCTTGGGGCACTGGCGACCATTGCCAGCGCAGCGGAGATGAACGCCCGGGTACTGAAAGTCAATATTGCCATCTGCCGATGCCTGCTTGTCGGGAACGAGCTCCCCGCTCGGATAACCGAATATGAGTATTGCGTTGCGTGCCGCAAAGCCAGCTCCCTGGCGGAGTGTGCAGAACTCGTGCATCTGATCACTGGGCTGGGTAGGACGCTCAAGTCACTCGTCGAAGTCCCTATGATTGGTATAACCCTTCGCGCCATGAGAGGACCCGCTCACGCGGCGGGTTTCGGGGCGCTTCAGGAGTTCCTCGAAAAAGGCTTTCGCACGTTCCGACAGATTCCGGACATCGATCACTTTCTTGGCGAGATTGAGACTCGCATGATCGAGATTTTTGAGCGAATCTACACGGCGCCGCTGAATCAGCTGCGATGATTGCAGTCTATTCGCGCGTTCAGATTACTCGTCGATGTCATCTCGCAGCTGTATCTCCGAATTTGCGAGAATTTCGAGCAGGCGGTTCAGCCGACTGCCCTTCCGCTGTTTGATGTCGATCAAGGCCTCATCATCGTCCTGGAAAATCAGCCATGCCGCTTCGAGGTCTGCGGCGGTTGCCTTCGTTGCCTCGATTTCCAAAACGGTGTGATCCTCTATTCCGGGAAACCGTCGAACAATGTCGTCATGAGTAACACTAGCCATCGCTACAATCTATCACTGCGTACAGGCTCTCCGATATCCGTGTTTGTACACATCCCGGCCGCATCGATGAATGCCTGCGGCGCTGTTCCACAATCTAGGCATCCATCGACTGCATTCTTTTCAGTTCGAGTTGCTCGTAACGATCCGACAATGTGCCCCGCAACTTGCCCATTACGGCGACAAGGATGATGCCGATCAACAGCAACGGGTAATAAACCGCGTAGGGCTGAGCGGTGGCCAATGCAGCTACACCGCCAACCAGGCAAACGATGCCAATAACGAGCATCGCATTGGCCGAAGCCAGCACGAAGCCACGTGCCTTGCCACGCGAGGAAACGATACCAATCAGCGCGCCCCACAGACCAAGCAGCGCACCACCAATACCACCAAGCAGCCCGGCATTGCGGCTGCTGAACCACTGCCCAGTGGATTGCAGCGGGTCTTCACCGGCTGCGTATTGATACAGGGCGACATCGCGAATCGACACCGTTCCTGAGCCCGGCAGATACAGCGCCAGGGTAATTTTTTCGGGAAGCGGCGCTGCCGCGTCGGCTTGGTCTGCGCTGCTCGCGTAAAAAGGCAACGTGAACGGCCGCCAGCCCGAGCTGCCCGAGATTTTGCCGAGCGGGCCCGAACGCGCCAGACTCTTGGTGAAGAAAATGCCACGTTCGCCGAAGTGATTATCCATTTGCAGAAAGCCCTCGCCCTGCACGTCTTCATAACGAACCATGCCTTTCAGCGCATAGACGGACGAGGTGATGCCCGGTTCGTCCAACGCGATCAGCAGCTGGAATTGTTCGCCCGGCACCGCGCTGGTCGTAAGCGGTTCCTTTGCAAATGAAACGACTCTTACGAGTTCTTCGGCCGGCAGCATTGACGACAAGAATAAGAACGTTAGAAAAGCAAGAACGTATTTCATGACTGCGGTCTCCTTCCTGAGTCGCCCTGTCTGTTCAATTCATCCTGATGTGCGGCAAGCAGCGTCTTTAGCGTTTCCATGTCGATCTTGCCTTCGGCATAGCGCGCGCGAAGCGTGCGCTCGAAGTCCGACACGATCTCCTGGCTGTCGAGAACTTTGACTTTCTCGATCAGGCGATCCAGGCGCAAGCGCACCGTCGGGTACGTAATGCCGTAGGCTTTGGCGAGTTCCTTGAGCGAGCCTGAGGCCAACAGAAAACGCTTGATAAAGGACGCATCCTCGTCCGAGAGTTTGTCGAGCCACGATCCTGCCACGGGATCCTCATTTTACTATTATTAAAACTGACCTAAATTATATTTATAATTATATTTATATCAATATAAATTTTACTTAAGACCGGCGAATTCTGCCGGCTCTGCTACGCTCATTGATGTCAGTGCATCGCTTTTGAGAGGAATCGACAATGAAAAGACTACTCACCGCGCTCCCCGTGCTCCTCATGATTACCGCCTGCTATCAGGCCACGCCCGCGGCCGACCCGTCGGTCATCACTTCGCGTTCAGACGCGTGGGAAGAAGCACTCGGTGCCAAAGACATCGACGCACTCGTCGACCTTTACACAAATGACGCACGGCTCATGCCACCCAATATGGCGATGTCGAGCGGCCGTGAGGCCGTGCGCGAAATGTTCGGCGGCATGATCGAAGCCGGTGTCGGGATCGATCTCACGAGCATCACCGCCAGCGTCTCGGGTGAGATCGGCTTCCACGTCGGCACCTACGCCGTGCAGGCCGGCGGCGAGGTCGTGGACACCGGCAAGTTCATGGAAACCTGGCAGCGAGGAGTTGATGGCCAGTGGCGTATCGCCAACGATATCTGGAACAGCGACATGCCCGCCACCGCAGGCGCAGACGGCCCGATGACTCATCTGATGATTACGCACGAAGTCGACGATCCCGATCTCTGGCTGGCTGCCTGGAGTGGTGACAACAGCCGGCACGACCTGTTCGCAGCAAATGGCGCGGCGCATGTGCACACGTTCCAGAACGCCGACCATCCCAACCTGACCGGGCTGGTGATTGCCGTCAGTGACATGAATGCGCTGCATGCCATGCTCGGTTCCGAAGAGGGCATGGCCGCGGCAGCCGAAGACGGCGTCCGGGCGGACACGATGATTATGCTGATGGAGACGGACTAGGCGCGTCTCCATCAACAGCTTGGGCGGCAGCGACCTAGTCGGACTGCGCCAACGCCTGCAGCGCTTCGCGACGCACGTAGTGCCGGATCTTCAATAGCTGCTCGTCACTGACGTGCGCGAAGCGCGGCATGCCATTTTCCTTGCGGCTGCCATTTCTGACGACGTCGGCAAAAGCATCGGTCGAGGCCAGCACGGGCGACGCACGGAGGTCCGGCGCCATGCCCGGCGAGATGGCGTCAAAGCCGTGGCAAACGATGCAGCGCGATGCATATTCGCCGGATCCCTGCTCCGCGAGCTCCGCGTCGACCTCGAACTGCAACATCGCGATGGCCTGCTCCGCCGCGGCCGGTGGCTGCGGCGGCAGTTGCACGTCCCCATCCAGCGAAAACGCAACGAGTCGCCGGGTCTGCTTGCCATAAGCCCAACCGTTACGGACAGACATCTTGCCACCGAGACCGGCAGCGCCGCCTCCCCAGCCAATCTGCAGGGCTACGTACTGTTTGCCGTTCACCGAATACGTTACCGGCGGCGCCGAGATGCCGAGCCCGGCATCAAATGTCCAGAGCGCTTCGCCCGTTGTCGCATCGTAGGCGACGAACTTGCCCGAGACCTGCCCCTGAAAAACGAGGTTGCCGGCAGTGGTCATCGTGCCGGCATTGCCGATTCCGTACATCGGTACTTCCCAGGCCACGGTGTTGGTTACCGGGTCCCGTGCCTGCAGCGAGCCGCCGACCTTGTCGCTGTCTTCGACCCACGACCAGGCCACGCCGGTCGTGTCGCCTTCGAACACGGCCGACCGCCACGAGTCGAGGTCGACGCCCTCGTCGTTGTACAGCGCCGAAATCTGCACGACCGGAATGTAGACGAGGCCGGTCTGCGGGTTGTACGACATGGCGTGCCAGGTGTGGGCGCCGGCCGGTGTCGGCGAGATGCGCTCCGAACCGTCCTCGTAGCGTGCGCCGGGCCGCTCGACCGGCCGCCCCGTCTCCATGTCGACATGGGTCGCCCAGTTGATTTCGGCAAAAGTCTCGGCCGAGATGAGTTCATGGCTTTCGCGGTCGTGCACGTAGAAAAAACCGTTTTTCGGCGCCTGCATCAGCGCTTTGACCGTGCGCCCGTCGATGTCGAGATCGGCGAGCACGATGTCCATGTTGGAGTTGTAGTCCCAGGTCTCGCCCGGCGTGTTCTGATAGTGCCAGATGTATTCGCCCGTATCCGGGTCGAGCGCCACGATCGAGTCGAGGAACAGGTTGTCGCCACCGCCGGGGCTGCGAATCTTCTGGTTCCAGGGCGCACCGTTGCCCGTGCCGATGTAGAGCACGTCGAGGTCGGCGTCGTACGTAAAGCCGTGCCAGGCGTTGCCGCCACCACCGTATTTCCACCACTCGCCGGTCCAGGTCTTGGCCGCCATCTCCATTGCCGCATTCTCGAAGCCGTCGGCCGGATTGCCCGGCACGATCCAGAAACGCCACAGCTGCTCGCCGGTCTCGGCGTCATATGCTGTGACATAACCGCGGTTTGGACCGGATTCGGTACCGCCGCTGCCGATCATGACCTTGCCATTGAATATCTTGGGCGCGCCCGTGTTGTAAAGCGGCATGCCGGGATCATAGATGCGCTGGCTCCAGACCTGTTTGCCGTTGGCGCGATCGATCGCGATGAGCCGGCCGTCCCAGGTGGCCTGGTAGACCTTGTCTTTCCAGATGCCGATGCCGCGATTGTGTTCCCAGCCGACACGCATGTCGCTGTGGTCGGCAACCCTGGGATCGAACAACCAGTGCACCTCGCCCGTGGCCGCGTCGACGGCGCGCACGCGGTTCATGCTGCCGACGAAATACAGCACACCGTCAACGACGAGCGGTGTCGACACGAGGCCGCGTGCATCGGGCAATTCGAGATACCAGTCGACGCCGAGGTCGGCGACATTCGTATCGTTTATCTGTTTGAGCGGGCTAAAGCGCTGCTCGCTATAGGTGCGGCCGAAAGCGAGCCAGTTGTCCGCAGCCGACCCGTCGGCCATCGCCGCATCGTCGACGACCGTAGCGATCTTTTGCTGATCGGGCTCGGCTACCGGCTCTTTCGTGCAAGCTGCGGTCAGGAGTGCGAGCGCAATAACGCTAAAGGCAGTGGCCGCTTTTCTCATTGTTGCTTTCCCTACTTGTTTTTTCGGCAGTGTACCTCGAAATTCCGGTATCGTGCCCCCATCTCAAATACGAGGAGCATGTGTTGGTGACAACAGGAGGACATCATGCGCGCAATCAAGTTTGTAATCTTCGCAATTGTGATCGCCTTGTTGCTTCTCGCCGGCTGCGCAACCTCGCCCGAAGCCGAGAGCCGACGACAGGCGATTCAGGCAGACATCGAATCGATACTGAGCGTGCCGCTCGACCCGGCAGAGTTTGGCGAGACCAAACGCTGCCTGAGCGACAACGAGTATCGCGGTTACCAGGCCCTCGACGACAGGCATATGCTGTTCGAAGGCCGGCGCGGCAAGCAGTGGATTAACACTCTGCGCAGCCCTTGCCATGACCTTCGCTACGGGCACGTTCTTGTCGTGAGGTCATACAGTGGCATGCGCATGTGCGAGAGAGACCAGTTCCAGGTCGCCGACTGGTTTGATTGGCCATGGTACCGGCGCTGGCCGTGGCACTGGGGCGGCACCTGGAGCACCGGCATGACCTGTTCACTGGGTATGTTCCAACCAGTCACCGAAGACCAGGTCGAGGAAATCAGGGCGGTATTGAGGTCGAATTAGGGTCCGGCAGCCGGCTGGCGGCATGTTACGCTTCGTTTTTGAAGGCTAACGGCGTGGTGCCGTTTGCCCACTTACCCTTGCTACCACAGGAGACTGCCCGTGAGAGTTTTGTTCGCCCTTGTACTGATAGGCGTCGCCAGCTTCGCTCAGGCGGCCAACGAGATTGATGCAAAAGTCGAGGCCGCACTCGCTGCGGAATCGCGCCCGCAGGCCGATCGCGACCGCGACAGGAATCGCCTCCCACTGCAGACACTGAATTTTTTCGGCATGACCGATGATATGCGCGTGCTGGAACTGCTGCCGGGCGGCGGCTGGTACACCCGCGTGCTGGCGCCGGTGCTTGCCGAGAACGGCAAGCTGTATGTGGCCCTGGGCACGAACCAGATCAGGGAAAACGTGCTGACCGAACCCGGATTTGAGCGGGTCGAAGTCGTTGAAACTACGGCTAATCTCAACCGGCCGCAAGGTAGCCGATTTTACGAGGTCGACGACTTCGACTTCGGCGTCACCGGTATCGACATGGTGCTGACCTTCCGCAATATCCATAACTTCGACAAGGGCTCCCGTGATCGTATCAACCGCAACGTCTTCAAAGCGCTGAAGCGCGGCGGGCTTTACGGCGTCGTCGACCACACGGCACGGCACATGGAACCGCCCAATCACGAGAACCGCCGCCGCATCGATCCGGTTCTGGTCATCAAGGAGATGCTCGGGCACGGCTTCGAGTTCGTCGACTACGCGGACCTGCACTACCGCGCCGATGACGAACTCGAATACGAAGTCGGGCGGCGCTCGGTTAGCGGCAACACCGACCGGTTCACGTTGCTGTTTCGCAAACCCTAGGCGCAGGCGAGCAGCATCGCGTGAAAGTGTGGGTCGATGCGGATGCCTGTCCGGTCGTGATCAAGGAAATCCTGTTTCGCGCCGCCGATCGTACCGGTGTGCAACTCACGTTGGTTGCGAATCAGGCCCTCGGTACGCCCTCCTCGCCCAACATCAACACCCTGCAGGTGCCGCGAGGATTCGACGTTGCCGACGATGAAATCGTCAAGCGACTGGACGCCGGCGACCTCGTCATCACGGGCGACATTCCTCTGGCCGCCGAGGTAATCGCAAAAGGGGGGCACGCGCTGAGCCCGCGCGGTGAAATGCACACGAAAGAAAACATCGGTGCCCGCCTCAACATGCGGGACTTTCTCGACACCATGCGTTCGAGTGGCGTAGAAATGGGCGGCGGCCCGGCCGCATTCAGTCAATGCGACAAACAGACGTTCGCGAATGAGCTGGATCGTTTCCTGACCAAGTTTGGTCCCTGATCGACGCAAGTCCCGCCGAAGCGGGGCTATCCGACAACACCAGGAAACAGGCTCCTAGTCGGACGTTATCTCAACAAGTACTTCATTTTCCGTCGGGCCGCCGCCGATACCCTGAATCAGCACCAATCCATTACCGCCCAGGCAATACCATTTGTGCTCGACACTTTGGCCGTGTTCGAACGGGTTCCATTCCTTGACCTTGCGACAGTTGTCGTAGTCACCCGGCTCTACCCCGTCTTCGACAGATAAAGGACTATTTACCTTAAGAATCTTGGCCATGTCCTCAGCACCTTCGGCAACTTCCTGCATGTAGTAGGTGCCCGGCTCGATTAGTTCGCCGCCCGAAGGATAGTCGCTTGGCACCACGATGCCCGGTGCCGCAATTATTTCCATCTCGGGCCCGTACTGTCCAGCCTCCCACGAGCCTTCAAAGCATTCCTCGTCCTCCACATCCTCATCAGCAACCTCAGGCCCGGGGCAACCATCCTCAAAACTCCGGCTGTGTTCGCCCATGTACCAGACGTTCCAGAAGACATCCTGCGCATACCAGTCGAAGGTGCGTTCGGTCAGGTTCTCGGGACCTACTGGCGTGAAGACGTTGCATTCCTCACCCTCTTCGAGTTCGACAAGCCACTCCTGGTCGAGAACTACCTGCGCAATGATATCTTCGTAATCACCGACAAAGTCGTCCTTGATCTCCTCCGAGTCGACATAAATCTTATTGACCACGCACTCGTCGTCATTGCCACCGACATACGTGAATGTTTGAGCACCGGAGCTTGGCGTCAACGGCCAGTGCAAATTGGTAATCCAACTCATCGAGCCATCGAAATTGTCTGCGTCAAAATCGATGTCAAGCGCACCTCCCGCCCAAGCGCTGCTACCGGCAGCACCCATCGCCAGCGCCGCCAGAATCGTGGTGGCGCCATGTTTTATGATTTTCCTCTGCATGATTCTTCTCCCTGACATGTAGATAGAGCATGCGCCGCCGTGTCTGCGGCGAGCGTTAGGGCTCTACGTATCATTAGACGGGGAGTGCGGCGAAAATCGGTCGCTGCGTTATGTCAAAGACTTTGGAATCAGCGCGTGCCGTACATCTGGTCGGGCGTCAGCACGTCGGGAAAACGTTGCCTCAGTGCGCAGCGCGATTCGTAACAGAGGTGGCAGTGATCGGCGTAACCATCCTTGTGCTTAAGGCCATAGCGGCGAACGATCTCGGCCGGGCCGCCGGCAAGCAAGGGTCCGACGATCGGATGTTTGTCCGCGTCATACTCGCCCATGATGTCCGGTAGTGAACGCTCAAGCAGATTGCCAATAGAAATGCCCTGACAGATGTGCAGATTGCCAAAGGGGTCTACGTGGACGCGCCCGGGTTCCCGCAAGTCCTCCCACGGGCATTCCGTAAACTGCTCCCACGGCTTTGTCGCGACGCGCGATGCGAGTAGTTCCGCTGCCCGACCCCGGTACAGAACGGCCGATTCGCCGGCGGGTAACTGGCCCGCCGCGCCGCACACATCAACGGCTTCGGGGTCGGCGACCGTAATAAAGTCAACTGGGATGCCCAGTTGCTGCGCAACCCGGCGAGCGGTCTCGGGGTGTTCGGGGCTTTCGTCGTTACCGTGATACCCATCGCTGCTGATGGAAAGATCGTCGACCAAACCGGCAAACGGCTTTAGCCACGCCATGGCATCGGCATCGGCGGTCGCCCAATAGGCATTGGTCACGATGCCGACCTTGAAACCGGACTCTTTGGCCAGACGAACGCCGGCGCCGAGTATCTGGTAGTAGAGAAACGCTTCACCGCCCTCGAAGTAGATCCACTTGATCGTGCCCAGCGCTTGAGCCTGCCCAATGATGTGCGCGATGGCTTCGAGCGTCATCGTGCCGGTTTGGGACGGCCCGCCCCACACAAAACAATGCTCGCACTCGTAGTTGCACTCATACGTCAACAACAGGTGCAGGCCGGACAGCGGGCTTGATTCGACATCGCTGGAAGAGTCACTTGCCATACCGAAACTATAGCTCAATCGAATGCGCTTGCGCGATTTCTCCCTGCGTTGCATGAGGAACGATCATCACGGCAAACCGCCAGTGGCGTACTACCTGCTCTTACTGATAGCGACGGCCGTCGTGCTCGAGCCAGCCTGCGACATGCCGACCTTGTGGATCGTGATGGGTCCAGTGAATGACGCCGCCTTGAGGATTCGATTCAAACTCACCATAGAAAGACACCAGGTCACCGTTGCTCAGCGAAGATATTCGAGGCGCAAGATCGATATTGTGCGCGATCAACACTGTTTGGCCTGAACTCAGTTGCAAAATGAACCGCTGATGTCGGCTCCCGTCGTTATCATCGGAGAGAATTCGCGTCACTTTTCCGGATCCGCGCACTTGCTGCCCGGATCGGAATTGTCCGACGGTTTGGCGCGACTCAGATGCGGTGGGCTGGCTGATTGCAACTTCGGGCGCCGAGTACTGCGACTGCTCGAACGCGAAGTACGCACCACCGAGCAACAGAATAATGATCAGCAGATTTCTCATAGTGCGTCTCGTGTTGTGAAGAACCACACCATCTCCATCATCAATGCAGTATCAAACCCAGTCCGTGATCATCTTGATGACTTTCGGGTGGATCAGGTAGCCGGCGCCGTGGTGCGGATTCGAGCTGCCGCGGCGCACCGCGACGTTGTAGATTTTCTGATCATTGATCTCGTCGATCAGCTGCTCTTTGTACATGCGCTTGAAGTCGTTCGCCAGCTTCGAGTCGTGAGAAATAAAATCGTCCTCCGCGGAGAAATTTTCCCAGCGTTTGATATTGCCCGGATAGCGTCTCGGGCCACTCGCTCTGGCACCCTTGAGATTTCTCTTCACCGTTTCGTCAGCGAGTGGCGAGCCGAGCGTTATCCAGGTATCAACTTTTTTGTTCGAATATTTTGGCCGGTATTCGCTGGCATGACTGAATTTCCAAAACGTATCGTAGGCGACCATGGTCCCCAGGCTATGCGAGATGACCATGATTTTGTCACCGCGATTCATCGCCCGTTTGAGTGGGCCGATCATTGTGGCGCGGACGTGGGAGCCGAACGCGCTGTCGAAGTTCCAGTAATGGCGCATATCGGGCGCAACCACCGACACCAATCCTTCTGTAAGACGCAGCGGCCCGAAGGTGACAGCGCCGACATCAGCGAGAAATTCCTTGTACGACGCCTTGCCCGGCAGCTTCTTGTACGTGGCTTTCGTAAATTGATTGGCACTGTAGCCCTTCAGCGCCGCCAGTGTCTGTTTTCTGCTCTCGATATCTTCTTTCTCATTGAATTTGTGGCCTTTCGAGCGAAGAAATTTGTTGGACAGGTCGCCGTAATAGACCAGTTCCTTGTTGGCCTTCTTGAAAGCCGCCAGCTTGCGCTTGCGATCGCGCGTAATGCCGTGTTCGATCGCGCTGAGCCAGATCGACTGCAGGGCCGCTTTATTCGGTTTAAAGCTCCTGCCGTGGACAAATATGATCGTCTTTCCCATCGCTCTGCCCCCTTTGGCCTTTGCGTTCGGCCGCTGCAGTATAGTCGCAGGAACTGCTGACCAATCTACGCCACTGCCGCCGAGGTTTGCTTTATCTCTCGTTCGAGTTGTCGCCCTGATCGACGCTCAGCGACTTCAAGATCGTAATGCATCGGCAGGTTCATCCAAAACTTTGGCGAATTACCGAAAAACCGCGCCAGACGAGGCAAACGCGGTACTGCTTATTGACACGCATGCGGTATTGCCTTTCTCGCGCTCCACCGGCATGAACTGATCGTAGACCGGGCGTTTCAGCCCGGACCAGGGCGAAATTGCGGCAATTGAGGTGACTAGAGAGACCGTTCAAACTCATCGATCGCCGTAGCAGGACCAGCCTGTTAGTATTTTCTCGATGCCGACTGCGCTCAAATTCGGAAAGTGGCTTGCCACGGTTGTGACCGTACTGGTGCTGACGATCTATTTCAGCCTTGCACTGGATGCGCGGCGCATGCCGCCACTCGGTCCGGAGCATCGCATCGAATTCGACGAGGAATTCGATGCGTCGATGGAAGACGCGACCGACTGGCCGGCTTACCTCGCCCTCGAGGATAAACTCGCGGCCGAACTCGAACAGAAGATCCCGAGTGACGCGCGTCCCGACAGCCCTGCTGACCGTTATTTCGCCAATAGCCTGACCTATCCGGGCAACTTTGACGGCAACTGGAACCACTCCTACGAATTGACGGTGCCCGCGCCGCGCGGCATTGCCGTGTTGCTGCACGGTTTGACAGATTCGCCGTATTCGATGCTGGCCACGGCACAGACGCTCGCCGGCGCCGGCTACAACGTGGTCGCGGCGCGCATGCCGGGTCACGGGTTTGCGGTCGCCGGGCTCGTGCAGGCGCGTTGGGAGGACTGGACCGCGGCGGTTCGTATCGCGGTCCGCCGGGCCATGCAGCGGCCGGGCGCAGAGCAGTCGCTACTGCTGGTCGGCTACTCGAACGGCGGCCTGCTTGCAGTTGACTACGCACTGCAATGCGAGGACAGCACCGAGCTTCCCTGCCCCGACGGTCTCGTGCTGCTGTCGCCCGGCATTGCGATCACCTCGGCCGCTGCCGTAATGAACTGGCACGCCGTCATCTCCTGGCTGCCATATTTCGAGAAGTTCAAGTGGTTATCGGTGCTGCCCGAGATCGATCCGTTCAAGTTCACGTCGTTTCCGAAGCGTGCCGCCTGGGAAGTGCACAAGATCTCGAGCCGCGTGCACGAGCGCCTGGCCGATCCGCTGCAGGCCGCCCGCTTGCCGCCCGTACTGACGTTCCAGTCGGTCGTTGACGATACAGTCGGTGCAACGGCCATTGTCACGACTTTGTACCAGCGACTGCCGGCCAACGGCAGCAAGCTGGTGCTGTACGACGTCAATCGCAACAGCACGATGCTGCATCTGATGAAGAAGTGGCCCGAAGATCCTGCTCGCTATTTCACATCGA
>JAOTUB010000220.1 GCA_029864095.1 Gammaproteobacteria bacterium | reverse complement strand
CCGGTCAAATGTATGACGACGACGGCAAGAGTCGGACGAGTATCGAGGACCGCAGTTACGAATTGCTGAAGTTTGACGCGCAGCACATTGGTGACTCGTTGAGAATAGCGCTGCAACGCGATGCCGGCGACTACGAAGGCATGCCTGCAGAGCGCGAGATCACAATTGTCGTGCATAACTGGACGTCAGAAGTAAGTAACGTGCGTTTCGCCGGCGTGCCGGTCGACCTGAAGAGACGCACGCGGAAAAAGTCGGCAAATGCGCACTATGATACCGACAAGAAGCAATTGATTGTGCGCGTCGCATGGGACCACGCTGGCGCAACCTTGCAAATTAACTGAGAAACATGGTGCCAAACAAACATCGATATATAGTCGCGAGTCTTCTTGTCACTCTTATTATCGCGTGCAGTTCCGAACATCCCGCGCAGCCGGCAGTCGAGACGATCAACGCCGCGGAGAAAGCCGCAACGGGCAAACCCGTCGTATACCAGGTGTTCACGCGCCTGTTCGGTAATAAGGTCAGTACGAACAAGCCATGGGGCACGATCGACGAAAATGGCGTTGGTAAATTCAATGACTTTACAGATGCGGCGCTTGCCGGAATCCGCGAGCTTGGCGTAACGCACGTCTGGTATACGGGCGTGCCGCATCATGCCGTGATTCGCGACTACACCGACTATGGCATCAGCGATGACGACCCCGATGTGGTCAAAGGCCGTGCCGGCTCGCCGTACGCCGTTAAGGATTACTACAACGTCAATCCGGATCTTGCTGTCGAACCCGCGAATCGGCTTGCCGAATTCGAGGCGCTGATCGAGCGCACGCACAAGCGCGGGATGAAAGTCATCATCGATATCGTGCCCAACCACGTCGCCCGCGGCTACGAATCCTTGTCCCGGCCTGACGGTGTCGAGGACTTCGGCGCCGCTGACGACACGTCGGTTGAATGGATGCGTGACAACAACTTCTATTATGTCGTCGGCGAGGACTTCGGCGTGCCCGAATCTCCCGATGGTTACCAGCCGCTTGGCGGAGAGACACATTCACTTGCCGACGGGCAATTCAGCGAATCACCCGCGAAGTGGACCGGCAACGGCGCGCGCGCCGCCCGGCCCACTTTTGATGACTGGTTCGAAACGGTCAAGGTCAATTATGGCGTCCGCCCGGATGGCAGCTACGCGTTTGACGAGTTGCCTGACGACGCGAGCGAATGGTCGACCGCCGAGCACGCCGCATTCTGGGACGACAAAGACGTGCCGGACAGCTGGGAGAAGTTCCGCGACATTGCGCTTTACTGGACCGCAAAGGGTGTCGACGGTTTTCGCTATGACATGGCCGAGATGGTGCCCGTTGAATTCTGGAGCTATATGAATTCATCGATCAAAGCAGCCAATCCCGACGCGTTCCTGCTGGCCGAGGTCTATAACCCGGCGCTTTACCGTGACTACATCCACCGCGGTCGCATGGATTACCTGTACGACAAGGTCGGCCTCTACGACACCTTGAAGCCGATCATGCAGGGCAAGGAGGGTACCGACGCGATCGCGCCGGTCCATGCCGGGGTTCTGGACATCGAGGAGCACATGCTGCACTTCCTCGAAAATCACGACGAACAGCGCATCGCAAGCCCCGATTTCGCGGGCGATGCGAACAAAGCCAAACCCGCAATGGTGGTGTCGGCGCTGATCAGCCGCTCACCCACGATGCTGTACTTCGCACAGGACGTCGGCGAGCCCGGTGACGGCGATGCGGGTTTTGGCGATCCGACGCGCACCACTATCTTCGACTACTGGGGCGTGCCATCGCACCAGCGATGGATGAACGGCGGCGCGTTCGATGGCGGCGCGCTGAGCGCAGAGGAAAAAGCGCTGCGCGACTTCTACGTACGGCTCATGAATCTTAGCGCATCGCATTCGGCGCTGAACGGCGAGTATGCCGAGATTCACTCGGCCAATCGTGCACACGATTCAGACTACGACGAACGTTTGTTCTCCTTCGTGCGCTGGAATGGTGACGAGCGACTGATTGTTGTCAGCAATTTCGACGCGACAAAATCTTACGAACTCAACGTCGTCGTGCCAGAAAGCATCTTCGCGGCATGGGGGCTGGCCGACGGCCGTTATGCCCTCACAGAGCAACTGTACGGCCACGATGCCAGCGAAATAGTCGTTGAAAATGGCAGGGGTCAGTTCCGCCTCACACTGGAACCGCTGGAGTCCGTCGTATTCGAGCTCGGCGACTCGCTTTTTTCGCGCAGCCTGGACGCCACCGTCTACATTGGCGATTGGCAAAGCTCGGGCGTGACCGGAACCCTCGTCTACTGGCAGGACGTGGCCTCCGAATATCTGAGCGAGACGCGCCACGTAGAAATCTGGCTGCCACCCGGTTACAACGAAGGCCCGGACCGTCGCTACCGCGTCATTTACATGAGTCACGGCGAAAACCTGTTCGATCCGCGCATCGCCAATACGGGCATCGACTGGGGCGTCGACGAGGCGATGATGCGCGGCGCCGAACAAGATCTCTTCGAACCCGCCATCGTCGTCGCAACCTGGAGCACTGCGCAGCGTACGAAGGAATACTCTCCCTGGCACGACGCACCGGAGTATGCGCGCTTTCTGATCGAGGAGCTGATGCCTCGAGTCAACGCAGAATTTCGCACGCTTACGGACAGAGACTCTACCTTCGTTATGGGCTCGTCGATGGGAGGCCTGTTGTCCTATTACCTGGTCAAGAGCCACCCCGGTGTGTTTGCGGCCTGCGGCTGTGTCTCAACCGCATTCCTCGTCTCCGAAAAAAGATTGGCACGGTTCAACGGCGCTGAGCAATCCGACTTCGACGCCACTCCCTACATCATCAGGGACATCGAGAACGGCGATACTGTGCCAAGCGGCGTACGAATGTTCTTCGACTACGGGACCGAAGGGCTCGACGCGGAATACGGACCACAACATGCGGCGGTTCGAGACTGGTTACTGGAGCAGGATTTCAGCGAGGGCGAGGATTTCGTGGTCCGTGTCTACGAGGGCGCCAACCACAACGAAGCGTCCTGGCGCGCGCGCCTGGGCGACCAACTCGCGTGGCTGCTCGCCAATGAGTGAGCGATGAAAACCATGCCGCTCGGCAACAGTGATCTACGTACGTCACGGTTGGCGTACGGCTGCATGCGCATTGCCGGAGACGGTAGCCCGGACGATCGAAATAAAGGAAAGCGAGCGATCCTCTCCGCGGTCGACTCGGGATACACATCGTTCGATCATGCTGACATATACGGCGGCGGCGCCTGCGAAGAACTTTTCGGCCAGGTCCTGCGGGAATCACCGCGGCTTCGCGGCCAGCTACTCATCGCCAGCAAGTGCGGCATACGCTTTGCCGGCGATCCGGATGCCGATTCCCCGACGCGTTACGATTTCTCTCAACAGCATATTGTTGCTAGCGTCGATGGTTCGCTCCGCCGGCTCGGCATCGAGCAGCTCGACCTCCTGTTGCTGCACCGGCCGGACTACCTGATGCGCACCGACGCGGTCGCAGAAGCGTTTGCGTCGCTCAAGTCATCAGGCAAGGTCGCGCAATTCGGTGTCAGCAACTTCTCCGCATCGCAGTTC
>JAOTUB010000087.1 GCA_029864095.1 Gammaproteobacteria bacterium | reverse complement strand
TCGGCGCCGTTGGCGAACCGGCGTTTATCGCGCAGCTCAGGAATTACACCAACGCCGCGGGAGTCGCTTGCACCGGTACGGATGCGACGTTCAGGTACGGTCCGTATCTCAAAGACGACCTGCCGGACAATCCGCTTGGTGCCGTCCCAAACAATACCGTAACCGTGGTCACGACTGGCCTTCTTGGGCTGACCAGTGGCGGCACGGACGGCTGGCGTTTTGACTCGGTCACCGGCGAGTTTATCGGCGACGAGTAGCGTATAGAAAATATGGGGACATTCCTGATTTAACGTTTCAGTACATTAAATGAGGAATGTCCCCTTTTTCGTGGAGACGGCGCGATGAAAGGACGAGAGGAACGGGGCTATACCCTGATCGAACTCCTGATCGTCGTCGGCCTACTCGGGTTGATCGCCGCCGTAGCGATTCCTGCTTTTGACGGCGACGACGAGGCCATTCTCGATCAGGCCGCAGCGCAAGTGGCGAGCGCGTTTCGATTTGCCCACGGTGAAGCTATTCGAACAGGGCAACCGCATGGCGTCATCGCGAATCAGTCCAGTCAGTTTGTCAAGGTTTATCGCCTGGACGTCTCCGTGGATCCCCCTGTGATTCATTACGATGTCTACGATCCGGTG
Source organism: Gammaproteobacteria bacterium (assembly GCA_029864095.1). GTDB lineage: Bacteria > Pseudomonadota > Gammaproteobacteria > Steroidobacterales > Woeseiaceae > UBA1847. The sequence continues at coordinate 14,001 of JAOTUB010000087.1, read as the reverse complement.
ACGAAGCAGATTTACGACCTCAGATTCGGCGCCAACTCGGAGCCCTCGATCTCGAGCATTTATTTCAAATTCGAAGGCCTCTTCTTCTCGCAGAATCTCCTTGGCTTTTCGGGCGCAACCGGTGTGCCCAAGTACAACGATTCCGGCACGATTCGTATGCTCGAAAACGGCTATATCCGATTGAGCCATGACGGAATGACCCGGACGATCGCTGTCTCGCCGATAACGGCCCGGGTGACGGTGCAATGAGACCGCGCTCGTACCACACCCGGCAGTCCGGCGTGACATACATCGAAGTCATGGTTGCTGCCGTTTTGATCATGATCGCATTGATACCTGCCGTGGATGCCTTGCGCACCGGCATGCTCGGCAGCGAAATACTCGAGTCGTCCTCCAGCGAACATTACGCGGTGCTCGCAAGAATGGAAGAAGTGCTGGCCGAGCCATTCGGGACGTTAACAAGCGCCGCTGCCGCCGCTGGCAGCCAATCGACGCCGAGCATCTACTCGGATGCCGTCGGTCCGCCCGACAGGCGCCTCGTGTTCATTGCGCTATACGACGCCGACAATGCCGACGGCGATGGCGATGTGTTTACAGTTCTCGATCCGAATCTCGACGGGGATAACAACCCCTACACAGGCTACACGGGCCTGCTCTGGGTGCGAACCGAAGTCGAGGGATCGATCACGTCGCTCGAGAGCCTTGTTGCTCAGTGAGTTGCTGACATGCAAATTCGCAGCAACCGGGTAGTCGGCTTCACGATCATTGAACTGTTGATCTCACTGGCTATTGCCGCGCTGCTGCTGGCGGCAATGACCGGTCTTGTCAGCGGCGTTTTCGAAACTCGCGACGATACCAGCGTCCGCAGTGCCGCGACAATCGATGCTCGCTTCGCAATGCAGCGCATGGTGACGGCGGTACTCGGCACGCAACGCTTGATGCTGCCGCTGGCCGACAATCCGAATACGAACTGGCGTGAACACGTACGCGAAGAGACGGTGCCAGCAACCGCGCCCGAAGGCGACAGCATGCTGGCAACCGCCGTTCTCGCCGTGACGCTGAACCCGACGCTCGATATCGATGCCGACGGCGTAATGGATGCGGATAACGACGGTGACGGGCGCGTCGACGAAGACACCTCCGACGATATGTCCAACGACCTGGAATCCGGCTTAGCGGGCATCGATGACGACGGCGACGGCTCCGTCGATGAGTCTTCGCCGGACGACGACGACGAGGAGGGCAGCGCCGACGACGACCCGGTTAATGCTGTGGACGACGATGCCGACGGCGCCATAAATGAGGACGTTCCCCACGACATGAATTTCGACGGATTGTCGGGCATTGCCGGTATTGACGATGACGGCGATGGGGAAATCGACGAAGCCCACCAGCACGACGACGACGAAGACGACTTAAGAGACGAGGATTGGTTGGACGCCGTCGTGTTTTTCCTGAACGGATCGACCCTTTACGAGCGCCGGCCAAATCTGAACCCGGCCGATGGCAATGACTACGCCGAATACCCGATCGCCGACAACGTCACGCACTTTCGCGTCGAGCGAATTCCCGACACAGGTAAACGTGCGGTGCTCGTGGACATCACGCTTGAGCTCACATTACCGGATAGCGAACCGGTCAACCTCAACACGCGCGTGCGCGTGGGCGGTGGGTTATGAAAAAGCAGAATGGCCCCAATACGGAGCGCGGCTTTATTCTACTGACCGTCGTCGTGGCGATCACGCTCGTCGCCGCGATTGCACTCGCGCTCAGCTATCAGGGTGCGAGCGAGACCAACATCGCCTCCGGCGAGATACAGCGCGATCAGTTGCGCTATATCACTCAGGCTGGAATGGCGCACGCGAAGTCGCAGCTATCGCCAAACGATACCTGCGATAGCTACACACAGATTTCATCCACGCCATTCGGTGCGGGAACTTACACCACCAGCATCTCACCGACAGAGGGTTCACCGGTGACTGTTACGGCGACGGGATCGCTTCAAAACGGCGCGCAGTACGTCCTGAGTCGCGACGACACCGCGGTCTACAGCGCCGCCATAACTCAAAGCATCAAGTTACAACCTGGGTCGGAAGGCCAGGACACGTATATTGAGGCTGATCGGCCCTCGGATAACTACGGCGGTCAAGGTATCCTCATGACCGATGGTGAGACGGGCGGCCCCGGACCAATCCGCGCCCTTTTGCGCTTCGATTTGTCCAGCATTCCCACTTCGTCGAATGTGTTTTCGGCGGAAATCAGATTGTATGTGACGGCCGACGCAACTACGCCCCCCGTTGTGCAAGCCCACCGAGTACTTAGAGAATGGGTCGAAGGTACGGGTAGCGGTGACGGAGCGAGTTGGAATACAACTGATGGCAGCACGGCCTGGAGCACCCCGGGCGCAGACTATGATGCCGGCATCGAAGGATCGTTCGTCGCTGACAGCCTCGGCTGGAAGACCCTCGACCTGACGTCACTGGTTCAGAGCTGGGTGGGTGGTAACCAGCCCAATTATGGTTTGATCCTGCTATCACCGCCGTTATCGGGCAACAATGAAATTACCTATCACAGCAGCGATGCCAGCGACCCGACCTTACGACCAAAACTCCTCATCGTTGCCAATTGTGAATGCGGCAAAGCCTGTTCAGCCAGCGACAATACGATTTATCTCTCGACGGACGGCAGCGCACAACTTGGCGGGCTGAGTTTTCTGGACAAAGACCTCGTCGAATACGATCGCTCCGGTGACATCGGGACGCTGTTTCTCGACAGCGCCGCCGTCGGTTTGGGCAAGAAAATCGATGCATTACATGTACTCGAAGACGGGCATCTCTTGCTCTCCGTGGATGCGGACACGACATTCGGCGGCCTGTCTTTCAAGAAAGAGGACCTGATCGAATACGATCCGGTCGCAGGCACGGCAACCATGTTCCTGGAGGCCGAAGTACATTTCCAGTCGAAGCAGAATATTGTTTCGGTGCACATGCTCGACAGCGGCAACATCGTGCTGTCGACAGCTGGCAGCGCAACGCTGGGCGGCCTTGCCTTCAGTGACAGAGACCTGGTCGAATACAATCGGGATACGGGCCAGGCCAGTATTTTCTTCGACGGCGACGCCACCACGCTGTCGAAGAAAATTTTCGCGGTCCACGTTCGTGAGAACGGCAATATCGTATTGGGAACGGATGGCGACACGACGCTCGGCGGCCTGAGTTTCGGCAAAGATCAGCTCATTGACTACGACCCGGTCGCCGATACCGCCACGTTGTTCTTCGATGGTAGCGTGCTGTTCAGCAGTACGGGCGAGGCTCTTACGGCTGTGCACGTCGGTCCTGGCAGCGGCCAACTTGCATCAGCCGGCGTTGCGACAAAAGTCCTGTTCGTTGTTGGTAGCGTGGGCGGTGCTGGCCCGACCGCCGAAGAGATGGCACACCAGACCCTCATCGAATCCTGGGGGCATACGGTTGAGTTCATCGATGACGATGCATCCCAGGCAGACTTCGACGCTGCTGTTGCGAACAATGATGTCATATTTGCGACCAACGACATAACAGCGAGTGCCCTGAACACGAAAGTCGTTGACGCCACGATCGGTGTGGTTACCTCAGAGGTTAATCTCTCCGACGAGTTTGGCATGGCCTCGACGATCGGCTGGGACAGCGGCACCGTTGTCGAAATTAACGACAACACCCATTACATCACATCGCCGTTTTCGATCGGCTTATTGACGGTCTTCTCGTCGAGCGAATCGCTGGCCTTCGTCAGCGGCACACAGTCTCCCGAGCTCGGCAAGCTCGCAAGCTCTTCGTCTGGCTTTGGCGTCGTAACTCTGGAAGCCGGTGCATCGATGTACGGCGGCGGCTCGGCTGCCGGCCGCCGCGCGCAGCTTCCCTGGGGCGGCAACGGCTTCGACCCGAATAACCTGACGGCCGATGGCCTCACAATCCTGCAGCGCGCCATCGAATGGGGTGCGGGCAACAATTCGCTCGACATCCAGGTGACCGACGGCAACGACGACGCCGAGGAATTGTCGAGCGACGGCACGATGTATCTCACCAGTTCGGACCTCGAACTGGCCGACAACCTCGCTGCTTCCGGACAGCCCACGGATATCGTGGGGATACGGTTTGCGGGTGTCACGATTCCTCAGGGTGCGTCCGTCACCGAGGCCTACATACAATTCCAGGTGGACGAACTAAACAGCGGTGCCGCGTCGCTCACGATCGAGGCCGAAACAACGGATGATGCAGCGCCGTTCACGGCGGCGGCATTTGATATATCGTCGCGACCTCGCACTACCGCATCCGCGCTTTGGACACCCCCCGATTGGACGACCATCGGCGAGCGCGGTCCGGATCAGCGGACCGTCGACATCTCGGCGGTCATCCAGGAAATCGTCGACAGGCCCGGATGGGCGAGCGGCAACGCATTGGCGGTTATCATCAGTGGTTCGGGAACACGTACCGCCGAGGCATTCGAGGGCGACCCTGCCGGCGCACCAACTCTGCATGTCGAATTCGGCGGCAGTGGCGGTGGCGGTGGCGGCGGCGGTGGTGGCGGTTCCTGCGACGGCAATTTCCGCGACAACTTCGACAACACGGTATTCAACGGTAGCAACGGCACGCTCTCCTGGGCCACGGACTGGATCGAGGTCGGCGAGAGCGACGGCGCGACGTCGGGCGACATCCAGGTCATGACCGATCAGAGCAATTACCAACTCCGTACTCGCGACAACGATAATGGCGGCGAGGGCGCCGAACGCGAGGCCGACCTGTCCGGCGCAGCGACCGCGGCACTCAATTACGACTACCGGCGCATGAACCTCGACAGCGCCAGTGATTACACGAGCGTCGAGGTCTCCGCCAATGGCGCCTCCGGTCCGTGGACGGAGCTGACGCGCCACGACGGATCGGGCAACGATTCGAGCTACCAGCCCGCCAGCCATGACATCACGGCGTACAAATCGGCGAACACGCGGATCCGTTTCATCACCTCGTCATCCATGGGCGGCACCGACACTGTGTGGTTCGACAACATCGAAATTGCCTGCTCACCGTAATAGGGACATTCCTGATTTAGCGCATTAATACATTCAATCAGGAATGTCCCCAAACCGCGCCTGCTTTTCTACGCCATCTGCGCAGAAAAACAGAATGTCCCCAAAATCACCCCCGGTCATGATCATCTCATGCCAAGAACAGCACGAGCATCAAAAGGCGGTATTTGCTATCACGTGATTAATCGCGGCAATGCGCGTTGCACTGTTTACCACAACTCTTGCGACTATGACTCGTTCACCAGATTGATGATCAAGGCGTGCTCTCGCATGCCAATGCGAATACTGGCTTACTGCCTTATGCCTAATCATTTTCATCTAGTTCTTTGGCCCTATGGCGACGGTGACATGAGTCGCTGGATGCACTGGTTATTGACGAGTCATGTCCGCCGTTACCACCGCCTGCACGGAACGTCCGGTCGTATCTGGCAAGGTCGATTCAAGGCATTTCCAATTCAGCAGGATCGTCATCTTCTGACAGTTATGCGATATGTCGAGAGAAATCCTGTCCGAGCGAATCTCGTCGAGAGCGCTATTGACTGGCACTGGTCAAGCCTGGTTCATCAAGATAACGCGATGTCGCGGACCCTACTAAGTGAGACACCCGTCACAAAACCGCCGGGATGGAACCGGTTCGTGGATCGTCCGCAGACAAACGAGGAGCTCGAGGCTCTGCGGCGCTGCAGCTTCAAGTGTGCGCCCTTCGGATCTGACCACTGGGTGCGCGACACGGCCGTCCGATTGGGCCTGAAAAGCAGCCTCAGAGGCCCTGGCAGGCCAAAAAGGGGACATTCCTGATTTCGGCTCTTTCTGAGAAATCAGGAATGTCCCCATTTCACAAAAAACGGCCAGATATTAAAGATTTAGCCCAATCTGCCGCTTAAATAGGCATAGCTATCACTATTTGTGCGAGACGGAATATTGGCGATATCGACCTATTTGGCCGACGTGTGGTCTGCAACTGAATTCGGCGATCCGGAGCTGTCCGGATACGCGGAGGCGCAGTTGCGCAAGGACACGCAACTCGGCGTGCAAACGATGGCGGGTTTGTCATTCGTCATGCAGCTATGCGTGGCTGTGCTCGTTCTGACGCAAGGTCACAGCAATCTCTATCTCAATTCCAGCCTTCTCTTCGGGCTGCTCTCGCTGCATGTGCTGATCTCGGCGGCATACCTTCGCGATGTCCGCACACTCCATGTCCTCGGCATGACTTTCCTGATAATCGGCGCGCTGTCTCTGACGATTCTCGCCCACCGGTCCGGAGAGCTGCACATAGGCGTAATGGCCGCCTCCGTCATGCTGTTCGTCGCGATTCCGCTCGTGCCCTGGGCACTGCGCGAAACAACCATCGTCATTGGCCTCACCTATGTGCTACTGACGTCTTCGCTCGTCGTTGTTCCAGGCCGGTTCACCACGGAGTCATTGTGGGCTCTACAACTGCTCGTCCTCGGCGCTGCGATCATCGCCATTGCCATTACGACGCGAAATACGTTTATTCGTAAACAGGACCTGCGTGCGCGCTTCGAACTCGAGAATGCGCACAGCGACATGGAACTGCTGTCGATGCAGGATCACCTGACCGGCGCGTGGAATCGGCGCTTTCTGTCCGAAAAGTTTTCCGAGTTTGCCCAAGGTTGCCTCGACAAACAAAAGGCGCTGCATGTCGCGATTCTCGACATCGATGATTTCAAGGGAATCAACGACGAGTTCGGCCATCAGTTCGGCGACAAGATCCTCATCAGCGTTGCCGATATATTTGTGCGCCTTCTCGAAGGCAAAGGACGGCTGATTCGACTTGGTGGCGACGAGTTCCAGATTATTTACTGCGGCGATGGTCTCGACGGGCTGATCGAAACCGCGATTTCACAACTGCAGCAGGAATTCGCCGACGCAGGCCTTGGCAGTGAACGAGTGATCACATTGAGCGCCGGCATCGTCTCTTCTGAGCCGGGTCAGCCTGCGGATCTCGAATCACTTTACAAGGCCGCCGATAGCGCGCTGTATCAAGAAAAGCACAACCGTCCCGTCACTAATGGAGAAATCGGCCGCCTTGCGCGCACAGGCACCTGGAGACTATGAGCGTCGTAGCCAAAACCGCTGCATTGCTACGGCCGCGTTCGTCGAGCGTGAAGGTCGGTCCCATCGGCATCGATTTCGCACTCGAGGCTATTCATCTTGTCCAGCTCGAGAAAGCCGTTGGCAAACCGCCCACGGTTCGGGCACGAGTGTCGCTGCCTTTCGACGGTTCCCGGCGTAAGCTGCTGAAAAACTCGCATCAGTTCCGGACCCTGATCAAACGCGCGCTCAACGCCGATCGTTTTTACGGCCGCAAGGCCGTCATCGCCATCCCCCCCGGCATGTTTCGCACGATCTCGATCAACTACCGGTCTGCACCCGGACGACACCAGGAATCGGCAGCCATTCTCAAAGTTATGCAGGACCGGCTCGATGGCGACCTGACCGACTATGTGCTCGACTATCTCCCGGTCAAGAGTCGTTCGAAGAACGATGAACGTCTCGCACTTGTCGCCGTGAGCGAGCGCCAGCCCATCGTCGATTTTCTGGAGCGTGCACGCAGGGCCCGTCTCGATGTACAGGCACTCGAGATCGGCCCCGTCGCAATCAGCCGCGTGATTGGCGAACTGTCGCTGGAAAGTGGCTCCGACAATGTTCTGGTTATCAATTCGGGCCGCAGTTCTAGCTACCTGACGGTAATTTCAGGCACCGACCTGCTGTTCGATCAGGAAGTCGCATTCGGTGAAAACAGCCTCATACGCCAGGCGGCAGAAACGCTCGACATGTCCGAGGAAATGGCGCGCGACCTCATCCTGCGCGCAGGCGTCCAGTCCGCCAACCCCGGCGATGCAGTCGAGGCAACCATTGCAGAGGCCGGCCTCGTGAATACGATATCGGAGATTCTCAAGCCGCAATTCCTCAAACTTGTAGCAGAAATCAAGCGCGTTTGCCTCTACGCCGCCGCCGAAACCCGCGGCGGCGTGGTTGGTCAGGTGTACCTTCTCGGCAGCATCGCGCGCTGGCCCGGAACAGCTGGCCTGCTGAGTGCGTTGACGGGTACCAACGTTGCCAAGATTCCGGACCCGCTCGCTCTGTTTCCGTCCAGTCCCGGCAAAAGCCCGGCGGCCGGCACGGTGGCCCCGGAGGTTGTGGTCGCAACGGGCGCCGCCCTCCGAGGGATGCAGGATCATGGCTGACATCGACCTGATTCCGAATGACTATCGTAACTGGCTCGCCCAGCGCTCGATCGTGGCCAGGTATATTGCCGCCATTGCCCTGCTAAACGTAATGATCGTTGTCGCGACCTTGGGATTCGGCCAGATGGCAGAGCGCGCGCAAGCGAAGGCAACGCAGTTGAAATCAGAGAACGCTATTACGCAGCAACAGCAGATTCAGTTGCAGCAGCTCAAGGATCAACAGTCCGAATACGAACGGCAGTGGTCATTGTTACGTGGCCTACGTGCCGGTGCGGCGATCGATGACATCTTCACCCTTATCGATCGGTCGCTAATCGCGGGCGACCTGTGGTTTATTGACTGGACCTTCCGACGTGCCGGCGTGATTGTCGACGGGGAGCAACGCGGTGTAGAGACTGGTTACTTCATCATCGTCGCGGAAGAAAACGATCCCCTGGCAGATCTTGACCTCGGGGTAGAGACGCATATGACGATTCATGGCCAGGCTCGAGATCACCAGGCGCTTTCGAAGTTCGTACGTGCCCTGTTCGAGCAGCAGGGCATCAAAGACGTCAACGTGCAAAAGACGTCACAGACTGACTATGCGAACGGTCACGCCGTCGACTTCGACATGTCGGTGGTACTCAACAGCGCGCTCAAGGACACCTGATGCAGGAATTGCTGCGAAAAATCGATCTGCGTCAACTACGCCTCGCATTGCTCGGTATTGGCGCAATCCTGACCACCGCGATGCTGACTGGCGTCCTGCTGCCTAAAGTCAAAGCAGCCCATACAGCGAATCGCGAGGTCAGCGTGCTCGAAGAAGCATCACAGGACGGCGACGAGCTTGAGCGCCACCTTCAGGAACAGCAAGCCAATATCCAGGAACTCAGGTTTCGTCTGCATGGCGACATGGCAAATCTGCCAGTCAGACAGGTAGAGGCCTATATCATTGGTCGATTGCAGCGCGTTTCGTGGAACAACAACGTCGAACTCGTCAGTGTCGAACCAGCCACCGGTGAACGCGTGCAGATCTTTCAGGAGATTCTCTTCAACGTCCAGCTGGTCGGCCAGTACCGTGATCTTTACCGCTGGCTTTGGGATGCACGTAACGATCTAGGCTATCTCGTAGTAAAGGAATACGGCTTGAGGCGGCGCGACAATGACGACGACGAGCCATTGCTGACCGCGGACCTTAGCCTCGCGTCGTACCGGGCGATCCAATGATGAATCAATTGCACCAACTTGCCGTCGCAACCAGCCTCTTGCTGGCGCTTTGCGTCGCTGCAACCGCGGCGGAGCCGCCGCGGCTCGCGCACAATCCGTTCTCACGGCCGCCGTCCCAGGTAACAATCCCCGACCGGCTCCGGGAAAGGCCCGACGGGTCGACGCAAGAACTGGATCTGCGGGCAACTCTGGTGGCGTCGCGAGACAAGCTGGCCAATGTCGGCGGCAAGATCTTACGTCCCGGCGACGAGGTTCAGGGTTATACGCTTTTGCAGGTCTTTGAAGACCGTGCTGTTTTCACAAGGGAAGGTAATCAGCTAACGATATACGTCAAGCCAAATCTGGAACAAGACGATGAATAGTTTTTCAAAAAGCACAATAAAACTGTTTGGTCGGTTACTGGCCCTTCTTGTCCTTGCGACGAGTTTGCCAGTCCGCGCACAGGACGTTGAGCACCGCCTCAGCATGACGATGAAAGATGCGGACCTTGCAGACGTCATGGAAATGATCTCGCGTGAACAGCGTACTAACGTCTTCGTATCGACAGACAGCACAGAAACAGTCTCATTTAGCCTGTACGACATGACCTTACCCGATGCTATCCGCGCAATTGCGAACGCCGCTGGTCTTGCGGTCGAATACTACGATAACAACTATTACATCATTGATCGCGACGAGGCCGGCAAGTACGCACCCGACGCCTTGACACGAGTCAGGAGTTTCGAACTGCAGTACGTCGAGGTCGAGGAAATGCAGGCCTTGTTGGATCCGTATCTGTCGGAGTACGGCGAGATTACTGTGTTTGCGGACCGCAACATGTTCCTTGTTGAGGACACGCCGGAGTTCCTACGGCGAATTGCTGTGCTCGCGGGTGAGGTCGACGTGGCACCCACGCAAATACTGATCGAGGCAAAGATCCTCGAGATCACGCTGACCGACGAGGACTCTTACGGCCTGGACTGGAGCAAGCTCTTCGACTCCGACGGCGGCGGCGGCGAGTTCGGCACGCAAGGACTCAGCGACTCGACGAGCGCCGGACTGTTTTTCGACTACGCCACGCCAGACATTACCGCAACGCTCAACGCACTAACGTCGCAGGGCCGGGTACGAACGTTATCGACCCCGAAACTACTTGCAGTCGAAGGGGCAGAATCCGAAGTAATTATTGGCGACCGGCGTGGCTATTCGGTCACGACAACGATTAACCAGGTCACCACCGAGAGTGTCGAGTTTCTCGAATCCGGTGTGATATTGCGTGTTACTCCGAGCGTCGATGATGACGGCCGGGTCATGATGGACATCAATCCTGAAGTCAGTACCGGCGTTATCGATCCAATCACCGGCATACCGTCACAAACGACCACCGAAGTCACGACCAGCATGATCGTGCCGGATGGCAGGACAGTATTCGTGGGCGGCCTGATCAAGCATCGCGTCGACGAAAGCAAGCGTGGCATTCCGGTTATCAGCCGCATACCCCTGTTCGGCCGCTTGTTCTCGAATCGCACGAAAACTCATACCAATACCGAGACTATCGTGCTCATCACTCCGACCGTCGTCGCGACGGCAGGGCCAACAATAGACAAACGGTCGATCGACAAGATCGAGAAACTTGAACAGGATCAGATTGAGGATAGTGAACGCCTGGACGAAGAGATGGAGAAGTTTTTCGGCGATAAAAACATTGCGTCGATCTTACAAGAGGACGATCGCGAAGTAGTGGCTGACGCTTCCGGCCAGAACGAACAGGTGCCAGATGCCGTGGCACCAGGGATACCAGCTGTCCAATGCAAAGAAAATGACACCGGAAGTATAGAAGACCCCGCCTGCAATTAGCCATGCAAGGCTCCCTGGGGGAAGGGCAGCAAGAAAAGAGTCCGGAAAAAATACGCAGAGCCAACCCATCATAAGATAGATGATTACCGGTACGATCCGCGCGCCACGACGCGGCAGCGCCTCGAGAATCATGCCGAAAAATGCCATACCCCAAACTGCTCCGAGCATCCACCGGCGCAGGGGGTCACTCACTGCAAGCACGATGAACGGTGTGTAGGTACCGGCGATCAGGAGATAGATCGCCTGATGGTCGACTTTCTGCAAAACCTCTTTCGCCCGCCCCGCAACGCTGTGATACAGAGTCGACGCGAGATAGAGCAAGAACAGCGTCACGGCATAGATGGTGTAACTCACGATCTTGCTGAGCTCACCGTCGATCGTCGCCATCGTGATGAGCACCGCACCGCCGACGAGCGCCAGGGAAGCGCCTACAAGGTGGCTGATGCTGTTGAATCGTTCGCCGTAATACACTGGTGCGATTATACCTTACAGCGCGGCCTCTTTCGCCCGCGTTCGCGCATCGCGCCGGCGCTCGCCCTCACTCAGCAATTTCTTGCGTATACGAATATTCAGCGGCGTGATCTCGACGAGTTCGTCGTCATCGATGAATTCGAGCGCCTGCTCGAGTGAGTAATTCAGCGGCGGCGTCAGCTGAATGTTCTCGTCCGTTCCCGCTGCGCGGATGTTGGTCAGCTGTTTGCCCTTGGTCGGGTTCACAGGCAGATCATTGCCACGTTTGTGAATGCCGACGATCATCCCTTCGTAAACCTGAACACCATGACTGATGAACAGCGAACCACGCTCCTGCAAGTTGAAGAGTGAGTAACCAAGCGCCTTGCCAGCCACGTTCGAGACAAGGACGCCGTTGTTGCGCTGCCCGATGTCTGCATTGACCCGCGGCGCGTAGGTATCAAACACGGAATAGAGCAAGCCGGTTCCAGCGGTAACGGTCAGATACTGCGTGCGAAAGCCGATCAGGCCACGTGCAGGGATTCGATATTCGAGTCGCATCCTGCCCCGACCGTCTGGCGACATGTTCAACAGCTCGCCTTTGCGATCCGCCAGACGCGTCATAACCGCACCCTGATACTCTTCGGCAAAGTCGACCGTAACGAGTTCCCAGGGCTCGTGAACAGCGCCGTCGACAGTGCGCTCGATGACCGTTGGCCGTGAGACGGCCAGTTCAAAACCCTCCCGGCGCATCGTCTCAATGAGCACAGACAGGTGCAGTTCGCCACGCCCGGAAACGCGAAACTTATCCGGATCGCCAGTCTCCTCGACGCGCAACGCAACGTTATGTTTGAGTTCCTGAGCAAGTCGCGCCTGAATCTGCCGGCTCGTCAGGTACTTGCCGTCCTGGCCTGCAAAGGGTGACTTGTTCACCTGGAACGTCATGCTGATCGTCGGCTCGTCCACCTTCAGGGCCGGAAGCGCATCAGGCTCATCACGCGGACAAATCGTGTCAGAGATCTGCAGGTCGTCGATGCCGCTGAAGACAACGATATCGCCGGCACCTGTTTCCTCGACCGGGACGCGCTCCAGGCCACTGAATCCGTACAGATGCATCAGCCTGGCATTTTTCGTCGTGCCATCAGGCCGCGCAATCGTTATTCGCGAATTCGCCTTTGCCGTACCGCGGCTGATACGACCAATGCCCAGCACACCAACATACGAGTTGTAATCCAGACTCGACACCTGCAGCTGCAATGGGCCGCCAACCTGCACATCGGGAGCCGGAACATGCTCGATTATTGCATCCAGCAGAGGCAACGCATCGCCGCTCCTTACTTCGGGCCCCAGGCCCGCGTAGCCCTCCAGTGCCGAGGCATAAACCACCGGAAAATCGAGCTGCGTGTCGCTTGCCCCGAGTCGGTCAAATAGCTCGAAGGTCTGATCGAGCACCCAGCCCGGTCTGGCGCCATCGCGATCGATCTTGTTGATGACAACGAGTGGCGTGAATCCCTGTGCAAACGCTTTTTGGGTCACGAATCGCGTTTGCGGCATCGGGCCTTCGACGGCATCGACAAGCAACAGCACACCATCCACCATCGACAACACGCGCTCGACCTCGCCGCCAAAATCGGCGTGCCCGGGCGTATCGACGATATTGATGCGCCAACCTTTCCAACTGATTGCGGTGTTTTTCGAAAGTATCGTGATGCCGCGCTCGCGCTCGAGGTCGCTCGAGTCCATGACGCGCTCGGGCGCATCGGCACGCGCATCGAGCGTGCCGGATTGCTGCAGCAGGCGATCGACCAGCGTGGTCTTGCCATGATCAACATGCGCAATGATCGCGATGTTGCGAATTTTCTCAGTGGGAAACATGAACGGTGCGCCGCGAAAGGTGGCGCATTATATCGGCATTATCTGCATCGCGTGCGTGTTTCGTGTCACAGCCGCCCGGGTTCTACTCGCCGCCCTTGTCGCGTCGTTTGCCAGCCTGAATGGACTTGTAAAGCTTGCCTGTCGAGCGATCGCGGGCGCGGCGCTCGGCCAGGCTCTGAGTATTCCGGAGATCTTCCGACAGTAGCTTGCGGTAACGCTTGAGCCGGTCCGCATCGAGATCGCCCGACTCGATCGCGGCCAGCACGGCACAATCGGGCTCGGCAGTGTGGGTGCAGTCGGCGAACCGGCACTCCTCTGCGAGTTTCGCGACATCGCCAAAGACATCCTCGAGCGCAGCGGCGA
>JAOTUB010000219.1 GCA_029864095.1 Gammaproteobacteria bacterium | reverse complement strand
TGCAACTGATGCAGCGGTATGCTTAGCGGATCGCCGAGCCAGAGCGCCCGCCCTGTGATCAAAATCGCGAACGCGACAATGAACGCGACCGTCGTTTCGGCGCGCCTGGCGCGGGTCAGCACGAGGAACCCGAGGCACGCCAGCGCCAGGCTGCCGATCGCGGCACTGCCCCATTGGCCCGAGGATATCCATGCCTGGTCGCTGACCAACATGAGCGCGACCAGGGCCACGTTTGCCGGGTTGAAGACGTGCTTGTCGCGAACACGGATGAGGAATTTGCTGCCGATCGCGACAGTCGCCGCGAGCATCGCGAGTGCTATTACATCTGTTCGTAGCAGTAAGGTAAGTGATAGCGAACTTATCAGCGCGCTAAGCGGATCGAACTTGTGCCGTCCGACAGCGCGTGTCGCGATGAACTGGACAAATTGCGCAGTGGCCATGATGGCGACTGCGTTTTGCCAGTGGATACCGAAGTCCAGCGCAACGACGCCGTAAGTAAGCAGCAGGCTGAGTACGACAATCTGATACCAGCGCGGATCCTGATTGCGGGCGACAAGGCGGACAATGGCGTTCATGCCCGATACAAACGCGGCCGGCGGCCGGGTGGGGTTAACGTACTGCCAGTATCCAGGCGTCAGCCGCGGAGCAGGTCCCTCATGGGCGCCGCTGCGCCGCTATCCGGAAATACCGTACGATTCAAGAACGAGTCCGCGACCGACAGGTGTTCCGAGAGCACGGCTTTGAACAAGCTGCGAATATCGGCTGTCGGTTTGAGATCGCGTCCCTGATACAGATCTGATTTATCCAGACCCGGCCAGTCTGCGACGACCCGCCCACCGTTTACTGCACCGCCAAGCAGCAGCGCCACCGACGCGGTGCCGTGATCCGTACCGCGCGTGCCATTGACCGCTGCTGTGCGCCCGAATTCGGTGACGACGGCGACGACCGTTTGCGACCAGGCGTTTCCGAGTGCATCCCTGAGCGCCATCAAGCCCGTATCGAGGCCACTGAGCCTGTTCGCCAGCGCGCCGGTCGTTGCACCCTGGTTGGCATGCGTGTCCCAGCCGCCGGCTTCGAGCACCGCAATTCGTGGTCCGTCCGCTGCTATCAGGAATCGTGCCGTCGCCTGCATCATCGTGCGCATCTGCTGCGCGTCATTGCCGCGGGACTTCGTCTGGTCGAGACCTGCCTGGCCCTCCGCAATTTCCTGGGACTTGAGCGCTTGCGCGAGCCTCGCCGCAAAGAACTCGTCTTCTGCGTACATAGCCTCCAAACGTCGCAACGTACTGTCGTCGGCGTCGGGTAGTCGAGACGGCGCCCAGCTCGTGACGGAATGGTCACCGCGGAGCACGAGCGGCGTGTTCTGCGCCATCGCGATCGCCACTTCGCTTCCAAGCGAGCCGCCCAGCGGCGCGATTGCCCGGTTCAACCAGCCGTCTCGCAGTGCGCCGACATTTGCGGCACCGTTTTCCAGAACATCCTGGCCATCGAAGTGCGAGCGTTCGCGGTAGGGACTGGCGACAGCGTGCACGATCAGCGCGCGCTCTTTGCCGTATTCCTCGAAAACGCCGGAGAGGCTCGGATGTAGCCCGAACATGCCGTCGAGCTTGAACAAGCCGCCGCCGTTATCCGGAGACGGCAGCGCAAGTTCGCCACGCAGCTTGCTGTAATTAGCATCGCCATAAGGTGCAGCGATTGCGAGGCCATCTGCCGCACCGCGCAGAATCACGAGCACAAAGCGTGAGTTGGTGTTGGCTCTCGCGAAGGACACAGCGGGCAGGGAAGCCGCGATCGCACCCATGCCCGTGGCCTTGAGTATGTCTCGTCTGCTTAGCATGCTTATCTCCGCTGAAAATCGGGGGACGCCAATAACAGCGTCATGCCCTGCACGTTGCTTTCGGCACGTGAGACAGCCTTGCGGCTTTCTGCGCTCAATGTCGGTCCCAGCACGGCATCGCCGAGTTCGACCGGATTGATGCGCGAGCCGACCACTCTGGAGACCGTGTTCGACCATTCGATGCGTTTGTACAAAGCGTCGGCGCCACCCCAGTGATCTGCCGTATCGGGCCAGCCGGCAGGGCTGCCCGGGCGGAACGGCGTTTGACCCATGAGATCCAGCGCACCGACGACGAATCTTGTGCTGTCCGGAACGTGGTCAAAAGCGCGAAATGTCGAAATAACAAAATCGTGCGGCGTTTTGTATTTGCTGAGCGGCGCAGCCCAGGCGGCCTTCGCCCCGACAAGCGTCTCGTAAACACTCGTGAGTTCGCCACCGGACTCCAGATAAGAAGCAGTCAGTTCGTCGATCAACGCCTGCGGCGGCTCGTCCGCGACGAAATGGCGCGCCAGCTTCGTAGCGATGCATCGTGCCGTCGAGGGATGCGCGGCCAGGTCCCGGAGGACTGCTTCGCCCTGAGCAATACCCTTTTGCGGGTAGTGCTGGCCCAGAACCTCGTGCGCGCCAGGCTCATGTATCGCATCACGGAATTCGAAATGACCGGGCTCGCCCTCTGCGAAACGGGCGTTCTCGCCAGCGCCGCCGATCGACCAGCCTGTAATCACTTTCGCAAACGTCGTCACGTCTCCCTGCGTGTAACCACCATGCACGCCCAGCGTATGCAGTTCGAGTATCTCGCGAGCGAGATTTTCGTTGAGGCCAACCTCTCGCTCCCGCCGCGCGCGATTCGCGCGGCGGCCTAACCGTGAGCCGGGCCCGACGGAGCGCTGATTGTCCAGGTAGAGGATCATCGCCGGATGTTGCTCGCAAGCGATCAACAAGTCAGCGAAGTTCGCCGTGACGTTCGGACGTATCGCCTCGTTCTCGTAAAGACCAGCGAGCGCCGGCATTGGTTGCTTGTCCGCAGAGACCGCGAAATGATTCGACCAGAAATGAACGAGGCGCTCGAAGAACGGATAGTCGCTACGGGCGGCGAGCCGATATCGCGCCTCGCTCTGATCCAGGTAGTGCCGGCGAATCGTGCGCCCATAAGCTTTGACGATATCCGGCGCCAGCGCGGCCTCTGTCGCGTTGCGCATGTCGCGACGCTCGCGGCGCAGGTCCTGCATCTCGACCAACACGTCGGCCGTGTCCGGCAGGCTCCGCAGTTCGCCGGGTTGCCGCGACGGGCCCTGCAGCTGATCGAGCAGCCAGGCCTGTGGATTCCGGTCTACTTTCTGCAGATCGGCAGGCCTGGCGCCCAGACCAAAGCGATTGGCGGCGATTGCAGCGTCAGTTCTCATCAGGCGATCTCCTCGTAGCCCGTCAGCAGGCCGAAAACAGGTCTACACTCGTGTCAGACAGGGAACGTGGCCGTTATTTAAGAACGTCGCGCTCAGGTATTGGTTGACCGGGCAGGCCAGTCATATAACGCGCAGACGTATGTTGCTGTGACCCCGGACCCGATGATTTATGACAAAACCTCACAAAAACAATGCATTAGGAATTTGCATCCAAGTTCGTCGCGACAGGCATCTACCCAGTGAGACCTGCTCAAAGAGCAGCAACACACAAATGGAGTAATTAAAGTGGCTGAAGAACTCATTCCGATCACAATGTTTATTGCGCTTGCGGTCGTCATTAGCTTTTTTTTCTGGTTCCGCTACAAGGCCCGCGGTGACATGCA
>JAOTUB010000086.1 GCA_029864095.1 Gammaproteobacteria bacterium | reverse complement strand
TGGAATCGTGCGGAACTGAAAAAGGAGTTTGACGAGCTGCGTGATGAGCAGTTCAACTTAAAGGACCGCATAAAGCATTACGAGGGCGTGGCAGCAAGGGCACAACAGAAGCTCGATTTCCTCGAGCAGCTGCTGCTCGATCCCGATTCCATTTACAACGTCATCATCTACTACCAACTAAGGTATTTGAATCGCAGCTGCCAAAGCAAGCTCGAAAATTTCGCAGAACAACTCAAACAGCAGCGTGAACAGAAACAGAATAGTCAGAAATTACGAACCTGGAACGAGGACCGGGCACGCGAGGCGGCGGCCGTCGAAATCAAGGTCGGCGAGAAGCGTATGCAGGTTCAGCTTCTCGAAGACCGTCTGCAAGCCGAGCAGCATCGCTTGTCGACAATGAGCGGATTATTTCATTTTTTTCGACACCGATCTCTAACGGCGAGCCTACATAGTATTGCGGAATCAATCGCTGTTGCCCAGCACGAAGAACAGGCGCTGCTGCTACGGTACGACGAGATTCGGAACCGTGAGCCGCCGGAAACCGAAGGCTTGGCCATTCCCACCAAGCGTCTTATCAACTTCATGATTCTTGCCTTCGCGCAGCAACTCTATTTGCACTTCAGCGAAGACGATTTGGCAGACATGGCAAAAGAAGCCGGCGAGAAGAGTGTCGGCGCTCGTAACTATGGTTCCAAGCAGGAATGCGACAAGATCATTGCACTTGTGAAGAAGCGTTGCGATTCGTTGGACAAGTCGACCGAATTGGCAGATATATTGCAGAAGCGTGCAAAATTAATCGCCGATAACGCACAATTTCGCAGTGAGGACGACGCTGTACCAGTGTCCGGCAGTGTATCGACCGTTTTTGCGATTGGTGCCGGCGGCGTCAAAAGACAAATGGATGCCGACCTGCTCGGCGAAAAATACTGGGATCTGGACAATATCCTGAGCCGCTAGATATCCGTGCGCAGCATATAGCGCCGAAAGCGCGGCAGATCAACGGCTGAGACGCCAGGCAGGCGCGTTGTGAGATCGGGAATCTCGGTGATGAGAAGAGAGGCCTCGTCAGGCGCCTCGTGATCGCTACTCTGCAATTCTGTGGTTTCTTGTCGCGCGTCGGTTAACGCTGGCTGCGTAACGATCGTCGACGAATCCAGCGTGCGCAGGGTCGGCACCCGGGGATCGCCGCGCAGAATGTCCGGTAGCGACGCGTCGCTGTGTGCCGCCAGTAAAGGACTCAAAGCCTGGGTCTCGCTGGAGGCCAGGGCAGACGCGCACCAGGCACTCAGGCTCAGGAAAGCCATGATACTGAGTGCAACATACGTTTGCGGTGCCTGCCGTGTATCCACGGGCCCTCCAGGGCGCTGCGTCAGATCGGTGTTTTAGTGTCGTAGAACTCCGATATACTGTCTTGCAAGCGTGTTCTGTCAGGGCCGTATCTGGGCGGTCTGTGCCGGGACGGCCTTGACCTCACGCATCACGGCCAAGTCTGTAACAATGCCGGCCGCCTGGTCAAGCTGCACGTCGGGGAGTTCATCGTCATCGAGATCCTCGAGACTCTCAAGGGGCTCCAGGGACAAGGCCTTGCGACGCTCGTTCTCCAGATCCAACGCGCGAACGAGATCTGCCTCGCGCTCGGCGCGCCGCGTTTCGATATTCAGCGACATCGACGTACGCGATCGTGCCTCGCGATCATCCTCGATGTAGCGCATGAGGTATTGGAAATTCGGATCATCTTTCGCACGCTCCGAATGCCTGACCGTCAGGGAGTGAATCGTGGTGTCGAGCGGCTCGCCGGCGCGAAAGCGAGTGGTCTGGATCGTATCCCAGGGCAGCGCGCTGTCGCGCACGCTCTCGCCGATCTCGTCGGAGTCAATCGGCGAAGGCAGGTCGATATCGGGGTTTACGCCGCGATGTTGAGTGCTCTCGCCCGTGACGCGGTAGTACTTGCCGATTGTCAGCGTTAGCTGGCCAAATCCCTTGTCATCCTCCGGCTGCAGGTACTGATCAAGCGAATACAGGTTCTGTACGGTGCCCTTACCAAAGGTTTTTTGGCCTATGATCACACCGCGCGCGTAGTCCTGAATTGCGGCCGCAAAGATTTCCGATGCCGAGGCGCTGAATCGATTGATCAGAACAGCCAGTGGTCCATTGTACGCGACTCGCGCGACCGGATCGGGGTCGTCGAGACGGCTGATGCGACCATTCGAATTGCGCAGCTGTACCACCGGGCCATTATCGATGAACAAGCCGGAAAGCGCGGTCGCTTCGGTCAAATGACCACCGCCATTGTCCCGCAGATCGATAATCAAGCCGTCAATGCCTTGCTCCTCAAGCTCTCCAATCAGGCGTTTCACATCCTTGGTTGTGCTTGTGTAGTTCTTGTCGCCATTACTCAGTGCACGATAATCGCGATAAAAGCTGGGCACTTCGATAACGCCGATCGACCATTCCCGACCGTCGCGCGGAACCGTGATAATTTCACTCTTGGCGGCCTGTTCTTCAAGTCGCACCTGGCCGCGCGTCAGGCTGATTTCTTTGTCGCTATTGCCGGGCAGGGCGCCGGCCGGAATGATATGCAGTCGGACGACCGTATCGACAGGGCCGCGGATCAGGTCGACGACATCGTCGAGTCGCCAACCAATGACGTCGACCATGGCCCCGTCTGTTCCCTGGGCAACACCGATGATTTTGTCCTCGGGTTTTAGCGAACCGTCAATGGACGCCGGGCCTCCAGGGATGATGTTGACGATGTGCACGTAGTCATCCTCGGTCTGGAGCGAAGCGCCAATACCGAAGTACGAGAGGCTCATCTGGATCCGGTACTCCTCCGAATTCCGCGGTGACAGATAGCTCGAGTGCGGGTCCAGCGTGTGCGCGAATGCGTTCATAAAGGTTTCAAAGACGTCGTCGCTCTTAACCTGATCCATACGTTTCAGATAGCGGGTGTAGCGTTTGGTCAGAACATCTCGTGACTCGTCCCACGGTTTGTCAGCCAAAGCCAGATTCAGGACGTCGTTCTTCACACGTTGGCGCCACAATTCGTCGAGTTCGGCAGTCGTGATCGCCCAAGGCATATTTTCCCGATCAAATTGGTAGTCTTCGTCGAGCAACAGATCCGGCTCGTTCTCGAGTTGTGTCAGCGCGAATTCGAACCGCTCGCGAACCCGGCTGCGGTAGACGGAAAACATGTCAAAAACCGGATTCAGCGGCTGGCTACGGACCACGTCGTCCAGCCGGTAGCGGTATTCTTCAAAATACTCGATGTCGCTTGCGAGAAGGTACATACGATTGCGGTCGAGTGCTTCGATATACCTGTCCATTACCCGTGACGACAGCTCGTCGTTCACCGATACGCGCATATAGTGTGACTTCTGGATGAACTGCGTAACCAGTTCGCCGATATTCTCGTGTCGCGATTCGGGCAACAGATCGTCATTGGAAACAGTGGCCTGGTCGCTTGCGATGACGGGCGCTGCGAGCAGACCGAGCAGCAGGCCAGCGAACCAGGCACGACGACGGGTCTCTAATGCTTTCAAAACTCTCTCCAATATCGGCGAAAATATGTGTGATCAAGCCAATGCGGCTAGGCTAGATGTCCGGCGCGCTCCGATCAAGGGCGTATTTGGCATAAAATCCACCTCATTCAAGCGGTAATAAATAGTCCAATATGGAAATTTCTCTATGCGGCCACTGACTGTAATCACCGGCATCTTGCTCGGATCTTGTCTCGCGATCACAGTTAGCCTTGCGGCAGTGCTGTTCGTCTTCCTGATACTGGGAGACGACTATCCGCGACTGCGCCACGAATTCAGGCCTTTGCTGTCCAGTGTTTCCATCTTCTCCGGTATGACCATCATTTCGGCTGCGAGTTTCTATGCACTGTTGATTCATCATGCGGCACGCTGGTGCGGGCAAGCGCTCATGTGGGCCGGTTTGGTGGCAACGGGCTGGTACTTTTGGGCCTAGTCAAATAGCCGCAATGATGTGGTCCCCTCGGCCAATTGTCGACCACGCTCGCGTCGCCGCCGCATGCGACTTTGCAGTTCATCACGACGGGCTGCGAGCCATTCATCTCGACGGGTCCGCGTGCTCCTGTTTCGCTCGTCCCTCTGGGTGTCACGAAACTCACAGAAGTCTCGGTAAGCTTCAATCTCGTGCTTTAGCTCGCGGACGACGAGTTCGACCATGATCGCATCGTCGAGAAAGCCAAGGCCTGGAATGTGGTCGGGAATCAGGTCGTCCGGCTCGGTAAAGTAGGCGAGTGCGTTGAGCACCCGCGTCGCCTCTTGATGCGGCAATCGCCAATCCAGGTCCGTCATCATTCTGATCAGCATTTGCAGCTTCTTGATGCGTTCCAGTATGAAACCCGGAGTGCTTCGCGTGACGAGGTCCTGCAGCATGACCTCGGCAGCTGCAACGATCTCTTCGGGTGCCATTCGTGCGACGGCCTTGCGCGCCTCGCGCATGATTAATCGGAAGTGTGTCAGATCGCTCTCGTCGAGCTCAAACGAAACGCGCAAACTCATTGCTGCTCCTTACAGGCGCCGATTGGAATTTGCTGAGCTTGGCGCAGGAGGCAGACGTCGCTACTTGAGCCGCTTGTCCCAATGCTTGGAGCGATCGAACTGACCCGTGTTGTAGGGATCCATCCCTGCTTCTTCGTCCGTCTCGAGCATCGAGTCGTCGAGGATCGTGAGTGTCTCGTGCGTGCCCGTATCTTCGCGCACGTATTTGTTGCGAATCAGCACGTTCTTTCCGGGGCCGTTGTCCTGGATGCGACCATCCAGGTGAGGATTCACGTCAACGGCCGCGGGTTGCCGCGCGGCCTCGGGCTGCCTGGCGCGAGGCGCCCGGGCCGCCGCGGGGACGACCGGACGCCGCAAGTGTGCGTCCGTCGGACGAGGGCGCGCCCCGGCTTTGCCGAGCTTCGGGTCCGGGGAAGCCTTCCGTGGCGATATTCTGCTGCTAAGCCAATGCATGAAATGCTTCATAGTTATTGCTCGCGCCGGCACTGTTGAATTGTGATCTGGGAGGCCACTATAGAACCTGCCACCGATAAGCATGCATCATTGTTAACATAATTTCTAGGCGATCGTCGTTAGTGGGCTGTTGTTAAAGGAAAAAATGTGATCAGCGTCACAGTTTCCGGGGTTTTCGCACAGCTCCGGCCAGAATCAATCAGCCCGTTGGCCGGCGCGCCGCCAGCCAGACAGCGTCAGGCGCAACAATTGCCAGACGAGGTACGGTGAGAGCACAAAGAACCAGGCGGTCCGGTCGCCGCCACGAATATTTTCGCTCAGGGTCCCGAAAAAGTCGGCGTAGCCGTAGCCGCCATAGCGCCCGAATACATTTTGGCCGACCCAATAGATCGCTATCGGCATCAGCACCAATCCGAAGAACAACAGGCCCAGGAACAAGGCCGTTTCTTTGAGCGCGGCCTGCTTCAACGCGTTTTGCCCCAAGATAACCTTCTCGACGGAGTCAGAAGCAGATATCGTTGCCTACGCCCCGGCAAAGATCAAGCATTAGCGGCGATGACGACGCCAGTAGACGAGTGCGCCCATGTGCAGGCAGGCAATAGAAAACAACAGGTAGTGTGGCACGACCCATAGCCAATTGCTGATATAAAGCGTTGCCAGAAGGGCGCTGAAGCCGGAGACCAAATAGAAGTAGGGCAGGAGGTTGTACAGTGCTTTTGGCAGCCAGATCTTGCGGGCGATCAAGCGGCCTCTATCCCGCCTGACTTCCTGCGTGTCGGTGAGACTTTCCAGCTTGACTACCCTGTCGCTAAACATCACTACCGTCATGCATTCCCTGCAACTTGATAGACACAATATATCGAACGGCCGCATATTGCCGTGATTACGCTCACAGTCCCGGGTGTCGACCAGTTCTCTTCAGGCGTCGCGTTTGGGGCGCTCTTCGTAGCGGAAGTCTGCTGTGCCGATCGTTACGATGTCGCCGTTTTTCAGGAAGTGCTCAGTAATGCGTTTCGCGTTGACGAATACGCCGTTTTTGCTGCCCCAGTCCACGACGCGGGTTGCGTCCCGCTCGGTGACAATAACCGCATGGCGCCGGCTGACATACGATGCTTTGAGCTGGATGTCATTCTGTTCGGTGCGACCGATCGTCAGCCTGTCTTTAAAAAGCGGGAAGCGCAGCTCCTGCCCCTCAATCGAGCCGATCAGCACCCGCGTGACACGATCGCGGTCTGTGCTTGGCCGATCATCAATTCGCTCGGACATGCGGTTATCGATGTCCTGAATGACACCTTCGATTGCGCCGATAGATTCAATCTGCTGCGATTTCTTAGAGAGCTCTGCAAGCAGGCAGTTGATTGCCTGGCTCTTGGTCTCCAGTTTTTCTGCGGCCTCAGCAGCCTCGCGCAACAACTTGCGATTCTTTTTTTCCAGTTGTTCGATACGCGAAGTGTTTTGTTCCTCGGTCTTCGCAAGCACCTGCTCAAGTTCGGCTCGAAATTCACGCGTGTCGACAAGATCCGAAGCCAACTGCCGGGCAATGAGTTCGTGCTGCGCGACGGTCTCCTGAGCTTCGCCGAGTTCGAAACGAATAGTGCGAATTTCTTCGGCGTGCGCTTCCTTGAGACCATCTAGTTGCTTGGTAAGATCCGCATTCGTATTTCTTTCAGTTGCCAGCGCAGCTTCCAGTTTTTTAAGCTGATCGTTTGCGGCATTCACAGTTGAGTCAAGAAGCTCGCGCATGTCTTCGACCTGCGTGATTACGGCGGTTCGCTCCTGCAACTGTTGTCGCAATGAATCGGCATAGAGCTCGGTGCGTTCGAGCTGTGCTTGTAGTTCTTTAACCGTTGCTGCTGCACTTACTATCTGACCGGCCTGCTGTTTGATAAGCAGCCGGGCGTCTTCGACTTCGTGGCTGCGATCCTGTGCGAGTTCCCGCTGTAATTTCTCAATGTGCTCTTCGTGTTTTGCTACGGTCGCCTCAAGCTCACCATAGTGGTCATTTCGGTCGCGGATTTCGGCTTTGAGAGCTTTTATTGACTGGTCTCGTTTCTTGAGAAGCTTCTCTTTGCGCGCGAGGATTCTTTGCGATTCGACGAGTTCCTGGTTGAGCTTGTCGGTGATTTCCTCGCGGGCTGTGATTTCTGTCTCAAGGCCCATCCATTTGGCACGTAGCTGTTCGATGTCAAATTGCAGGCGACTGATTGTCTCCGATCGTTCCTTAAGATCGGATCTGAGTTCGGGAATCGAAGCATGCGAGGCGTCTTCGTTGCCGTAGCCGTAGGTATTTGCTGCAGATTCGGACGAGTCACTATCGTTACGCGTTGCAGACGCGTGCTTGAGCGCCAGTGTCTCCAGTTCTGCAGTCGGGTCGTCTTCTTCTGAGACTAATTCGTTTATATTGTTTTTATCATTAGCCATCCCACAATACTACCACGGGTTGAGGGGCAGATAACCTCGGCCGTCAGATGCCAGGTATTACATAAAATGGCACAACTACGCGGCTAGTCACATGCGACGGTGCGGCCGTCGGCCCAATGCCGAAGCGCCGCGATCTGCTCCTGCATGACAATCGACAATGGCCGGGTCTGCTGTACTTCATGCAGAATATGCGCGGTTGCCAAAGGCTCTTTCTTTGCGTGAGCGGCGTATAAGGCTGCTACAACGGCTTGTTCGATCTCTGCCCCCGAGTATCCGTCCATTGCCTCAGCAAGCGCTTCAACGTCGAAATCGCCGAGGCGCCGGTCCCGGTTGGCCAGGTGAATCGCCAATATCGATGCCCTGACTTTCGCGTCCGGCAAATCGACAAAGAAAATCTCGTCGAATCTTCCTTTGCGCACAAGTTCGGGCGGTAGCGCGCTAATGTTGTTAGCCGTCGCAACGACAAATACCTGGCGCTTCTTTTCGGCCATCCACGTCAGGAATGTTCCAAGGACTCGTTGCGTGGTGCCGGTCTCGCCGCCGCGGCCGGCAATGCCTTTTTCGATTTCATCGATCCAGAGGACGCACGGAGACATCACGTCCGCAGTCTTTAGCGACTCCCGCAATTTGCGTTCGGTTTCGCCGTGATACTTGTCGTAGATGGCCCCAAAATCAAGGCGTAGCAATGGAACACCAAAAATTCCGGCAGTGGCTTTCGCGGCCAGGCTCTTGCCACATCCCTGCACGCCCAGCAGCAGAATCCCTCTCGGTGCATCCAGGTGCGCGGCACTTTCGTCGCCGCGGAAGACGGACTTGCGTTGTGCAAGCCATTCTTTCAGACGAGTCAGGCCGCCGACGTCGTTGAAACGCGCTGTATCGTATTCGAATTGCAGGGCACCGCCGCGATTCAGCAATTCGTACTTGGCCTGCATTACGCCCGGCAAGTCACTCTTGGTAATTGCGCCGTCCAGATAGATCGCGTTGCGCGCTAACTGTGCGGTGTCGTAGTAGGTTAGTCCTGCAAGATTACGCACGAGCAGTTCGTATGCTTTCGAGTCTGCCTGCACGCGCGATCCCGGATTCTCTGACGTCCAATCATTGGCAACCTGTTGAATAATTTCTCGACGCTCGCTCTCGGTCGGCAATGCCATGTCGAAGCGCGCACTAAAAGATTCGAGTTCGCTTGGTAACTTGACAGTATGACTGATCAGCACGATCTGACGCGGCAACTCGCGATAACGAATACAGATATCCTTTAGCAGGCGAACGTGCAGCGGATCTTCAAGAAATGGGTGAAAGTCCAGGAGCACATAGATGCCCGGTTTCGATACGGCCCGAATGTGCTTAAGGACCTCGCGCGGCTCGGCGTTTAGTGGCTGTGGCTCCAGGTCGATGTCGATCCGCTGCAGTCCGTCGGTCACCGTCCATCGAAAAAGCGGCAGATAATTTTCGCCCGCGCTGGCAATGGCGATCGATTGGAGCATCTCAAGCATGCGCGCTTCGTCCCTGGTCTCGATTATGACGATTGGGGTTCGCGAGCGCAGAATGACTTCAAGATCGTGGCGGCGGTCCATCGAGGCGTCTACGTTTCCTGATCATCAGCCGTGATATTACGACAGCCAGGCAGCTTGTCGATGTGCAGTACGTCCGAATTGTCGCCAAGCAGCGAGTCGACAATTGCGATCAGACTAGCGAGATCTATGGATGTGTCAGTGCGCGACAGCTCGCTGACAACATCATCGAGATTGGTCTTGCCCCCGGAGCTGCCGCGGATTTCGTCGTCCAAAGCCGCGAATATGCCGACCGCAAGCGCGGTCGTCGGGCCGGTCGACGCTCTACCACAAAGCGTTTTGGCGCTGGTTGCCCATTCGGCGAGTTGCGCTTTCGCAGCCGCCAGCCGCGAATTCGAAATGGTGCCGCTGCGGTTGAGGATTTCAAGGCTGTAATACTCGGCCAGGCCCTCGACGATCCAGTCATAGCCGTCCTTTGCCGAGAGACCGAGGAGTACGTGCAAGACTTCATGCAGCAGAGTGCTGGTCGCATTTTCACTGATGAGTGGCCGGTCGGCATGCACGAACAGCGACTGCGGCGCAGACAAACCGCCGCGCCACATCGGCTCACCGGCACTGACAATGGTCAGCCGCGATGGCATCTCTGGCAACAACCGCGCCAGTTCGGGAAGCGTCCAGTTGAGGAACGCCAGCGTGTCCATGCGGCGAACGGAAGAGCGCACGGGGCCCGCGACGGCGACCCGAATACCCGCGATTGTCTCCCGGCGCACGCCAAGTTTTCCGAGTACGATCCAACCGGATGGTTGGTCAAAACGCCGCGCAGGATTGGCGACACGGAACTGTCCGTCCTTGGCGTAGTATTGGCTTACGACCGACCAGTCGCGGGGCAAGCGAAAAGTCATGCGGGTATCGCTCTGTGCGCCCTTGAGTGTGCGAGTTCTGGCTCGCGGCACAATGTCTTCGGCCCGAAACAGACCCCAGTCTATGTCCAGCCAGGCATCATAGCCGCCGCCGTTTCTCTGCTGCGGCACGCTCACGCGCCAGCGCATCGTTCCACCAGCTGCCGGCGGTCTCCAGCGCACTTCGCCGTCGCCAATCTGTAAATCGCCGTCTGCCTCGAATTCTGACACTCGAGAGTCAGGTCGCATGGTTACTTCACGCAGCAGCGCACGGTCTTGCGACAACTCTAGCCTGACATCCACCGCGTTCGCGACCGGGTCTGCTGTGACGATGTAGTCTATACGGTAGTGCAGCGGATCGGACGCCGCCGGCGACTCCGCCACCGGTTCAGCGCAGGCGGCGCACCATGCAACGCTAAGACACAAGATGCCCTTGGCTTTGAAACTTGAGATGCAGTTCATACTGTCTTCAGCGGGCGTTGCGTATCCTTAGTCGTTCTGTGCCGAATGGACGTGGTCGCTATGATATCCCAGCCAGCCAGCATTGTTCGCAACGTTGTCCTGATCCTCGCCGTTGTATCAGGAAGCGTTGCATGTTCCTCGAACCAGGCGACGCGAGCCGAACCCGGATCCCAGTCAAGCGCCGTTATCCATCAAGCTCACGGTGCTGCCGCCAGAAGCAGCGACCGGTCGGCAATTGGCAGACGCGCGGCAACCGTCGCGCTCGAGCAAGTTGGGGCGCCGTACCGTTACGGTGGTAGTACGCCGAGCGGCTTCGACTGCAGCGGTCTTGTGCATTACTCCTACGCTAACGCGGGCAAGTCCATACCGCGAACGACGACGGGGCTCTGGACCGCCCTAGCTCCCGTCGACGCGCGCCAAATTCGCACCGGTGATCTGCTGTTCTTTAGGATTTCCGGCAAGATGTCGCACGTCGGCATGTATCTCGGTGACGGCCGCTTCGTGCACGCGCCATCGACCGGCAGGGTAGTAGCTGTCGAGAGTCTGGAGTCGGACTATTACCGCAGGGCGTTGATCCGGGCCGGAAGACCGCGGTAGTCGCACACGGAACCGGATCCGCGCTAAATCGTCTCGTCCTGGACGATAAAACTGTGCAGCTGATCGGCAAGCGTCTTGCAAGCCTTGGCCTGAGTTCGCGCAATAAATGGGAGCGGAATGACCAGCGCTGGCATGAACGACGTACCGCTCACATCGGTTGATACCGTTCCGGCCGATTCAAGGCCCTGCAAGTCCCACACTGCCGCATCGTAATCTGCATCTTTTTGCCACCACGCAAAACCGAAACATCCGCCACCGCCCGGGCCCGCGGCGCAAGACAGGCTGCCGCCGCCGGCGACGCGCTCGGTGTCGCCATCGAGCCAGATAATGTAGCGAATACCGTGCTCGGCGATCTTGTCAGCGACGCCCGGCCGGGCCATCAATTTTGCGAGGTTTTTGGTCTCGGCGGGCGCCGTGCGTGGCTCGAACCATGGAAACAGTGAATCAACGAACTCGGCATGTGGAATGACGCGCAATCCTCGTCTGCCACGTGCCAGGTTGTCCTCGATGCAGCGGATGTACTTCGCCTCTGTCTCGTTGCCGAGATGATAGCTCTTGGCCATGATAACGACAGACTCGCCCTCGTTAATACCGGTCACGCTTGTGCGGGCATCCTGAACGGTCGACGTCACGCAGGCGGCCGATGTCAGGGTCACCAAAATGAGGAACTTTGCTTTCACCGTCTGCTTAACCTGCTTCATCTTGCGGTCCTTCGAGGGCTGTTGTCTGCACCTCGGTATCCTGGGTTTCATCCGCCGGCAATTCGACGGGCGAGCCGCTCGCGGCGGCCGACTTTTCCGCCAATGCACTGATGTGAGTAACCTCGTCGAATTTCATAATCACGAGCGCCGCCGCGTCACGCATTGCAAGTACCGCGGCGCGCTGCAAAGCATCGGTTCCTCCCATCGCGGTGGTCTGGCTTTTTCCATAGGCGCTGACAGGCCAGTTCGATACCAGATCTCCGGATTGATCGTAAACGCGCAGCCGATAACGAATCCAGACGGCGAAGGCTTCGGTATTGCTCTGATCCGGCGTCGAGAACTCGAAGGCCTCGATGCTCGGCTCGATGAGCGCATGCAGCGGCAAGAGTTGCGGATCATCCTCCGGGCCGACGACCGTTACGTCTGCAAACATATGCGCGAACAGCTGTTCGAAAAGTGCGGCGTTGGATCGGCCCAGATCGATAGACCATTGCTCGCGGCCGTAGACCTTTTCCTCATGGACAAAGTGCTCGAAATTCTCGGGCATGCGCAGGCCCACCGAGATTGGGATTTTCTCGAGGAGCGGTGCCGGGATTGTTGGCGCCTGGAACTTCACATTCGAACCGCAGCCGGCGAGAAGCCCTGCCATCAGTAATCCCAGTAGTGCTGTGCGATTCATGCCAGTCAAATAGACGCGTCCCGTCGCATTTATCGGTTGTGCGACCCTATATTCAGAGCGCTCGCACACCGCAGAGTTCCGCCCTCCCGGGCGAAAAAAAGCACCAGTCCACTTTAGTGTGGCCACGCTTAAGAATCAATGCGCTAGACGGCTTCACGAATTTCGTCTATGCCGGTATAAAGACCGATCAATGCAGTGATGGATGCGCTCCGGGCAATATCAATGGCCAGGCCGAAAATACTTGTATTTCAACATGTTCCCTACGAACCACTCGGGACGCTGGATCCGCTTCTGAAAGAGGCCGGATTCCGGATCCGCTATGTTAATTTTGGTCGCGACCCGAAGACCAGGCCGAATTTGGACAAATATGCCGCGCTTATCGTGCTTGGCGGCCCGATGAACTCCGACCAGATCGACAGCTATCCCAACCTGATTGCCGAGGTGGAGATACTCCGCGAGGCGATTGATCAGGACATGTCGGTCCTCGGCATATGTCTTGGCGCGCAATTGCTCGCCAAAGCGTTAGGCGGCAAGGTACGGCGTAACGCCGTTCGCGAAATTGGCTGGTATGACGTCAACCTGACGGACGCAGGAGTTGCCGATCCGGTCCTGTCGACATTCGCAAGATCGCAGCCCGTCTTTCAGTGGCACGAGGACGGCATCGAGCTGCCGCCCGACGCGGTACACCTAGCCAGTTCGCCGGCAAGCAGCGTGCAGGCGTTTCGTCACGGTGAGCACGTGTATGGCCTGCAGTTTCATCTCGAAGTCGACGGTTCGCTGATAGACCGCTGGTTGACAGTTCCCGACAACCAGGCAGTACTCGACGATGAACGTGGCGTTATCGACCCAAAGGCGATACGGGCACAGACCCGCGAATCGATAGATGCTTCACAGGCGCTGAGCCGACGGACGTTTTCCCGGTGGATTGAGCGATTCGAATTGACACCGCGGCGACGCCATTTGCCGTCGAGATAACGCTCAGTCCGCGTGCCACTCGAGCGGAGGTTCCTGCATCAAGGCCACCTGCTCACGCAGGGCGAGCACATGATCCTCCCAATAGCGATGCGAGTCGAACCATGGGAAGGCCAGCTTGAACGCGGGATCCTCCCAGCGCCGGGCGATCCACGCAGCGTAATGCATAATTCTCAGACTTCTCAGCGCTTCGATGAGATGCAGTTCACGCGCGTCGAATGCGCGAAACTCCGTGTAGCCGGACAGCAGCGCCTGCAGCTGTGGCGCTTGTTCATTTTGATCACCCGACAAGAACATCCATAAGTCCTGCACCGCCGGGCCACGTCGCG
Source organism: Gammaproteobacteria bacterium (assembly GCA_029864095.1). Taxonomy (GTDB): domain Bacteria; phylum Pseudomonadota; class Gammaproteobacteria; order Steroidobacterales; family Woeseiaceae; genus UBA1847. Next base: position 1,138 of record JAOTUB010000086.1, on the reverse strand, counting down.
TGTCATCGAGATCGACGATATGCAGGCGCTCGCCGCTGACCAATACGTTGCCCGGGTGAAAGTCGGCATGCAGACGCAGCTGCTGCACGGAACCCGTGCGCGCGTAGCAGTTCTCGACGGCCGCGACTACGTGTGTCGCGATGCTCTCATAGGCGGCGTGCAGTTCGTACGGGATGAAGTTCTGCTCATGCAAGAAGTCGATGGATGCGATTCCGTAGCTTTCAATGTCGACGGAAGGCCTGTGTGCGAAATCGCTCGTACTGCCGATCAGGTGTATTCGCGCGACCAAGCGACCAAGCTGACGCAAGAGCTCGAAGTTATCCAGGTCTGGCGACCGACCGCCGTGGCATGCAAAAACCGCGAAGCGAAAAGGTCCTGAGTGGTGCAGCGTACGCCCATTAATCTCGCTTGGCGCCACGACGGGCAATTCGGCGTCACTGAGTTCTTTGGCAAAACTGTGCTCTTCGAGGATGGCGTCATTGCTCCAGCGGCCGGGCCTGTAAAACTTCGCAACCACCGGCGCGCCGCCCTCGATGCCTAGTCGATAGACTCGATTTTCGTAGCTGTTGAGCGCCAGAAACCGGCCGTCACAGCGCAATGACAGGCTCTCGAGCGCCTCAATAATGTGTTCGGGCTGCAGGCTGGCATAGGCAAGCGCCTCGTTGTTCGGTGTTCTCGTCACGAGTCAGGCATATTAGACTTCATGGTTATGAACCATACAGCAGATAAATGCATGATCGCGATCACGGTGTGTTTTATTGCGGCGTGCACCGGCGATGAGCGCGCGATCGACCTTGCTGGCTTCGAGGCCGATACCTTGCAATGGCGGGCAGAGCGACTTGAGCGACTCAAAGGACCAGACGGTTATCTCAATCTTGCCGGTTTGTTCTGGCTGCCCGAGGGCGAAAGCCGCTTCGGGTCGGCCGCCGACAACGACATCGTATTTCCCGCGTACGCTGCGCCATACATCGGCAAATTGCGCACAACCGGAGAGGGCGTTGAACTGCTGGCTGAGCCTGGCGTCGATGTAAGTTACGAGGGCATCCCGGTCACTTCAATTCTGATCTCCGATGATACGACGGACAGGCCCGTGACAATCCAGCATCGTTCGCTCGCATGGGCAGTGATCAAGCGCGAC
>JAOTUB010000085.1 GCA_029864095.1 Gammaproteobacteria bacterium | reverse complement strand
GCCGATAAAGGCATTTGTGTTATCACCGTTCGTGGATCAGGAATTAGGCATGATGCTGGCGCAATTTAGCCAGGAGGATTTGACCATCCTGGGCGACCTCATGCAGTCGGGCAAAGTCACGCCCGTGATCGACCGTCGCTACCCATTGAGTGAAGTACCGGCAGCGATTAGGTATTCGGAAGAAGGGCACGCACGGGGAAAAATAATCATCAATGTGCTGTAGCCAGGTCGTTCAGGAATTCGCTGTCAAAAACGTAGCCGATAGCGCCGATCTCGCCGCGGAAGAAGTCATTCGGGTACCGAGATTGTGGCAGGCCGCTTATCACGGCCGGCAGCCGGTCGCGACATAACACACCATTTGTGGTGTTATCCTTCATTTTTGCACGTCAATAACCAGCCAGGTAGTGCAAAGCTCCGCGAGGTTTGTCATGAATTTTGGAACTTTGGTCAGCCTGATGGGTTTCGGCTGCTTCTTGTTTGCTTTTTCCCAACTGCAAGCACAGGAGATTTGCCTGGCAGATCAGTACCTAGATTGCCTGAAGGCGATGTGGCAACAGGATGCATCTACAGATGAAAATGATGGCTATGGAATGCTCCTTGGAGAAAATGCCACCTACCAACACCCCCGTGCCGGAATTTTGATTGAGTGACGCTCGTCGATACTCGAAGCGATGTCTGGTCTTCTCGGAACCATCCGCTTGCCGCAGCTGTCCAGTATTGAAATGCTGATTGGTTCACTAGTGACCGTAGTGGCTTTCAATTTGAGTATGGAGGTTCGAAGTAAAGATGGTTGGAGTCAGATCGACCGACCTCAACCTACAGTACTTGAGATTTCCGACGGAAAGATCACAAGAATTTCGGACTACTGGTAGGTGCCGCCCCACAATGCACGGCATTTGCCACGTCGAACTGGTCTTGCCCAGATGACGAACTGCTGACTGGGCGCGATTGACCCATACCAGACGTTAGCCAGATCTGCGAAACGGGAACAAATGGCAATTTTCAGGGCGGAACCTGGTGTTGCGTCCCTGCGCCAAGTTGTCGTTCGACATAAACTCTGAGTCCATGCGCTCTGCACAAACCCGGACAATAATCTTGCACGTGGTGCCGATATCAGTATTGTTGGTCCTTGGGCAGGCAGTTCAGGCCGATGAAACGGGTGCAGCTGCCGAAAAGATGGCCGAGCAGATGCTCACCGCGATCGGTGGCCGCCAGGCTTGGGCGGAGTTGAAGAATACAATCAACGGCTCGCAGCAAAACCGTGCTGAAGAACCGACCGTTGTCAATGCGGTCATAACGATGGATTTCGAGTATCCACGGTTTCGGATAGAGACAACGGCGCAAGGCCTACACCTTATACGCGTGATCAACGGCGATAAGCACTGGCGTCTCCGGCGCAGGGCCCTGGGACTTCGTGCAAGATGGCATACACCATCCACGCTGGGTCTCTGGCGCCGATGGGACTTGGCGTGCGGCAATCAAATGGCTAACGGTTAACGTGCCGCTCAGCGAACAGATGTTTGCCCGGCCTGCAGGAAAATGACAGCTGCCCGGAATCGATGCTGCATTCTGCGGAGCAACTGGAAAGCATAGCGGGCGCCAATGACCGCGTCTGGCCGCTAGCTGACCTTTTCTTTGTATGGTTTGTCACTGATTGAACGTGCTCTACTGGTGAAAGCAGCCGTTCGATATCTTGGGTCACCGCAAAACTTGTACGAAAACTTCCGCTATGCGCTCGGAAGTGGACATTGGGCCGAATTTATCCTGAAGGGCCGGTAATGACCCAAATTTGTGAACACGAAATTAGCAAGAGAGCGAAATCGTGCCCTAGTTGTGGTGCACCTCAGAAAAAGCGAATCAGTCCTGTAACGAAGTTGTTGGTAATAATAATTTTCGCATCAATGGGCACTGCCATTTTCAGCGGCGCAGGCGGTACGACTTCTTACACTGGATCAAACGCCCATGAAACGCCGTCGAGGGCTGCGTCAACGTCTGAGTCACAGCCGGCGTCGAAAATAGAGATGTTTGTCGCTAGCCCAGCAAAAGCGTTGGCATGGATGGAACGCGATCAATTCATGATTGAAGCAATGTTGCAGGATGCTGACAGCGCGAGGTTCGAGGATGTCTCTATATCCCTCATGAAAGATTCCCCGGTATGCAGTGGAAAAGTGAACCCGAAGAAAAGTCTTGATGGCTATACAGATTTCAAGGAGTTTATTGCTGCCAAGAGTTTGCAAAAGTGTGGAACGCTGCGTGCAAGGACCTAATCTGAATCCAAATGATTCGCTGGCTAGTTCAATGGTTGCTTGTGGCCGAGAGCAGGCCGTCTGTCGGGGGGTGAAATCCCGGCAATTAAATGACCGCTATCGGCGAAAACGACACTGCTAGGTACATCCCAGAATTGACTGCGTCATGCGACGTGTAAGAATAATATTGATGAGACGCTACTGCAGCGGAATCAAGTAGTGGAGATCGCGATGACTAATGGCGTGCCGGAAGTCCCACCTGGCAATCCGATCGAGGCGCCACCCGAGCCGCAGTCGCCCGATATCCCTCCCGGCGGGCCGGTCGAACTACCACAGTCGCCGCCGGAATTGCCATTGGGGCCGCCCGTCGAACTGCCTCAAGCGCCTGAAGAAGGCTCGGCATCCGGCCGGTGACCTAATACGGTAGCAGCCGACGAGGGCAAGCGAATGCTGGACGCGCAAATTGAGAAGGGCCGGGTTGTCGATATTTACCGGAAAATTGCTCCGTCCTATGACCTGTGGGCCAGGTTGACGGAAAGCAGAGCTCGGGATCGCTGCCTGGAACTGGCCGCCATCCAGAATGGTGAGGACGTGCTTGAGGTTGCGGTGGGAACGGGTCTTGCGTTCGAGCGGATTCTCGCAACCAACCCATCGGGCCGAAACGAGGGCATCGATCTGACCGAGGCGATGCTGATCCGCGCACAAAGGAAAGCGGCCCGCTCAGGAACGAAAAACTATCGTCTGCGGGTTGGCGATGCTTACGATCTCGATTTTCCCGATGACAGTTTCGACGTTCTCATTAATAACTACATGTTCGATCTATTGCCGCAGCAGGATTTTCCCACGGTCCTTGCCGAGTTCAGGCGCGTGCTGCGCCCCGGCGGGCGGCTGGCAATGGTCAACATGGCCAAAGGCGAGCGTTGGTACAATGGCATCTGGCAGCGCATTTACCGAATCAGTCCCGCATTGCTCGGCGGCTGTCGAAGTGTGTCGCTGCTGCCGCAATTAGAGGCCTGTGGCTTTCGGCAGACCCGGCGCGAGTACATGAGTCAGTTGACCTTTCCATCCGAGATTGTTTTCGGAATCGTGGGTGATCTGTGACTTGGCTATTCACATGATGCCGGTGCCCGGATGATCACCCGCTATTAGCCGGTTGTTATGCCGCTCTGGTAGAGCGTGCTAAGCCATGCTCACCGTGCCGTTGAACCTCGCGCCTTCTTCTACCCTGATGCACGGGCAAAAGATGTTGCCATTGACCCGTGCGCCGTCCATCAGCTCAACGAGGTCGTCACCGTATATGTCTCCGTCAACTTGTCCCTGAACCTTGACACAGGACGCATGGATTAGGGCCTTGACTCGGCCCTCTTTGCCGACTATGACGTTCTTTGTATGCCGAGCAATCATGCCTTCAATCGTGCCATGAATGACAACATCGTTGCCGGCAATCAGTTCGCCTTTGAATACCACGTCTGATGCGATAATCGTAGCGGTTGTTGGCGACAACTCTGGCGCGGCGTTCATTGTAGGGGCACTCGCTAACGGCGGCTGCCCGACATCAGCGGGCTTGATCGCCCTGGTCCTGTTCGCGGGCAGTGGCTGAACGGCTGTTGACGCATTCTCTTGGTGGTTGGATTTCTCGAACATGTCATGATTCTCCTTATTCGTTCTCTGCGTTTGCCGATTTCAAGTCCTGCATCGGTAACGAGAGTACTCCAGAATCCGGCGGATAACAGCAGCGGTCAACATAAGGAATTTTTTTTAAGAACACTTCCTCGAAACTACTTTAGGAAGCGTCTGTAAGTGGCTGGTGACGGTTTTCTGAGGTGTGCATGTCCGACTCAAGGCCGACGCGATGGTCGCCGGCTTTCGATGCATAGCGCGATTGCGCCGCACGGCATCGGTTCCTAGCGAAGCGCGGTGCTGAGGACTAGACTTACATCGACCTGTCACGTGGCGGTCGATGCGACCGACCCAATCAGGGAGACAACGGCTGTGAATCACGACGTTGGCCCGGTGCAGCTATGACGTTCTACGAAAATCGCGTTCTTCCGCACCTGATCGACATCGCGTGCTCGGCGAAACCGAATCAGAAGCAACGCGAGAAAATCGTGCCGCTCGCTGAGGGCGATGTCCTCGAGATTGGATTCGGTAGCGGATTGAATCTGCCGTTTTACGACAGGCAAAAAGTCCGCAAGGTCTGGGGCCTCGAGCCGTCGGAAGGCATGCGGCGCAAGGCTCAAGCCATGGTCGATGCATCAGATCTGGACGTCGAGTTCATTGATCTGCCGGGTGAGAGCATTCCGCTCGAGGCGAACAGTGTCGATACGGTCCTCGTGACGTACTCCCTGTGCACGATAGCCGATACGAACGCCGCGCTGGAAGGCATGCGGCGGGTACTGAAGCCGGGTGGGACCCTGATTTTCTGTGAGCACGGCCTTGCGCCTGACGAAAATGTGCGTCGCTGGCAGCATCGGCTGAATTCCCCTTGGAGCCGTATCGCCGGCGGCTGCAACATGAATCGCGACATACCGGATTTGATCACCAGGGCCGGTTTCGAAATCACAGTCGACGAACGAATGTACATCCCGGGGATAAAGATGTTGTGTTACAACTACTGGGGCAGGGCCAAGGCAGTGACGTAGCCGCCCAGGCCCTTGCCCTTCGTATATGATCTGTGTCTAGCTAGCCGTAACTGGTTGGAGAATTACATTGACACTGGCGTCAGCGATCGTATTGCTGTTTTTGGTTATCGACCCGTTTGGCAACGTTCCCTTCTTCGTCGCCGCTCTGAAGGATGTCGACCCATCGCGGCGCAACCGTGTGATTATTCGCGAGCTTCTGATCGCGTACGCAGTGATGGTTGCCTTCTTATTCTTCGGGCAGCCGCTCTTGCGAGTCCTCGGCATTTCCGGGCCAGCGCTGACCATAGCAGGCGGTATGATTCTGTTTCTTATCGCGCTGCGAATGGTTTTTCCCATTCGCGGACGCACGACCCAGGAAGATATTGAGGGTGAACCTTTCATCGTCCCGCTCGCAATCCCGTATGTCGCAGGACCGTCGGTACTGGCGGTAGAATTACTGCTGATGAGCGAAGAGCCCAGGCGATGGCCCGTCTGGCTGATTGCTGTTTCCGTAGCGTGGGCCGCGACTTCGATCGTCGTCCTGTTTGGCAATGCAGTCACCGAGCGCCTGGGTTCACGCGGTTTGATTGCGATCGAGCGACTCATGGGCATGATTCTGGTCGCGATCGCAATCCAGATGTTCTTGACGGGCCTGGACACTTATTTTGGCGGCGGCTTATGAAAAGATCGACCAAAGCAGCGCTGCTTTCGGGCCTTGTCTGCCCCGGTTTAGGGCATCTGGTGTTGAAGAAGTACCGGCGCGGATCAGCCCTGATAATTGTGGCCCTGGTAGCGGTGTCAGTGATCGTCATCGACGCGTTTCAGCGTGCGCTGACAGTTGTCGATCGCATCAATAGCGGAGAGATTCCCCTGGATACAAGCGCAATCAATGCAGCGATCGCTGATTCCACCGGCGGCGGGGATAGCCTGCGTGTGAGCATTGCTGTAATCGTTTTTATCGGATGTTGGCTATTCGGCATCATCGATTCTTACAGAATCGGCAGCGTGGCCGAGCCAACCGAATCGACGGCCGATTGACCGATGCATCAGCCCAGATACGATTATCGGAGGAGGTACCGATGAGCGACGAAATTTCAAAAATCGAGCATCAGATATTCGAACTCACGGCAAAGCTCAATGAGCTTAAGAAAACGAGCTCCGGAAGCGAAGTCCAAAATTACGCGTTCTCGACGTTGGATGGTGAAGTCACTTTGCTCGACCTGTTCGGCGAGCATGATCGATTGCTCGTAATACATAACATGGGGCAGGGCTGTCGCTACTGCACGCTTTGGGCTGACGGTTTTAACGGTTTCCTGCCACATCTCGAATCAGCGATGTCCGTCGTCCTTGTATCGAAGGACTCGCCCGACGCACAGCGCACCTTCGCAAACTCACGCAACTGGCGTTTTCGTTTCGCCTCGCATGGCGGTGGCCAGTACATTCAGGAACAAACCGTCATGGAAGGAGAAGGCAATATGCCGGGCGCAGTGGTATACGAGCGCGAAGGGAATCGCATTACGCGAAAGAATGCTGCTGTGTTTGGGCCTGGGGACTTGTATTGTTCGATGTGGAATCTGCTCGGTTTGGCCGGGTTGAGCGCAGCCGACTGGACGCCGCAATATCACTACTGGCGGCGTCCACAGAAAATGGACGATGGCGGCGAGAACTTGATCGATTGAGCTGTAGCGTTGCGACAGACTGGCAATGACGCAAGGCCGTTAGCTGATGCCAGGCGCCGGGACCCGGGTCGAGTTGGTGGAGCCGAGGAGGATCGAACTCCCGACCTCCGCATTGCGAACGCGGCGCTCTCCCAGCTGAGCTACGGCCCCACACAGAACCAATAGTCTACACTCGAACAGAAGCCGCGAGCCACGCCCGTCCGTTCGTCGCATACGCCGGCCTCACTCTTTGATGAGCACGATGCGGCAGCCCAGCTCCTGCAACTCCTTGATCACCGGTTGGTCCGCCAGCAGCGCGGTGGCGATGACGATGCACTGGCCGTCTGCCACGAGTTCCCGGATGCGCTCCTGATCCGATTCGGACAGTACCTCGAACGCGAGCTCTTTGTCCGATTCGGCGGCCAGCTGCTGCAATTGCTGTTGTGCGCGGGCAACGGCCGCTTTGTGCACCTGGATGGCGCGTTGCAGCGTGAAGTCCGCACGTGTGCCGCTAACGCGTGAAATCTCACGGGTAAACGGCAGGCTTGCAGCGCGGTGCCACTGCTCGGTTTCCACGAACAGGGCGTGGAGTTCGGCCTGCGATTCCGCGAGGAACTGGAGCGCTTCGCCCCACATCTGTCGCAGCGGCGCAAGCTCGGTAATCGCGATCACCACACGATCTACGCGCGGTGGTTGATCACTCTTTCTCATCGCCGTTCGAGCCCTCCGCGAATGTCTTGCGTAACCCGGCATAGTGGATCAGCTGTTGTTCGACTCGATTGTTGACCGAACCCTCGGGGAACTCACTGTTCTCGTCGCGCTGGCCCGCCTCGGTGCCCGTCAATATGGAGAGTGCCTCGTCGACGCTCTTCACCGCGTAGACGCTGAACTGTCCCTTTTCAACCGCGTCGACGACATCTTCGCGCAACATCAGATGCTTGACGTTGTCGTGCGGAATAATAGCGCCATGCGTTCCGTCGAGCCCTCGCTTCTTGCAGAGATCGAAAAAGCCTTCGATCTTTTCGTTGACTCCGCCGATAACCTGGACGCGTCCGAGCTGATTGGTCGAGCCGGTTACTGCGAAGTTCTGGCGAATCGGTACGTCGGCGAGCGACGACAATACGGCACACAATTCGGCAACCGACGCGCTGTCACCCTCGACGCCGCCATAAGACTGCTCGAAGACGATGTTGGCATGCAGCGAAAGCGGCAGCTCTCTGGCGTAACGCGAGGACAGGGCCGCGGCCAGGATCATGACACCCTTCGAGTGAATCGGGCCGCCAAGCTCGACTTCACGCTCGATATCCACCACACGACCCGATCCGATGCGGGTGGTCGCGGTAATTCTGACGGGATGCCCGAAGCGGTAATCGCCGAGATCGGTCACGGACAGGCCATTGACCTGACCGACACAACTGCCGGCGGTGTCGATGAGCAATGTATCGCGCTGGATTGCATCGATGATTCTCGAGCGCATCCGACCGAGCCGTCTAGCCATCTCGTTAATCGCTTTCGCAACATCGCTCGCATCGACGGTAAGAGCATCACGCTGCCGCGCCCAGAAGTCCGATTGCGTCAGCAGGTCCTCGAGGGAGCCCATGTGCATCGACAGCCTTTCGCTGTCATCCGCTCGCCTGGCACGCTGTTCCACGATCTTCTGTATGGCGTCGAGGCCAAACGGCAGCAGTTCTTTCTCGCGAATTCGGCTGGCAATCAGCGACGCATAGGCCTCGACATTTTCCCCGGTGCGCTCGAGGTCATCGTCAAGGTCGGCTGCCACTTTGAATAGGTCGTTGAACTCTCTGTCGTAGATGGCCAACAGGTGATACAGCCACCGCTCCCCGACCAGAAGTACTTTGATATCGAGTGGGATCGGCTCGGGCTGCAACGTGGTCGTGCTGACGAAGCCATAGGCCTCGCCCGGTGATTCGATGCGTACGCATTTGGCGAACAGTGCCTGCTTCAGGGCTTCCCAGGTGAACGGACGGCTCAAAATACGGTGCATATCGAGGATCAGGTAGCCGCCATTGGCTGTCAGGAGTGCCCCTGGCCGGATCATGCGGAAGTCGGTCAGAAGGGCGCCCATCTCGGCCCGGTGCTCGATCTTGCCGATGATATTAGTGTAGCTGGGGTTCGGCTCGAAGATGACGGGTGCAGCAGCTTTCTCATCGTTGCTGACCACGAGGTTGACCTCGTATTGGCCGAACGACTGCGACGTATCGCGTCGCAGAAACGGCAATGATGAGGACTCCGGTGCCTGGAAGTCGTCGGCATTCTCGATGATGTTATTGCGAACCTCCTCAAGGTACGCAACCACGGCCGGCAGCGTGAGGTATTTCTCCATCAGGTCAGAAAGCGGCACGCCGACCGCGTGCTCGGTGACTTCGCGATTCAGGGCCTTGACTCGTTCCCGATGTTGCTTTTGCAACTTCGGGATCTGCTCGATATGCATTCGCAGCTCTTCGCTCAGCCGCTCGATTGCTTCCTTGACGGCCTCGCGTTCCGCAGCCGGGCGCTTCGAGAACTCTTTGTCATCGATGACTTTGCCGTCACGGATCGGAGCCAGCACGTAACCTGTCGGCGTTTGCAAAACGGCGACGTTCTCGCTTTTGGCGCGATCTTCGAGAGTTTTCGCATGCGCTTCAACTTCTTTTTGGGTTTCCTCTTCAACCGCCTTCAACTGTGCACGATAGTCGTCACTCTCGAACGTAGCGGGAAGAGCGACGCGCAGATCCTCGATCAGGTCGCGCATGTCCTTGCGAAATTGACGGCCCCGCCCTGACGGAAAATGCAGATTGTGCGGTCTTTCAGGGTCGGCGAAGTTATTGACGTAACACCAGTCGCCGGGTGGCGATTCGCTCGATGCGCGCTCTTTGGCGAGTTCTTCGGCCAGACCGTGCCGGTTGCCGCCGGTGGGGCCAAGGACGAACACGTTGTGACCGTCGTCCCGAATCTGGAGGCCGAAGCGTATGGCGTCGATAGCGCGCTGCTGCCCGAGACGCTGCGCTGCGGGCGGAAAATCCGCGCTGGTCCGAAAGCCCGAGGCCTCCAAATCGCACGATTTCCGTAACTCGCTGGTCGGAACCTCGAATTCACGAAACGCACTGATGTTCATTGGCACGACACACTGGCGATTATGGAAAGTCTCTCCAGATATGAGACCATATGCGAGCAGGGAAATATCTACGTGATACCCACAACCGGGCCGGCCTTGCGAAAAGGCGCATTATGGAATCTCGGCCACGCGGGACCACGTATAAGCGCAATAATTTGGCAAATAACAATATCCAGAAATTCCTATGCATAAGCGCAGTTGGACACTAGCCAGCAAGGCGTTTGGGGAGCAGGCCGATAACCGGCTCATCGTCGCCTACGAGGCGCATCAGGACGCGCTGCGATTCTTGTCCGCAGCGCTGGGCCAGGCCAACGGTATTGCACTGCTGCAAGGGCCAACGGGCTCGGGCAAGACCACGATCGTCAATGAACAGCAGGGCTGGTCCTCACGTGACGCGGCCGTCGCGCTTGTCGACGGTGCACATCTGACGCCACGCCGGCTCGTAAACGACATGCTGTCACGGTTCGGGATCCACACCGCGTCCCAGCACGACGAACAGCTGCTGCAGCAGCTCAACAGATTCATCACTCAGCAGACTCGCAGCAGGCGGGCGCCTGTGCTGATCATTGACAACGTGGATCGCGCGACGTCGAGCGCGCTGCGATTGGTGAACTGGCTCGCAGCGCTGGACGCAAGCGGCAAATATGCACTGCGCATCGTCTTGACCGGTAAGGAGCGATTGTCGGTATTGGTACGGCACGAGAGCATGCGCAACCTCGCGCGGCGTCACCCGGCGGCATGCACGCTGAACCCACTGACCGCACAAGAATCGGCGATCTATCTACGCACACGCCTGATCGCGGCGGGCGGCGAGACCAGCGAAAAGGTTTTCCCGATTGATGTCTGTGAAAAGCTGCATGAATTATCCAGCGGCTGGCCGGGCGCGCTGAATGAGCGGGCAATCGAGGCCCTCGAACGCCGGGCGGAGCTGCAGTCGGCCAAGCCGATACCGCGCATTATTGTCACGCGCGACGGCGAGACCATGGCCGAGCTTGAGCTGACCGAGCGCCAGTATGTCATCGGGCGTACCGAACTTGCCGATATCATCCTCAAGGACAGCTATGTCAGCAAGATGCACGCGATGCTGAAGATTTATGCAAACGCCGTCCTGTTGCTCGATCTCAACAGCACCAACGGCACAACGGTCAACTCCAATGTTGTGCAGAAGACTATCCTCAGAAACAACGACATCATTTCGCTCGGACGCTACCGGCTCAAGCTCGAAAACGCGCCCGCGATCAGCAAGGAGATGGACGAGCGAATAAAAGCATCAGACACGCAGACATTGGAGACGTTGGATGATCTGCGTCGTGCGCGTGCGCGGCGAACCGTCACAGCCCTAAAGCACAAGCAGCCGGCAGGCTAGGCGCGCGTCCCGGCGGACGACCAACGCAAATCAGTCTTTGCGCTCAGGGCGCGGAGAGTATGGCCGCAACCCGCTCTTTGAAGGCGTCGTGACAGCTGAAACAGCCGTCGATTATTTGCTTGTAGCCGGTAACCGCAGCCTCACGGTCGAGCGCTTCGGCGGCTGCGTTGATCTCCAGCGACAGCTCATGCACAAGCGTGTCGAGCTGCTTGAACGCCGCCATTTCCAGCCCAAGTTCCTCGGCCACCAGCCTTACCTGGGCGGGCGGAATGGGTGGATGCTCTGCGATCGCCATTGCGCCACGCGCGACCTGCTCGAAGTCGTCCACAAACAGCCCGTCGGAAATATCGACAAGGTCGTCGCGCAGCCCCTGCATGATTTCTTTCAATGTCATTGCCTCGGCCGTCAAGGCGGCCGCCGGAGTTAAAATGAATACCAGGCTGGCGAGGCCAATGAATCTTTTTCTGCTAGTCACAATGTCCCCTTCTTCTGAAATGCTCAAATCCGATCGCCGTGCCCCCGCAACAGCGCTTAGCGTATCGTGCTAGAAGCCCTTGCGGTTGTCGCAGCCCGCTGGCGGAGGCGCCAACAACACTCCGGTGGTCGCACATTATGTCAACTTGTTGTTCGTTGGTAACACGAGTATTTTGGGTAACGGCGAGACCAGCTCTCCATTGAAAAACAATTAACAATCGTCTTCGGAGGGGGAAATGAAAAGACTAACCTTTCTTGTAGTAAGCATTTGCCTGATGCAGGCGTCAAGCATCGCGCACGGTAATCCGGGAAATGAATCTGGCCGGGGCCTGAATCCACAGGCGGCGGCGGAACTGAGAGACGCCGGCGTTGACAAGTACCTTGGCCAGTTCACGCCTGTATCGTCTGCGGACGTTGGCGATGGCTGGACCAAACACACTTTTGATGTGGCTGCAGGAGCGGGTCCGATCTGCATAGCGGGTACCGATTACTCCGTGTTTACGCGGGAGGGCAACCCGTCCCGACTGCTTATATTCGAGCAAGGCGGTGGCGCTTGCTGGCAGGACTTTTACAACTGCAACGTCCTCGCCGAGGCCCAGGAGCCGCCCGCCCCCCGGGTAGGCATCTGGGATTTCGACTCGAAAGATAATCCGTTTGCCGACTATTCGATCGTCTATATGCCGTATTGTGACGGCTCGGTATTCACGGGTGACAACGATGTCTTCGATCCTGCCTTCGGGGCGGCGATTGGTGTACCCGCGGCCGTCGTGCGCTTCCACCGCGGCCTGCGTAACCAATCCGCCGGCATGGACCTGGCCAGGGCCATGTTCCCGCATGCCAGCCGGATTACGGTCGCGGGCTCCAGCGCAGGTGGCGTGGGCGCAGCCGGCTTCGCGCCGTTTCTCGTTCGCTTACTCTACGACAATCAGGTCAAGCTCACCGTCTTGAATGATGCCGGACCGGTGACCGTCAACCTGGCCGCTACAGGGGACATTGCGGCGCGGGCGGCCGACTGGCAGTTTGGCCAGTTCTATCCGGACAGCTGCGGGGCATGCAGTGACATGGGCCAGAGTACCGAGATCATCAAGTGGCGGCTGGAGAACGACGGCACCATCCGTGAAGCCTTTTACGAAACTGACGCTGATCTGACCAATCGTTTCTTCCTGGATCTGTTGTCCGATCCGGTCGCGTTTCGCAATCTGGTCGTGACCGAGCACGGCTTTATAAATACCTTGTATCCGGACCGTTACAAACGGTTCATCGTGTCTGGCGATGCCTCCCACACAGCGCTGCAGTCGCCGCTGTTCAACAGCCAGGATGCGAACGGTGTTTTCTTGAATGAGTGGACTGACGACTTTCTGGTACCGAGGCCATTTTGGATTGATATCGTCGAGGACCCGGTTCCGTAGGAGCAGTCTCGCGAGGCACGATCTTCATACGCCAGGTCCGTGCCAATGGCCGCAAACTCGGGTTGCAAAAAGCCCCGCCTAGCGCGGGGTTTTTTTGTGCTTGGCGACAGTCCGATCCTCAATTCGCTGCATATGACTCAAAGCGGATTTGCCGGACGCTTGCATGTCTGCGAGTTTGTACTATTGTGCAAAGACAGCAGGATTCCAAGGTCGCCGGGCTGCCAACTATTCAGGCATCTGGACTGCCCGCGCGGCGCACCGCGCGAAGAAAAAAACAGGAGTTTGAGATGAGAAACGAACAACGCAACATGCGGCAAATTGCTATGACCACATTGGTGTTGGCATTCGTCGGGGCCCCGGTGGCATGTCTGGCAGACGATGCGTCAGAGGCCTTGGCCGACGCGCTGAGCGCGGCGTGGCCGGGGATGGCAGAAGATGCGACCGTGGTCGACTGGGAAGGGAATGTGCTGCAGGAAGGTTCAAACGGATATACCTGTTTGCCGTCACCGCCAATGCTCACAGGTAACTCACCGATGTGCATGGACAGCGAGTGGATGAAGTGGGCGGACGCATGGCAGAACAAAAAGGAGTATGCCGCCGAATCGCTCGGGATCTCGTACATGCTCGCAGGCGACGAGGGAGCCAGCAATATCGATCCCTATGCAGAGGGCCCGACTGAGGACAACGAGTGGATCGAAGAAGGCGCGCACCTGATGATACTTGCACCTGCCAGTCTGTTGGATGCGTTTCCCACAGACCCTGAAAATGGCGGTCCTTACGTGATGTGGAAAGATACCCCGTACGCGCACCTGATGGTGCCGGTCGGTCCGCGCGGCGAATAGGCGGCCAAAACGAGATGGGCGTTACTGCCTTCGGCTGCGGGGCTTGCTGGTGTCGCTGTTGACCCATTGGGGACGCTAGGTACAAGCGTAGCGCCAATCCCTGCGTGCGACTTTGTTGGCCAATGAAGAACCGGCCTAGCAGGTGTGGGAACAATGCATGCAGGGGAAATTACGGATCATCTGGTGGCGTCGGCGTGGTTCTTGCTTGCGGCCCCAACGTTTTGCGTTATGTAATATCAAAGACGGACGCTCGACGTCTGAGCGTAAAATAGGACTGACAGACAAGGGAGCAATCCCAAGAACAATTCGCCAAGAAAAAGCCGCTATCTATGGAATCCCTATTCCAGTTCTTTGATGACCTCGAGGACATCATCATCGCCATGGCGCTCCGTTCTCGGCGTTCGCTAGCGTGGAGGCCGCGAGAACGACGTCGAACCCCGAGAACAAGCCCATCTGCGCCACGAGCGCAACAATTGCCCCTCACCGAGAGCGGACATACCGTATCAGGCACACCGCAGAATAAGCTAAGTACGTCCCCGAATTGAAGCCTGCCTCCTTCGACCGCAACAAATAAACGGTGAATGGCAAACCTGACCAAAGTCAGGGATGCAAGGCCGCGGGTTCTCGCTTCCTCCGAGAAACCTATTCTGATTCCCCGAAGGACTCAAGATCGCCGGGTTGCTGTGGTCAAGGATCAAACCTGATCTGAGCGATAAGGAGATGATTCATGAAAGGCCTTCAAATTACATTTCTAATTATCCTCGGCTGTGTACTTAGTACGCAAGCCATACGACCTATGCACGTTTACACAATCGGATTTGAGGAATCAATTCTCGCCCCTGCCGAAGCGTTTCATGAGGTGACCGAAGAGGTACGGATGGAAGTATCGACTGACGACCTGTTGGCGGAGTACGAGACTACAAAGGAGAAAATCACACAGCTCCGCGAAGCCGATCCGTCAAAAGAGCTGTTCACCTGGATATTCTCAATTTCAGGACTAGCCCTGATCGCAGTCGGTTCTCTATTGTTTGTCCGTGGATATGGATGGCTCGGAATGTCGCTGATCCTGCCTGGCCTCCTCGAACTAATCTGGTGGTCCGCGCCCTCCTTTACGTTGGGTGGAGCAGTACGCGAATATGATCTTCTGTTACTCAACAAGATCATTTTGACAATTATTGCTTTTGTCTTGTTGTACGCGCTCTGGTT
>JAOTUB010000010.1 GCA_029864095.1 Gammaproteobacteria bacterium | reverse complement strand
CACATTGTAAAAATCTGTCAAGCAGAATCGTGCCAGGCCATGGGCAGCCGTGAACTTTCAGCCCACGCCGTGAAAACTCTCGGTGTTGAAATGCATTCGGGCAACCGCGACGTCACTCTCGAGCCCGTCTATTGTCTCGGCAACTGCGCCTGCTCCCCCGCCGTGATGGTCGATGACAAAACGTACGGACGCGTCAGCACGGCGCAGTTCGATGCCATCGTCGCAGCGTTCGAGGGCTCGCGCTGATGGCCCGCACCAAGATATACGTACCGCGCGAAACGGCCGCCGTATCCGTCGGTGCCGACGACGTCGCGATTGCGATCGCGCGTAAAGCCAAGGAGTCTGGCGAAAACATCGAGCTGATACGCAATGGTTCCTGGGGCGCTACCTGGCTCGAGCCACTGGTTGAGGTCCTGGTCGACGACAAGCGCATCGCCTATGGCAATGTCGAACCGGCCGATGTGCCCGGCATGTTCGACGCCGGACTTCTGGACGGCGGCGATCACTCTCGTCGGCTCGGCCCAATCTTGGAGGTGCCCTATCTGATCAATCAGGATCGTTGGACGTTCTGGCGCTGCGGCCTGATCGATCCATTGTCCATGGATGACTTCAGAGTTCACCAAGGCTTCAAAGCATTTGAAAAAGCGGTCGAGATGGGCGCAGATGCCGTCATCGAAACCGTCAAGACATCGGGCCTGCGCGGCCGTGGCGGGGCGGGATTTCCTGCCGGCATCAAATGGCAGACGGTCGCCGATGCCGAAGGTGCGCAGAAGTACGTTGCGCTGAACGCCGATGAAGGCGACAGCGGTACGTTCTCCGATCGCATCCTGATGGAGGGCGATCCGCTCGGCCTGATCGAAGGCATGATGCTCGCGGGCTACGCCGTTGGTGCGAACCGCGGTTATATCTACCTGCGGTCCGAATACCCGCTAGCACGCTCGATACTGACGCGTGCGATCGAGCTGGCGCGCGACAACGATTGGCTCGGCAACGATATTCAGGGCAGCGGCTTCGATTTCGACATAGAGTTACACATCGGCGCCGGCTCCTATGTCTGTGGCGAAGAAACGGCAATGCTCGAAAGCCTCGAAGGCAGACCGGGAATAGTGCGTTACAAACCGCCACTGCCTGCGATAAAAGGCCTGTTCGGCAAGCCGACCGTGGTCAACAACGTCGTCACAATTGCATCGGTCGCCAACATCATCAACCTCGGCGGTGAGAAATACGCCTCGTTTGGCGTCGGCCGCTCCAAAGGCACGCTGGCGTTCCAGCTCGCCGGAAACATCAAGCGTGGCGGCCTGGTCGAAAAAGCATTCGGCATCACCGTGCGCGAACTCATTGACGATTGGGGTGGCGGCACGGCGAGCGGCAGGCCGGTTAAGGCCGTGCAGGTCGGCGGGCCACTCGGTGCCTACTTGAGTGCAAACCAACTCGACACCCCGCTCGACTACGAAGCATTTACCGAGATCGGTGCGATGATCGGGCATGGTGGCATTGTCGTCTTCGACGACACGGCGAATATGGCGCACCAGGCACGCTTTGCGATGGAGTTCTGTGCCATCGAGTCTTGCGGCAAATGCACGCCGTGCCGGATTGGTTCGACCCGCGGAGTCGAGGTCATAGACCGCATGATTGCAGGGCTTGAGCGCGACAAGAACTACGAATTGCTAATCGAATTGTGCGACACGATGGAGGACGCCTCGTTATGTGCAATGGGCGGAATGACCCCCTATCCAGTGCGAAGTATCCTAAAATACTTCGCAGAGGATTTTGTGTCCGCCCGGAGTGGCCCATGAACAGGTTCAAACAAGTCGATTTCGGCACGCCGGCCGTCGCAACGCATGAAACGGTCAGAATCGAGATCGATGGACTGCCGGCGACAGTCAAAGCCGGTACGACCGTCTTGCGCGCTGCGCGCGAATCCGGCGTTGATGTACCGAGCCTATGCGCAACGGACAACGTGAAGCCGTTCGGCTCCTGCCGCATGTGTCTCGTCGAGATTGAAGGCCGCAAGGGCTACCCCGCGTCATGCACGACGCTGGTAGAAGCCGGCATGAAGATTCGTACGCAGACTGAAGCCATTGCGACGTTGCGGCGCAACGTGATGGAACTCTACATTTCGGATCATCCGCTCGATTGCCTGACATGTTCGGCCAACGGTGACTGTGAATTGCAGGACGTGGCTGGCGCCGTAGGACTGCGGGAAGTGCGCTACGGCTTTGATGGCGACAACCATCTCGATGCCGAAATAGACGCGAGCAACCCCTATTTCTCATTCGACGCCAGCAAGTGCATCGTCTGCTCGCGTTGCGTGCGAGCCTGCGACGAGGTCCAGGGCACGTTCGCGCTAACGATTGAAGGGCGCGGATTCGATTCGAAAGTTTCGGCCAGTATCGGTGAGTCGTTCCTCGATTCCGAATGCGTATCCTGCGGCGCCTGTGTGCAGGCCTGCCCGACCGCGACACTGATGGAAAAAACCGTCATCGACCACGGCCAGCCCGAGCACAGCGTCAAGACAACCTGCGCATATTGTGGCGTCGGCTGTTCCTTCATTGCCGAGATGAAAGGCGACCAGGTCGTGCGCATGATCCCAGACAAAGACGGCCAGGCTAATCACGGCCATAGCTGCGTCAAAGGCCGCTTTGCCTGGGGCTATTCGACGCATCGCGACCGGGTCATGGACCCCCTGATTCGTGACAGTATCGACGACCCGTGGCGCAAAGTGAGTTGGGACGAGGCGATCCAGTACACGGCAAGGCGCTTTAAGGAAATACAGAAGCAGCACGGCAGGAAGTCGATTGGCGGGATCACGTCGTCGCGCTGCACGAACGAAGAAGTTTTCGTCGTGCAAAAGTTGGTCCGCGCCGCGATGGGCAATAACAATGTCGACACCTGTGCGCGCGTTTGCCACTCGCCAACAGGCTATGGCCTGAAAACGACGCTCGGCACATCGGCAGGCACGCAGCCCTTCGACAGTGTACTGGACGCCGACGTAATCGTTGTCATCGGCGCCAATCCGACCGAAGGGCATCCGGTTTTCGCCTCGCAGATGAAGCGCCGACTGCGTGAGGGTGCAAAATTGATTGTCGTCGATCCGCGGCGCATCGGCCTCGTGAAGTCGCCGCACATCGTCGCCGACTATCATTTGCCGTTGCTTCCCGGCACGAACGTACCCATCGTCAATGCACTCGCTCACGTCATCGTTACCGAAGGCCTCGTTGACGAGGAATATGTCCAAAAACGCTGCGACGTCGAGTCGTTCGACGCCTGGAAGACGATGATTCTGCAGCCGGAGAATTCGCCGGAAGCCGTCGAGAAGATCTCTGGTGTGCCGGCCGCAGACATCCGGGCCGCGGCAAGGTTGTATGGACAGGCGGAGAACGGAGCGATTTATTATGGCCTCGGCGTCACCGAGCACAGCCAGGGTTCGACGATGGTCATGGGGATGGCCAACCTCGCGATGGCGACTGGCAACATAGGACGCTCGGGCGTCGGCGTAAACCCGTTGCGCGGCCAGAACAACGTACAGGGTTCGTGCGACATGGGTTCCTTCCCGCACGAACTGCCCGGCTATCGTCCGGTGCAGGACGACGAGGTTCGCGGCAGTTTCGAAAAGCACTGGGGCGTTACGCTCGATCCCGAGCCCGGATTTCGCATCCCGAATATGTTCGACGAGGCCTGCGCTGGACGTTACAAAGGCATGTATATCCAGGGTGAGGATCTGGCGCAATCCGATCCGGACACGACGCACGTCGAGGCGGCATTGGGCAGTATGGACTGCGTTGTCGTGCAGGATCTGTTTCTCAACGAGACTGCCAAGTTTGCGCACGTGTTCCTGCCAGGCACTTCCTTTCTCGAAAAGGATGGCACTTTCATCAACGCCGAGCGACGCATCAACCGCGTGCGCCCTGTCATGAGGCCCCGCCAGGGCAAAGACGAGTGGGCCATCACCCAGGAAATAGCACAGGCAATGGGCTATCCGATGAAATATGAGAGTGCTGCCGAAATCATGGACGAAATTGCAGAGCTCACGCCGGCGTTCAGCAATGTAAGCTTCAAGTTCCTCGACGAAGTCGGCAGCGTGCAGTGGCCGTGCAATGAAAATGCGCCGATGGGCACGCCGATCATGCACATCGATAACTTCGTTCGCGGCAAGGGCCTGTTCGTCGAGACCGACTACGTTCCAACTGAAGAACGCACCAGTCGAAAATTCCCGTTGCTACTAACCACCGGCCGCATACTTTCGCAATACAATGTCGGCGCACAGACACGTCGCACCGAAAATATGGTCTGGTACAACGCAGATCTACTGGAAGTGCATCCGAGCGATGCCGAAATGCGCGGCATCAAAGAAGGCGATCTTGTCTCCCTGTCGAGCCGTAAGGGCGAGATAGCGCTGGTCGCCACCATCACCGAGCGTGTGCAGCCCGGTGTCGTTTACACAACTTTCCACAACCCGGAGACCGGCGCCAACGTCGTGACGACCGAGCACAGCGACTGGGCAACCAACTGTCCCGAGTACAAAGTCACGGCCGTACAGATCGCTCCGGCAACGCATCGATCCGAATGGCAGCATCATTTCGACGAGAATGCGAAGCGGCAGGGTAAGATTCTCGAAACAACTTAGTCATACGCCATTCGGCGCGGGTGCTCCTCAGCGGAAGTAAAGCGCAGCGCAGCGAGCCATGACGCGGACGAGCACCCGCGCCAAACGCCCTACGCCTTACGAACTTTCTTCGGACGACGCTTCCTCAGAATTAGGGTCGTCGGTGGCCGATTGGCCATCCGGAAACAGCCAGTCGGTTATTGACTGCTTGATGAATTTCGCAAAAATGACGTAGCCGGCGCCGAGTGCGATCAGGCCGACCGGTGGTTGCCACTGCACCCAATAAACCGGCCATATAAACGCGTAAACCGTGTTGATCAGGGAATCGACCGCGAAACGAAACACGAACTCGACGAGCTGTTCGCTAAGAAACGCGCCGATACTCGGGCTCTCGATGAACTCGCCCGCCACCGTCGTGACTTCGAGATAGATGAAGGTCGCTACAAACCCGAGCGCATAAAACCCTCCGCCACGGACTTTCCAGACCTTTGCGAACCAGCGGCGAAACCACCTTTCCGCCTTATCCAGCACCCGAATCTACTCTTTTATGATTCTCGTGAACCTCGTGCCTTCGAGAGTCAGGTTGGCCATGAGGCCCGTAGAACCGAAGATAAATCCAACTACGGGATCGCGCACATTTTGCGAGTCGATGGTTTTGCCGGCGCCGATGTCAATCAAAGCGACGGAGCCGTCGATGCCGACCCGCCAGCCATTCGAGTTCCGAAACTGATCGAGCGAGCTCTGGGTCATGAATGCAATCACGATCGAGCGAGCCTGCGCGCCGGCCTGCAAGCCGATTGAGCCGCTGGTTATGCGAATGTAGTCGACTGTCTTGCCGCTCACGCGCAGTACGCCTTCACCGGTCTCGCCACCGGCGACCAAACCGGCCCGTAACACACGCGGGAACACCAGATAACCGGCGGCCTGATTCAGAAAGATTTCACTGCCCTTTATCTGTTTCTGAAAAACCTGCAGGGAATCATCGGCTTCCTGATCGATCCTGGTTGCCGACCATTGCATCGAAGTACAGGCGCCCAACAGTGTAGCCAGGGCGACGAATATTACGGTCTTGTAGAGTGATTTCGTTTTCATCGCGAGAGTATAACTGCGTTATCAGCGGCAGTCTTTATGAATGCCTCGAGCATTGTTGCGAGGGTGTCGCGCAATTGCGACGCTTTTTCTTCATCGAAGAGCGTCGTGGACTCGTCCATATACGCCCGCTGCGCGAGTTCGAGTTGTATCGAGTGTACATTGTCACCCGGCCGTCCGTAGTGCCTTGTGATATAGCCACCTTTGAAGCGCGCGTTAAGTGCGACATCGTAGCTGCTGTCCGCAGCAGCATGTACAACCGCATCCGCGATGGTTCGGTTACAACTGCGACCATCCCAGGTTCCGATATTCAATACCGGAAGCTCACCATCGAATAGCAACGGTACCCGGCTTGCAATCGAATGCGCATCCCATAGCAGCGCGTAACCATGCGTGGCGCGAAGTCGTTCGAGCGTTGCTGCGATTTTGCTATGGTACGGTCGCCAGTAACGTTCGACACGCTCAGCCTTGTCTTTGACCGCTGCATCCACGTAAATATCTTCGCCGGTGAACGTCTGCGTCGGACACAGGCCAGTCGCAAGTTGCCCCTCATACATCACTGCATCATCGGCAGGACGATTCAGGTCCACGACGTATCGCGAATTGATTGCGCTTATCATCGAAGCGCCGAGCTGCTTCACGAAACCGTACAATCGCGCAACATGCCAGTCAGTGTCGGGCAGCGACTTGCCCACGTCGGTCATCTGCGCGGCTATGTCATCCGGTACAGACCGGCCGTCGTGCGGCACGCTGACGAGTAGCGGCAAGTTGCCCGCGTGAAACGAGTAGCCACTCGTCATCAGGCGCTCAGTCGCCGTAGCTCGGCAGGATCGATGCCGAGTACTGACAAAAACGTCCAGTCTCGATCAACGATGCGACACGGGTAACATCGGCTGCAAGCGCCCGATCCTCGGTGTAAGCAGGTGAAACCTCCCGAAGCGCCGCGAGCACCTGCTCCAGAACAGGAGAACTTTTTTGTGGGTGGTGAAATTCCACGCCCTGTGCGGCAGCGAGCAATTCAATCGCCACAATATTGGCGGTGTTATCGAGCATCGTATGCAGCCGACGGGCCGCAAACGTCGCCATGCTGACATGGTCTTCCTGGTTTGCCGAGGTCGGGATGCTGTCGACACTGGCCGGGTGTGCGTGCGACTTGTTCTCCGACGCCAGTGCGGCTGCGGTGACCTGCGTAATCATGAAACCGCTGTTGAGCCCGCCTTCCTTGACGAGAAACGCGGGCAAACCACTCAGGTGCGAATCGATCAACAGCGCGGTCCGCCGCTCGGACAGCGAACCGATTTCGGCTATCGCCAACGCCAGGTAGTCGGCGGCCAGCGCGACCGGCTCCGCATGAAAGTTCCCGCCCGACAGGACGACGCCCGAATCGGCAAATACCAACGGGTTATCGGTAACGGCATTTGCCTCGGTTTCGATGACACTGCAGACGTGGCGTAGAACATCGAGGCATGCGCCGACGACCTGTGGTTGGCACCGAATCGAATACGGATCCTGAACATGATCGCATTTGACGTGAGACGCGCGAATTTCACTGTCGCGCATGAGATCACGAAGCACTCCCGCCACAGCAATCTGGCCGCCGTGGCCGCGGACACTCTGGATTCGTTTGTCGAACGGCGTGTCGCTGCCTTTGATGGCGTCGGACGACAATGCACCGGCGGCCAACGCCGCGGCGAGTACGTGTTCGGTGCGGAAAATGGCTGCAAGTGTCAATGCTGTGGAGACCTGCGTGCCGTTAAGCAACGCCAGTCCTTCTTTGGGCGCCAATGTGATGGGCTTGAGCCCGGCCTCCTTGAGTGCCAATTCGGCGGGCACAACCGTGCCTTGCACGCGTGCCTCGCCGAAACCGATCAGTACGCCGGCCATGTGCGCCAGCGGCGCCAGGTCACCTGATGCGCCGACGGACCCCTGTGACGGAATGCGCGGATAGATTCTGTGATTGATCAAAGCACACAGCGCTTCGACCAGTTCCGGCCGCACACCGGAAAATCCTTCGGCGAGTGCGATGGCCTTCATCAGCATGACCAGCCGCACGATGTTGTCATCAAGATCCTCGCCCACACCCATCGCGTGTGAGCGCACGAGATTTTCCTGCAGCTGTTCGAGTTTGTCGTGGCCTATATGCACATTCGCGAGCTGGCCGAAACCTGTCGTGACTCCATAAACTTCCTCGCCGTTCGCCAGTACATCGTTTATCAGTTCATTCGACTCGGCAATGCATCGGCGCGCCTCGGCACCGAGACTGACGGTGACCGGCTTCAGCCACGCTTCGCGCAATTCGGCCAGGCCCACCAACTGCTTGTCTATCGTCAGTTTCATGTTGACCCTCCGCTGCCCAACATCGGCAGATGCAGGCCGTATTCGCGCGCGCAGTCAATCGCTTCTTCATAGCCGGCGTCGGCGTGCCGCATGACGCCCGACGCCGGATCATTCCACAATACGCGCTCGATGCGTTTGTCGGCCGCCTCGCTGCCGTCACAGACGATCACGAGGCCGGCATGTTGCGAGTAACCCATGCCGACGCCGCCGCCATGATGCAGCGATACCCAGGTGGCGCCGCTCGCCGTGCTGAGCAGCGCGTTGAGTAGCGGCCAGTCCGAAACCGCGTCCGAGCCATCCCGCATTGCTTCGGTCTCGCGGTTCGGACTCGCAACGGAGCCGCTGTCGAGATGGTCGCGGCCAATAACCACGGGTGCACGCAGCTCTCCGCTACGCACCATCTCGTTAAACGCCAAACCTAATCTGTGCCGCTGGCCGAGTCCCACCCAGCAAATGCGCGATGGCAGCCCTTGGAAATGGATGCGTTCGCGCGCTGCATCGAGCCAATTATGAAGATGCGCATCATCCGGAATCATCTCCTTTACTTTGGCATCGGTTTTGTAAATGTCTTCCGGATCCCCGGACAAGGCGGCCCAGCGAAACGGCCCGATGCCACGGCAGAACAGTGGTCTGACGTAGGCAGGAACAAATCCGGGAAAATCGAACGCGTCGTCAACGCCTTCATTGAGCGCTTCCTGGCGAATGTTGTTGCCGTAATCAAAAGTGGGTATTCCGGCATTATGGAACTCAAGCATCGCGCGAACGTGCACAGCCATCGATTTTCTTGCCGCGGCCGCGACGGCGTCTGGATCATCGTGTCTGCCCCGCAGCCATTGTTCGACTGTCCACCCGATCGGCAGGTAGCCGTTAGCCGGATCATGCGCAGATGTCTGGTCCGTCACAGCATCGGGCCGCACGCCACGACGCAGAAGCTCGGGCAAGACCTCGGCTGCATTGCCGAGCAGCCCAACGCTGAGCGGCTCTTGGTCCGCGCACGACTTGTCGATGAGCGCGAGGGCCTTGTCCAGCGTGTCCGCACGTGTATCGAGGTAACCGGTCTCGAGTCGCTTGTTGATGCGGTCTGTCTGGCACTCGACAGCAAGCATCGACGCGCCGGCCATCGTCGCCGCGAGCGGCTGCGCACCGCCCATGCCACCCAGCCCGGCGGTCAGAATCCAGCGGCCGGCAAGCTCGCCGCCGTAGTGCTGCCGACCCATTTCGGCAAAAGTCTCGTAGGTGCCCTGCACAATTCCCTGGCTGCCAATATAGATCCACGACCCGGCCGTCATCTGACCGAACATCATCAATCCCTTTTTGTCGAGTTCGCGGAAGTGCTCCCAGTTCGCCCAGGCGGGAACGAGGTTTGAATTCGCAATGAGCACCCGAGGTGCGTCAATGTGCGTGCGAAACACGCCGACGGGCTTGCCGGACTGAACGAGCAGGGTCTCGTCTGCTTCGAGGTCCCGCAATGTCTCGACGATCTTGTCGAACGCTTGCCAGTTACGCGCCGCCTTGCCGATGCCGCCATAGACGACGAGTTCCTCGGGCCGCTCCGCAACCTCGGGATCGAGATTATTCATCAACATGCGCAGCGGCGCCTCAGTCAGCCAGCTCTTCGCCGTTAGCCTCGTGCCCGTCGGCGCCTTGATTATTCGCTTGGTGTTCATGCTTGTAACTTCTCCAGTTCGACGACATTGTCGGTTGTCGATTTGGGTGTTCCTGGCGGTGTGTAATGTCCCGTTAGCTCGTAGCGACTGCCCGGATGGTGCAGTCGAGCGAAGGTCACCGGTCGGCCACGCGACCAGGTGCGGCGAATAACGGCGAGACCCGGTTCGTTGTCGGCCATCTGCAATCGCTGCCGCACCGCCGCATTCGGTACCGCCGCCCGCACGACCTGCTCCGCTTCCTGGAGTGGCGAAATGGCGGTCAGGTACGCGCTCGGCGTAATGTGCCGAAAGTCCTGCTCGAGGCAGTTCGGTGCAAATTCTGCGAGGACATGGCGGTCTTCTAACTGGATCGGAACGCCGTTTTCGAAATGCACCAGGAGCAAATGAAACACGTCGACTCCCTGCTCGATATGCAAGGCCCTCGCGATCTCGCCGCGCGCATGTTGCCGTGACTGCTGCAAGACTTCAGACGTATGCGCGTGGCCCCGACGTTCGATTTCGTCGGCAATGTTGTGTACTTCGAGCACATGTGATCTCGCACGAAAATCCGCGACGAAGGTTCCGCGCCCTGCAACACGCTGCACATAGCCTTCATCGGTCAGCTCTCGCATCGCGCGATTCGCCGTCATTCGGGATACGTTCATCGATTCCACGAGCTCGTTCTCGGAGGGCACACGGTCCTGCGGCCCGAGGTCGCCGCTGGATATGCGCCTGATAATCAGGTCCTTGAGCTGCTGATATCTTGGTTTCGCGCCAGCGGTCATTGCACTGCCCCCAGTCGCTCCAGCGTCGCCGCATACGCGGCGCGTGTGTCCTCCTGATCGACGTGTTTACCATCAACCACACGCCAGTCGCCGCCCACCATGACGCGCTCGATCGGCAGGCGGTAACCCGAAAATACGAGCGCATCCAGCAGTGTGGTGCCGTCATGACCAACGAGCATCGGGTCTGCATCGTAAAGGGTGACAAGGTCTGCCGAAGCGCCGACCTGCAAACCGACAGATTCCTGCGCGCACGCGCTGGCGCCACCTGTCAGCACGCGTGAAAAGAGTTCGTGTCCAACGTGCGACTGCTCGAGCGAGACCACGTTGCGGCACTGCGCTGCGAGTCGCTGTCCATACTCGAGCCAGCGCAGCTCCTCGAACGGATTGATCGATATGTGGCTGTCGGAACCAATTGCGATCTGACCGCCATTGATCAGGTAGTCATGCAGCGGAAACAGACCGTCGCCCAGGTTTGCTTCGGTGCTCGGACACAGGCAAACGACGGCGCCTGAGTTCGCGAGATTCTTTGTTTCGTCAGCGTCCATGTGCGTCGCGTGCACGAGACACCATCGATTGTCGACATCGAAGTTATCGAGTAACCAGCTGACCGGCCTGCGGCCGTAAACCGACAGGCACTCGTCGACTTCCCGTTGCTGTTCAGCAATGTGCAGGTGTAGCGGAATCTTCGCGTCTGTCGCGGCGGCCGCGATTTCTAACAGTGACTCTTTACCGACCGCGCGCAGGCTGTGCGCACCGATGCCAACGCAAACGCGGTCGCCGGCGATTTCGCTCGCGCGCGCATGGTGCTCGAGGAAGCTCTCGACATCGAGCGCAAAGAATTTTTGCTGGCCCTCAGGCTTTGGTTTGTCGAACCCAGCGCGCTCGTAGAGCACCGGCACGTACGTCAGTCCAATACCGCTGTTGTTAGCCGCCTGGCAGATTGCATTGAACATCGCGCCATCATGTTGCTCGCTACCCGACTCGCGATGCAGGTAATGGAACTCGGCTACCGACGTATAGCCGCTGGCGAGCATCTCACTGTATGCCTGCGCCGCGATCGCGGCGAGGGACTCAGCGTCCATCCGGGCGGCCAGTTCGTACATCCGTTCTCGCCAGGTCCAGAAGCTGTCCTGACCAGCCGGCGAACGCTCTTCGGTCCTGCCGGCCAGAGCACGTTGGAAGGCGTGACTGTGAGCGTTGCAGAGACCCGGAATCACGATGCCGGCAACGAAGTCAGCCGATTCCGGGGACTTGTTCGGGGTGAGGTCCGTGATCCGGCCCGCGTTTATACCGAACCGCACGTTGTCCGCCCAGCCCTTTTGTAACAATGCCTTACGCGCGAAAATGTCAGTCATCGGACTCCCGCCAAGTTGTATATACAGGCTAGACCATGCTAACGTCGATTGCAAAGTCGCGGAGGCAAAAATGGCGGATTGGGACCTGCTGCTGACAGACGCCCGCATCGCGACGATGCAGCGTGCTGCGGCCGACTACGGCGCGATCGAGGACGGTGCGCTGGCGATAAGTGCCGGAACCGTCGCGTGGGTCGGTGCGCGTGCGGATCTTCCGAATATACGCGCAAAAGAAACGCGATCGCTTTCAGGTCGCTGGATAACCCCGGCGCTAATCGACTGTCACACGCATCTCATTTTCGCTGGCGATCGTGCCGCAGACTTCGAGCAACGACTGCAGGGCATGAGCTACGAGCAAATCGCCCGCTCAGGCGGCGGCATCCTTTCGACAGTGCAGGCGACGCGACGTGCAAGCCGCGATGAACTGTTCGAGTCTGCAATGCAACGCCTCCGCATGCTCGCAGCAGATGGTGTGGCCACTGTTGAGATCAAATCAGGATATGGGCTCGACATCGACAACGAGATCAAGATGCTCGAGGTCGCGCGTCGCCTCGGTGAGTCGACCGGTCTGACGGTTTTTACGACGCTGCTCGCAGCGCACGCCGTTCCTCCTGAATTCGCTCATGACGCGCAAGCATATGTCGATCTGATTTGTGAGCAACTGATACCGGCGGTGGCTGAACGGCGACTTGCCGATGCTGTTGACGCTTATTGTGAAGACTTTGCATTTAGCGCGGAGCAGATCGGCAGGGTATTTCGGGCCGCACAAAAATTCGGGCTGCCCGTCAAACTACATGCCGATCAGCTGAGCGACGGCAGCGGGGCCGGATTGGCAGCGCGATTCAACGCGCTGTCGGCCGATCATCTCGAGTACACATCCGCAGACGGAGTCACGGCTCTGGGCAATGCCGGCACCGCAGCGGTGCTGTTGCCTGGCGCCTTCGTAACCCTGAACGAAACACAGCGCCCGCCCGTAAGGGCGTTGCGAGAACACAAGGTGCCGATCGCGATCGCGACAGACTGCAACCCGGGAACCTCTCCCTTGTGCTCGCTTCGCGAAGCGATGGCGCTCGCCTGCCGCTTGTTCAAGCTTACGCCAGAAGAATGCCTGGCAGGCGCCACGCGTGAGGCTGCCGTTGCGCTGGGCCTGGGTGCAGATCGCGGTACGCTCGAAACCGGTAAGCGCGCCGATATCGCGATCTGGGATGTCGATCATCCGCGCGAACTCAGCTACTGGCTCGGCGTGCGCCCGCTGTCGAGCTTGTTAGTGTGCGGTAGCGGTGTCAGCCTGACCCGGGCCTGCTAGAGTTACAGCATGCCATGCGCCTATTTCGTGTCGGACATCCACATCCAGTCGCCAGAGTGCCCTCGCGCCCGTCTGTTCGAGCAATTCCTGCGTAACCTATCCGGCCAGCCGAAAATCACGCACCTGTTTCTGCTCGGCGACATATTCGATCTTTGGGTTGCCGACCACCACTACTTCATCGATCGTTATCGTGTCATCATCGACGAGATTCGCCGCTTAGAGAGCGCCGGGGTGGACATCTGTTACTTCGAAGGCAATCACGACCTGCACCTGCAGCAATTCTGGGCCGATCAGCTTGGCCTGACCGTGCACAAAGGCCCGACCTATGTTCAACTTGGCAACTGGACGTTGCGGGTAGAACACGGAGACCAGATGGATCCTGACGATAGAGGGTATCTGTTCCTGCGCTGGTTTCTGCGTACGCCGCCGATCCGCTGGCTGATCTGCAATTTGCCCGGCGCATTGATTGCGCGCATCGGCGAACGGGCCAGCACGGGTAGTCGCGAGTACACAACCCACACGAAGTCCATCACGGCCGATCGCGCGATTGCGAAAATTCGTGACCACGCGTGGCGGGCTTTCACTGACAGACCGTTCGACATTATCCTCTCCGGACACGTTCACATCAGGGACGATTTCCGCATTGACAAAAACGGACACTCGTTCCGAACAGTCAACCTGGGCAGCTGGTTAGACGCGCCGTGTTACTTCAAGATCGATGGCAATGAAGGGCGATTCCACGAACTGGCGAAAACATGACACCGCTGAGGACAGCAGTTATTGGCATCGGTGTTCAGGGTCAACGCCACGCAGAAAAGCTCGCCGCGCTTCCGGCATCGCAACTGGTCGCCGTTGTCGATACCGATGTCGAACGCGCCAACACGGTTGCTGCGAACCTGGGGACCGAGGCGGTAACGGACTACCGGGATCTTATTGGCCATATTGACGCGGTTGCGCTATCCACACCGACGTCGACTCATTTTGAAATCGCTAGCACCCTGCTCGAAAATGGCATTCACCTCTTGCTCGAGAAGCCCATCACAACCACTCTGGACGAGGCACAGGACCTGCTGCGATTGGCCGAATATAGCGGCATCGTGCTTCAGGTCGGACACCTCGAGCGCTTCAATCCCGCCGTCGTTGCGCTCACCCGACACGTCCGGCAGCCGCAGTTCATCGAGTCGACGCGAATCGCTCCTTATAAACCCCGCGCGCTGGATGTCAGTGTCGTTCTGGATCTGATGATTCATGACATCGACCTTATTCACAGTTTCGTCCGCTCCCCGATGGAGCACGTCGATGCCGTTGGCCGGTCCGTGTTCTCGGACAGTATTGACGTAGCAAACGCAAGAATACGTTTCGCGGATGGCTGTGTCGCCAACGTAACGAGCAGTCGGGTCAGCCTCAAGACCGAGCGGTCGCTCAGGATTTTTCAGGCCGATTCCTATGCATCCGTCGACCTGCAAAACAGGTCATTTACCTACTATGGCAAGCGAGGTACGGGCCCTGTCTCGGGTCCGGAGGATGTCGCGATCGACAAGCAGACCTTTGATGCCGGCGACGCCATGATGGATCAGACGCAAGCGTTTCTCGACTCGATTTGCGGCGGACCGCCACCACTGGTCGATGGACAAAGGGCGATGGAGGCACTCGAGACAGCGCTCGCAATCGCCAACGCCGTTGCGCGGCAGCCGTCGCTATGAACGTTCCCTTTCTGGACCTGGGTCGGGCCTACGAAGAGCTTGCCGAGGAATACGATGCCCGCTTACTGCAGGTCGCGCGGAGCGGCGCGTATGTATTGGGTGCGAACGTGACTGCGCTCGAGGACGCCGTCGCCGACTACCTTGGCGTCAGTCACACTGTGGCCGTCGGCTCCGGAACAGACGCCCTGCATGTCGTGGTTGTAGGACTCGGTATCGGTCCCGGCGATGAGGTCATCACGAGCCCATTCACGTTCGCCGCGACGCTCGAGGCTATTGAGTACGTTAATGCGCAGCCCGTGCTCGTCGACATCGACGCAGACAGCTACAACATCGACGCGGATCTGATAACAAACGCCATTACGGAAAAGACCCGCGCCATTATTCCGGTGCACATGTTCGGCCTGCCGGCCGATATGCGTGCGATCATGGACATCGCCGCGCGTCAAACTCGAGCGCATCGATGCGAGCAACGACAGACGCCGGGAAATCGCCAGCCATTACAACAGCGTGCTATCCACCGCCGGCGCGAAGACACCGACCGCGCCGGACGGCGCGCACCATGTCTACGGGTATTACACGATCATCGTGGAAGACCGCGACAGATTGCGGTCGCAACTCGGCGAGGCGGGTGTCGCGACGGCACTGTACTACCCGAAGCCACTGCATAAACACATGCATTTCTCTGCAAGCACCCGGTTCGGCACGCTCGAGGTTGCGGAACGGGTTGCGGCGGGTTGTCTGTCCCTGCCCGTGTTCCCCGAGATGACGGATGACGAAGTCGATTTCGTCGCTACGACAGCTGCTGCCGTGCTTCGCTAGCCAGCGACTCCATCGCCGATTGCACTCTCGTGCGCACGCTTTCGATCTCGCTCATCGGCAGGTCGCGCGGTACGTCGATCGGCTCGCCAATTGCCACCACAACGCGCGCGAACGGTTTCGGAATCATGAAGTGATCCCAAGTGTTCATTGTCCGTGCACTGCTGGCGGCACAGACGATCGGCACTATCGGCGCGCCGGCCATGCGCGCCATGATGGCGGTGCCTGTCTTGATTTCGAACGGCGGCCCGAGGGGGCCGTCCGAGGCCATGATAACGGACACGCCGCGCTTCATTAACTGTATCGCATCGCGAAGCACCAGAGTTCCCGTGTCCTGTGCCGAGCCGCGAATGACTTCGGCGCCCCACGATTTCGCGATGTCGGCCGGTACCTCTCCGTCAACCGACGCCGAGATGATGTAGCCCGCCCTGAACCCGCGACGGATCCAATCGCGAATCATGTGTGTAATCACGATCTGCTGCGAGTGCCAGAGAACCGGCACATAGGCCTGATCATTATTCGCGATGAGTCGATCGGCGATTTCGCTTCCAATTACCCTTTCGAACCGATAGCTCGAAGTGAGCGCGAAAAGGATAAACCGCAACAATTGCTTGCCAATTGCGTAGACGAAACGCCGGCCCACAGACATGCGCCGGCTCGTCCTCCTGCTGCGGCGCGTTTCAACGTCAGAATAGTCGGGGTCGGCGTTTTTCTTCGGCACAATGTGATTCTTCAACCTGAATGTTGCAAGGATGCCCGCGCCACCCGATACCTGCAACATGCGCATGAATTTAGCTACGGTCTCGGCTTACCCCCTGTCGGGGTTGTTAATTTCAGATCGGGATGTCAGTCTGACCTGATCGTGAGCCCCCTGCCTCTTGTTCAGAAGCGTAGCTTCGTAGTTACGCTCGGCCTGCTCACCGGCATGGCCGCACTTACCGTCGACATGAGTTTGCCGGCAGTGCCCGCCATGGTTGACGCGTTGGCAACCAGTTTGTCCAGCGGGCAGCAGATCGTCGGTATTTTCATGGCCGGTATGGCTGCCGGGCAAATACCAGCCGGTCTGGTCTCCGACCGCGTGGGCCGGCTCCCGGTACTCTATGCCGGCATGGGACTGTTTGCGGTCGGCGCGACGGTCGCCGCATTAGCGAACGACATCAACTTGATGCTCGCTGCCCGATTTGTGCAGGGTTTCGGCGCCGCGTCCGCAATCGTATTGTCACGTGCGATCGTAAGAGACATCGCCACCGGTAAGGAAGCGGCAAAGCTGATGGCGCTGATGACGATGATATTCACGGTCGCGCCTGTAATCGCGCCCAGCATCGGCGCGATCCTGATCGCGCAGTGGGGTTGGCGGGCACCGTTCATGCTGATTGCGGCAGCCGGCTTCGTGATGCTTGCCGCGATCCGCCGCAATATCCCCGAGACACACTCGCCGATCGTCGGGCAGCATCCCGTCCAACAACTCCTATCGAGCGTTGCTGAGTTCTTTTCTCACCGGCAGAGCGTGTTCGGTCTGTTGCTGATCATCCTGCCACCTGCCGGCTTCATGTCGATGATTGCAATATCCGCAGCGCTGGTTGTCGAGATCTACGGCTATTCGGTCGTCGAGTTCGGTCTGATTTTCGCGACGGCAGGCATATCGATTCTGATCGGATCTGCGATCAACCGCCTCCTGGTAACGCGGCTCGATGCAATACAGGTAATTGGTCTTGGTGTGGCGCTGTTCGCCATCAGCGGCGCACAGCTGCTCGTTATTGCGTGGCTCAATCACGCGCCATTCGCATGGCTTTGGGGCAACATGTGCCTGTTCATGTTTGCAGTGGCGATTGCGATGCCGAACGCTACGGTCCTCTCGCTGGACCCGTTGCCACGAATCGCTGGCGTCGCCTCTTCGATAATCGGTACGCTACAGAACATAATTGGTGCAGCGGGCGCTTTGCTCGGCGCAGTCATCTATGACGGCACGATCCGTAATTCCGTCATCGTCATCGGCGTCGCCGGCATGCTGGTGGCATTCGTCTTTTTGCTCAAACCAATAATCTGCGGCGAAATCGTGCACCATCCGGAGGAGCTCGCCAGGGACTAGAGCGCCACGGCCTGCGGTCCGGTAGCCCTTCCGCTTCATGTCTCGATACGGCTTGACGGGAGTTCGCTGCGCTGCGCTTTACTTCCGATGAGCGGCCCCCGTCCCACGGGCCGCAGGTGGCCCAGTCACGGCAGCTGTATCAGAACCGCGTCGATAGGTTTTCGGGACTGGGTCGGCGTGAGTTTCGGATAGCCGTACCAGATCAGGCCAACGACGAACTCTTCATCCGCGTTGATCCCGACGATATCGTAGAATCGCGTATCGCGCGTGATGTCTCCGGTTGTCCACTTCGAACCGACGCCCGCTTTCCACAGGTACAACATGAAATTCTGTGTCGCGGCGCAGCAGGCTGCATAGTCTTCCCGTTGTGTCGATTCATCGTCCGACTTGCGACAGGTAACAACCAGCCAGCCGGGTTTCTCCGACCAACTCTGCGCCTTGAATTCACCCATCTTCGCGTCTTTTTTCGTCGTCACGATGTCGCAGATGAGCTCCAGACAGGAGGCAACGGATTCCTTGCCAAGCAAGTAGAATCTCCAGGGCTCGGTCAAATGATGATTTGGCGCCCAAACTGCGGCCTCGAGCGCTTCTTTGACGAGCGCGGCGGGTACGAGCTTACGCAGGAACAATTCGATAGTGCGCCTGCCGCGCAGCACTTCCCCAAAATCGCGCAGCTCTTGCGACTCGTAGCTCGGGGTCGGCTTTTTCAAATGGAGGGCTCCGGCACGGTCAGCCTTCCTTCTTTATTCCAACCGTCATACGTCTAAGCACATCGTTTTTTGCGACAAAATGGTTATAGAGCGCTGCAAGCACGTGAAGGATCAACAACGCAGCAACGATTTTCCAGGCGAACTCGTGAACCTCTTCCAAGATCTCATGCAGTTCGCGATTCTCTGCGATCGGCAACGAGATGGAGAACAGGCCGAAGAACGGGACCGGGTTGCCGCCGGTCGCAACCGTCATGGGCCCGGAAAACAGCTGCACGAACACGGCAACATAAAGACCCCAGTGCACAAGTGTCGCCGTGATTCGTTGCCACGCCGGAAATCCATCCGGATGTGCAGGCACCTTGTTCGTCAGGCGCCAGACGAGACGTACCGTCATTAACGCAAACACGACCAATGCAACGGACCCGTGAAACGCACGGAGTTCTTCTCTCGCCGGGCCACGCTCCATCCCCGACTGCTCGAGACCCAGGTAGATCAGCCAGAATATGCCGATAGCCACCAGCCAATGCAGCCATTTTGCAAGCGATCCAAATTCGCTCGAAGTATTACGCAACGCCATCGGTCTTTTCCTCAACTGGTTCAGGATAATCGGAGTTTGCGGCGCTTCGGTTGTACGAACGCCCCAGGTAAATAGCAATCGCGGTCCAGGTCACGGCTATGCCGCTGATAACAAACGCGATACCGGCGAGGCCAAGCCCGAGCCCTTTTGCCACAAATGTAAATATCCAGGCTGTCACCATGTCACCGCCGCGGTATAACACGATGTCTATCACCGGCTTCGCCTTGAACCGGGTTTCACGATCAACAATCGTGTACAACATTTCACGGCTCGGGCGGGTGATCGCGTAATTCCCGACACGCCTTGATACCTGAAATATCGCGAGCGCGATCAGCGTCGGAGCCGCAACAAGCGCGAGTACGCCGACAGCTATTAGCCCCGGCATCAGAGACAGCGCAACCGGCATGCCGAGCTTCGTGACAATTCGTCCGGTTACGAAAGCTGCAGTCAGCAAGGTGAGTACGTTTGTTGCCAGATCTATCCACGACCAGATCTTGGTACGCGTGTTTATCCCGTATTCCGCTGTCAGGTCCTGCAACTCAAAGTAAACAAACGTGCTGATGGTTACGTACAAAAGTATGAAAGCGCCGATCGTCAGCAAGTATTTGCTGGTCAGGAAAATCGAGAAGCCCGCAAATGGATTCCTGCCTATGGTTTTCTGCCTCGACACGTCGGCGCGGACATCCTCGTTACCCAGCTCGGTGACTCTCAATTTCTCCAGAACCAGGATAATCGGTATCGGCACCAGCAAAAGCGTCGCGGAGACCAGCATCAGGGCATTCGCTCCGATGACATCTACAAGCAACGCGGTCAGCAACGGCCCGACGATCGCACCGACGCTCGCTCCCGCCGCGATAAATCCGAAAAGCCTTGGAGCCTGCGACTTGTCGAACAGGTCGGACATGAAGCTCCAGAATACCGACAGGTGAAACAGGCTGAATACACTGACCCAGACGTAAAAACCCTTGTTAATCAATGACGGCTCGGCGACGCTGACAGTGATGACATACAGGGAAAGAAACGTGAGTGCAAAGAACGCGTAAACGCCGGGCACGACCATCCGAAACCTGAAGACCGAAAGCGCCGCGCCGTAAACGCTGACAGCAATGACGCTGAGTACAAAGTTTGCCGTCCAGGTTACGCTCAGGCCTACGGCCCCCCAGTCAGCGCCGAGTGCGTCTCGGACCGGTTTCAGAATGGCGTAGGCCGTCATGAGTATGAAAACAAACAGGAACGACAGCAACGTCGCGTTGAGTTCGTTTAATTCGACTTTGATTGCCGCCCTGATCGTTCTGCTCAGAGGGTTGCCGCGACGGACGTCGCTCATCTTCTTATCTCTGGTCGAGGCCAGTGTCGAAGCCTACCATTACCGGAGGCCGGCGCCTATTTGGATACTGCTGTTTCAGTCGCGACGCGGAGCAGCAAGTTAGACCAGAGAAGGCGTTTGGACATTACATGGCTTTTTCCAGTAGATCGGCGCTGCGGATATTCGCGACACCCCGACACCTTGCCTTGGCGCGATACATCGCCTGGTCGGCCTCGCGCAACAGGCCGGTCAGCGTATTCGCGTTTTTCGGATACAGCGCCAGACCGATGCTTGCAGCACAGCTCAGCGTGTCCTCGCCAATCAGATATGGCTCTTCAAGCGCTGTCGCCAGTCGACTGGCGAGCCGCTCGGCAACCTCCGGGGAGACATCCGGAACCAATGCCACGAATTCGTCGCCACCCGGGCGGCCGATGATGTCACAGGATCGCAGGCTTTTGCGCAGGCGCTGAGCAGCGATCCGGAGCAGCTGATCGCCTATTTCATGACCTTTGCTGTCGTTGATCTGTTTAAACTCATTGAGGTCGATAAATAACAACGCGCCGGTAGCATCGTCCGGGCTATCCGACAGTCGCTTCGACGCGTCGCGTTCGAACCCGCGTCGATTCAGGACGCCGGTCAGCGGATCAGATCGTGCGATCGACTCCATATGTTGCTCTTTCGCTTTGCTATCGGTGATGTCGACGAACGTCACCGCAATGTCCGTACCAAATGGCTCGCAGATCATGCGCAACCATTTGTTCGAGCCGTTGGAGACATGATTGACTTCCACGTCCATGCTTTCTCCTGCTTCTGTGGCTCTGCGAAAGTCGCTGATAATATTGCTGGCGTCGACCTCACCCATCGCATTGGTCGCGATCTTCACAACCTGTTCGCCGCTGCAGTCAATCAATTCATCGCGCTCGGCATTCAGGAACCGGCCCGCCATCGCATTCGCGAAAATGCAGCGAAGTTCTCTGTAGTCCTGACCATCCTCATGCTCCCAGCGCATCCGGAGGATGCCGTTTACCGAATGATCGATGAGTGTTCGCAGCAGCTTCTCGCTTGACCTGACCTCAGCCTGGGCAATTTCGACATCGCTGACGTCACGAAACATCAACACCTTGCCCTCGCGCCGTGCCGGCCTGTGCGACGCCATGGGTGAGACCTGCACGTGCAGAAAGCGCCCTGTTGCAGTCATTATCTTCCTCGGTTCGCCAGTCTCCAGCGCCTCGAAAACTTCGGGCGTGTCACTACCCAACACTTGTTTCAACGGCTCGAGGAGCGCACCGGTCTCGGTGATTTCAAGCAGTATTTCGGCGCGCTGATTAAGGCCGATGATCCGTCCCTGGTCGTCGACGACGACGACGGGATCCTGCATATTCTGAAACACAGTCTCGTAGGCGAGCGGCGTGAATTCGACGATCTGCTCGCCGAGAATGAGCCACGCATAGATCGGCAACATGAGCGTGAACACGATGGGCACGAACGAAATCGTATTCGGGCCGTATCCCAAATCGTACGCCAGCGTCGCCGTCAGCGGGCCAATGCAGGCGGCGACCAACAGAAATAAACCGCGGCGGTGCGACCGCGCGACCGCTGAACTTTGCACCAGCAGAGTGAGTACGGCCACACCCATCACGGCATAACTGTAAGGCGCGTGTACGAACAGGAACCACGGCCCCCATACCCCAGGCCGCGTGAGGTACTCGCCCGCACTGTTCGCGACAGGCAGGTACCACATGAACTCGTGATGGATGTTCGTAGCCGCAAGCGAAACCGAGACGATTGGAATGATCAACATCATTGTGACCCGATGAACTGAAGTTCTGCGGCCGGTGTATTCGCGAAAACAGACGTAGGCGGCGACGGGCAAGAACGCGGTGCCGACAAAATGCAGCGTGCGCCCCATGGAAAACACAAAGAACGTCGACGACATTAGCTCAATGGCACCGCCGGCCACCCAGAAACCAATGATCAGAAGCAGAACCCCAATCGGCATCGTGCCAACATCCCGCTTGGACACGACGAGACGCAGGCCGATCGCAAAGTAGCACGCGGCACTGAATATCAAGAGCACGGCAAGGCTGGCGTTGAAGCTCATATATTCCTGGCGAATCTGCCGAAATCCTTGCAATTTTAGGTTGCTAAGCCTTTGATTTCTGGGACCTGATCCACAGCTTTTTGGAGCGTGCGACCGTCGACGATGGACTGTATGCTGCAAAATTCGCACCAGGCGCCGGTAGCGCCCGGCCAGATTCTTTGTAACTCATTGATTTACATAATCTTGCTGGCGCAACATGGCCTCAACCGGGCAGGATCTCGAGCGCTAGCCTGTATCGAGGTTGCAGCAGTCGTGCAGCCGAGTCCTAAACTCGCTTCTGGACAGCCGGTTGATCCTCTTCAGGAAACGGGCCGCGCTCGCACCGCCTTGCAGCGATTCGGTCGTATACGCATCGGCCTCTCCTCGCGCTGACACGCGCCAGTAAAGGATCGTTAGCGTTGTGGCAAGCCGAGTACGTACAAGATCGTAGAGAACCTCAAGCTCGGCACCTTCGAATTGCCTGACCTCGGCATAACCTCCAACAAACGACATCAGCATTGCCAGCGCATCGTCGTCATCGCTGCGCAGATAGGACGCCGCTACGGCAACGTCGATAACGAGCGGTGCCCGAATCATGTCGCCGAAGTCGATTACGCCCGCAATGGAAACCGGCATTTTCGTCGTAACGAGGACATTTCCGGGATTCATGTCATTGTGAATTACCTGCGACCGCAACATGTCGAGCCTGGGTGCCACATTGTCTGCAAAATCGTCCAGGCAATTACCAATTTCGGCGCGGAGCTCGGCGTCCGTAATATGCCGCAGTAGACGCCGCAGTTCGGCTGCGCGACGCATATCCCAAAGCAGCGGCTGGCTGTCGCCGGGGTGCTCGAACCCAC
This sequence comes from Gammaproteobacteria bacterium, assembly GCA_029864095.1. Taxonomy (GTDB): domain Bacteria; phylum Pseudomonadota; class Gammaproteobacteria; order Steroidobacterales; family Woeseiaceae; genus UBA1847. Next base: position 31,545 of record JAOTUB010000010.1, on the reverse strand, counting down.
GCAATGCAATACCGATTTCAGCCAGACACCGGCCCAGTTGTCGCGCGAGAATCACATCCGGTTCGATATCCTCGAGTGGGCGCCCGGGCACGTAGCTGACGACACGCAGGGCGTGTTCGGCATCTGCGCTTGATGCGGTTGTCATGGTTGCCCCGCCGAGGGTGAGCACGACTTGCGGCACGGCGACCGGGCAGCCAGTTCTTTGAATGTGCTGCAGAGCCCGAATCTGGAAGTCGGTGGTTGCCATGGCTTCGGCTGCATTGGCAATCTTGATGACATAGCGATGCTGATCGGCCGTAGTCAGCCGAAAGTTCTGGTCACGTTCGCTGACCAAGGCGTCCAGCTCGCCGTGCAAGGCATACTGTTCGGCAACGAGGCTCGCGATCTCGCCAGCGGTGAATTGCGGCGGTGATGACGCGATCGCTGTTAGCGGATCTGCCGCGCCTTGCATAGCCCTCATTTACCGGAAATGCCGAACAGTTCCGGCCCCATTTCAACATAATGGTCCATAGTTATAAGCTTATGAACGGTCTCGCAAACATTGTCCAATCCGGGACGCCCTCCACTGGCGTACAGTTCCGCAAACGCGCGTACGGTAGCAGCGGCATCCGCAGTTTCTTACGCGACGTGCTCGCCATGGCAAACGCCTCGGTAGAGGGACCTCGCTACATCATAACGGGCGTGGATTTCGACACCAAAGGGCAAAAACGCGTGCGCGGTGTCAAACGCGATGATTTCTCCGGCAAGCCTGCCTACGAGTCGCTCGCCAGCGACCATATCGAACCAGCCGTTCGGATCACGTACAACGCAGTCACGATTGACGAAAAGCAGGTTGGCGTATTCGAAATCGGCGACTGTCAGGATTCTCCGTACATGATGCGTGTCGACCACTCCGAGACGCTCCGCCGCGGCGATGCCTACGTACGCGTCAACGACGCTGCCGTGAAAATGGGGCGGCGTCAGTTACTGGCGCTTTTCGAAAGAAAGTTCCAGGAGGCGGTCTCATCGGCAAGTATAGAAATCGGGTTTCCCGGCGAGATTATTCACAAGACATTGAGAGTGCCGACATGCGATTTTGGTGAACTGCCGTCCGCCGTTGCCAATGCAAAGTTGCAGGAGATGATTGAAGCGAAGAATCAGGTCAATACCTCATATGTCAGCACGATCGTCGCCCGATTGACGTTCGCACGCGTGTTCGGCAGCGACCGCCCGTACGAAGATCGATCGACCGAGGACATCATGGCGGAGTTGCAACAACTGGCGCAGCAATACCGCGATCACGATGACCATTTCCTTTATGAGGAACACGCCACGAGCATACAGCTGGTTGTTTACAGCCAGAGTGGCGAGCCGCTGCAACACGTGTCGTACTCGTTGCTGTTTCCGGTTCATGAAGAGTTCCGTGTCGCCGCACAATTGCCAAAGCTGCCGCGCGGCAACGGCTTCGCCGGGCGCACTTCCCTGGCGCAGTCCAAGTATCCTGCCGTCACGCAGCGTGATAATGCGATCAGGGTGTCTGGCAAGCTTGAAGAAATCCCGGCAGACGAACCGGTTGAGGTATTTGCAACGCCATTGAGAATCTGCGTGGGTTCAGCGTTGAAAGGTCGTCGCATGGGCATTCAATACTCATTGTCTGCACAAAACCTGCGCTCGCCAGCTAAAGGGACGCTGCGGTTACTGTTCTAGTCAGCCCACTTCTCGACGTGCGGCGCTGAATAGCGTTCAAACTGATTCAACAAGCCGGCGGAATCATCGTCGCACAGCAGCATGGCACGATTCTCGGCACGTAAGAACCCCTCCGTATGCGTGTGGTCCAGATACTCGAGGAGCTTGTCGAAGTACCCGAGCACATTCAGAAGGCCGCAGGGCTTATTATGAAATTTCAACTGGCCCCACGTTAGCATCTCGATGAGTTCCTCGAGGGTGCCGAAACCGCCCGGCATTGCGATAAAGCCATCGGACAATGCGGCCATCATCGACTTGCGCGCATGCATCGATGTCACAACGTGCAGCTCGGTCAGGTTTGTGTGAGCGATCTCCTTTTCCAGCAGAATCTTCGGAATCACACCGTGAACCGCGCCCCCGTGTTCGAGCACGGCATCAGCCAGAATTCCCATTGTTCCTTTGGATGCGCCGCCGTAGACGAGCTCGATGTCATTTTCCACGAGCACACGAGCCAGGTCCCTGGCTGCATCTGCATAAGCGCTGTTGTCGCCGGCGCTAGAACCGCAGTAAACGCAGATTCTTCGCATGGTCACCGAGCAGCCTCACGCGATTGCCTTATGCTTTTTCGCGCCCTTGATGATCGCCGCGATATCGGGCCGGGTCTGGCTCAGCTCCTCGGGCGTCAGCGCGTCGAGTTCGTGGGGGAAAACGAGCCACTCGGCGGTTTCGCGAATGAAGTAGTCAGGCTCGATATCTGTCTCGTTGCGGCTTCGCTTATACCAGGGCATCGCGACTCGAATGTCGTCCGGCATGTTACCGCGCGCACGTTTTGACAACTCGTCTATTACGGCGACGATCGTATTACCGGTGTCGAAGACATCGTCGACGATCAAAACACGATCGTCATGGCAGATTTTCTTGATGATGTAGTTCAGGCCATGTACGGCAACCTTGCCGCGGTCGTCGACGCCAACGTAGGACGAGGTGCGAATCGCAATGTGGTCCGATTCGACACCGCAATAGGACATGATTTCCTGTACGGCCATGCCGACGGGCGTTCCGCCCCGCCAGATAGCGATGATCAGCGTCGGCTTGAAGCCACTCTCGAGAACCTGGAGACCGAGGCGAAACGAGTCCTCGAGCAGTTCCTGAGCCGAAAGTACGATTTTGTCCATTGTGAGTCTCTTGTATCGCTTTTTCTTGTACCGGGACTTGCGGCTGTCGCTATAATGCGCTGACCGGATTCTACCGCACCGCAGACTCGGAATAACAATGCACAAGCGATTTGTCGCCGCGGACGATCTCCTCAGAGATTCCTTTCAACTTGCCGCCACGATCTCGGCAGCCGGCTTTCATCCCGATTTCCTGGTGGGGCTCTGGCGCGGCGGCAGCGCCGTCGGCATCGCCGTGCAGGAGGGCCTCGATTTTCTGGGCATCAAGACCGACCATATCGCGATACGAACTTCCTACCGCGGCGCGCCGAGCTACAACGACATGGTCAGCAAAGCGGAGGCGATCCGCGTGCATGGCCTGCAATACCTGCTCGAAAACCTGTGCTCGCATCACTCGCTACTGATCGTGGATGATGTGTACAGCACCGGATCGAGCGTCGCGGCCGTCATCGATCAACTGACGCAAAAAACCCGCCGCAACCTGCCGCAGGACATTCGTATTGCGACGGTGTGGTACCGGCCTGCTGACGACACCGTTCGCGTCCCCGATTATTACGTGCATAAAACCTCGGACTGGCTTGTCCTTCCCTATGAGTTGGCGGGCATGTCGATCGAGGAACTGCGCGAAAACCGCCCCGAACTCGCCGATATTTTCGACCGGCTGGAGCCCCTGGTCGGTTGAGACCGCGGGCCTTCGGACCCCGGTTCAAAGCCCCGTTTGTGGACCATGTCCCGGCCCCAGGAGGCCGTATGCAATAGTCTGGGCGGATGAATCTGGAGATGAAAGTCCATCCGACAATCGCCATTGTCGTGGCCGCTCTGACGGCGATCGCGATCGCCACCAAGTTCTGGGCCGGTGGCGAGGCGCTGAAGTACGGTGGGCCGACACAAATGCTCAGCGACCCTCATGGCCACGTCTACATTCAGATTCAGAACCAGCTGCTCGAACACAATGCGGAAGGCGAATTCGTTCGGCGTCATGATCTGGGAGAGCTCGGCGTCGACCCATTGGTCGGGGCGGCGGCGTTTTTCTCGAACGGCGACATTTTACTGCGCCGCGGTGAAGACCGACGCAGCCGCTGGAACAGGATCGCCGCGTACCAGCGCCGTGGCAACACCAGCGACCTCGAACCTGAATCACCTGGCGCCGGCCTCGCTCGCTGCAACCTGCAGACACGGCAGTGCACTGCATTCGCAGACCCACCTGTCGATTTCAAATCGACCATCGGTGTGACTATTGATACACGCAACGATGAGGTTTACATCAGCGACACAACCCGACACACGTTGCGCAAATACACCGCGAACGGGATCGAGCTTGGCGAGCCGATGGGCGGCTTCAAATTCCCCAATCAACTCCTCTTCCACGACGAGCAGCTGCTCGTTGCCGACACTAATCATCACCAGATTCGGGTGGTGGAACCGCGTACGGGTTTGTTCGGCAAGACGCTGCGCTCGATTGACGTCGTTCCGGCCGATGCGCAGAGAGTTGGGCTGCGCTGGCCCAGTCATTTCGCCCGCATAGGCGACAACTGGTGGGTCAACAACATGAACACGCATATGCAGGACGGTGGCGTCTACCTGTTCAACGATGACTGGCAGTATCAGCGACGTATACCGCTGCCGGAGCACGCCGACCCTATCTCGATCCTGCCGTTCGCCTCCGGCGCGCTGATCAGCGACTGGTACAACGACCGTGTGTATCGGGTTTCGGAAATGGGAAGCTTACTGAAGGACTTTGCATCGCCCGGTTTGGAGGCCGTTCTCGCCGAGTCCCGCGAGAAGCGTACCTTCTACCGGGCGTTGTCCTGGATGGGCTTTGTGTTGTTGGCTGCCGTCTTCATTGGCCTCATTACCAAAGCCATACTCAGCCCGGCGCCGAAGAACGTCAGAGCACCGGCTGACGGCGCAGCTCGCGGCGAATGTTTCAGTGCCGAACTTGTCTGGTTCGAGCCTGACCCGGAGGTCGTGCGCAGCATACGCCGTAGCCTCAAATTCGGCGGCGCCGCGCTGCTGACGCTTGTCGCGCTGACGGTGTACGGCGTAGCGAGCTTCGGCAGCGCCCAGGTAGCCGCCGAGATTGCCGCACTCGTCGCCGGCCTTATCCTGGTATTTGCCGTTATCTACTGGATCACGCGCAGCACTCTGGGAACCGCGATTGGCTTCGAGGGCGGCGACGTCATTCTGCAAAACCATAATGGTGTGAAAAGCCGCCATCCTACCAGTGCCGTCATGTATAACGAGACCGCGATCGCAACGCCCGACATGGCGGTCCTGCTCGGCAAGAGGAATATGCGGCTATACGACAAAGCTACAGTTGCTGAGCAGATTCTGCCGCGGCTCCGCGACGCCGAATTCATCCCACAAGTGAAGATGCAGCGCCTCCTGTTTGGCCTGCAGCGTCCGCAGGGAACTGTGTTTCTGTTAGTGATCGCGGGCCTGGCCGCGGTCGCTGCCACCTATCTGATCCGTTAGCCGAGCCGCAACCTGCGATCAGACCTTGGCACGCTGACCTTGCAGGTAGGTGGCTGCGATGTTGCGATCGTCGCCCAGGAAGATCAGCGAGAACAATAGCTCGTCAAGTGACGTCGTCGCCTGCGCACGCCTGGCGGTCATGCTCGAGCCGCCGGCATCGAGCACAACGAAGTCCGCCTCCTTGCCCGCGGCAAAACTGCCGATACGATCATCGAGGCCCAGCGCTTCGGCTGCGCCGAGCGTCGCAAGGTAAAGCGCGCGACTCGCAGGCAAAGACTGTCCCTGTAAGTGCAGCACCTTGTAGGCCTCGCTCATTGTTTTCAGCAACGACAGGCTCGTGCCGCCGCCGACATCGGTTGCAAGCCCGACACGGACTCCGGCATCTGCCATCGAATCGAGATCAAACAAGCCGCTGCCGAGAAACAGGTTCGATGTCGGACAAAACGCCCCCGCACCACCCTTTTTTGCCATCAGCGCACGATCGACTGCGTCGAGGTACAGGCAGTGGGCAAACATTGATCGATCGCGCAACAAGCCGAAGCGATCATAAACGTCAAGATAGCTGCGGCTCCATGCAAACTGATTTGCGATCTGGTCCACTTCTTCCTGGTTTTCGGCAAGATGGGTATGAACCCAGGTATCGGGATATTCTTCTGCCAGCCGGCCGGCTGCCTCAAGTTGCTCTTCGCTGGAGGTCAGCGCGAAGCGCGGCGTAATCGCATATCCGAGCCGTCCCTTATCATGCCAGCGTTCTATCAGGGCTTTGCTGTCGCCATAGGCCGATTCAGCATCGTCGCTGAGCTCATCGGGGCACATTTTGTCCATGAGCACCTTGCCCGCAATCAGGCGCATGTTGCGTTTTTCGGCGGCCTCGAATATCGCGTCGACCGATCGCGGAAAAACCGTCGCAAATACCATTGCCGTCGTGGTGCCATTCTTCAACAATTCATCGAGAAAGAAACCAGCAACTTCGTGCGCGTGATCCGCATCGGCAAAGCGCGCTTCTGCCGGGTACGCATAGCGATTCAACCAGTCGAGCAGCTGCTCGCCGTAGGACGCGATGATATCGAGCTGCGAGAAATGCACGTGGCAGTCGATAAGCCCCGGAATAATCAGCGTGCCGCTCAGATCTTCGACCTGCGCGTCCTTTGGCAAACTCGCTAACAGCTTGTCGGCCGGCCCTATCTGTGTGAACACACCGTCCTCGACGACCAGCAGGCCGTCCTCATAAAACTCCACAGCCGATCTCTCTGCCTGCGGACCGGGGTCGGCAAGACAATGAAATACGGATGCGCGGAACGCCTGCCGCATCGTCAGTCCTCGACCAGCATCACGGCCTCATCGAGGCTGTGCTCGTCGCAATTCGGCACGTCGCCAGCACGATCGATGATCAGGAACTCCTGTCCGGCCTCGAAGGCAATCAACGGCATGTGCCAGGTGCCGCGATGGTAGTTGATACCCTGGCGGCCGTTCGTCACGAATGCGCGCAAGTCTGACGCTTCGACACTCTCTTCGGGCGGTGCGACGACGACGATGAGTTTGCACGGCATCAGCGGCACGAACGCCTGACTGCCGAGTGGGTGCCGCTCAACCACGTCAAATCGATACGGCAAGGACGTCGCAACGCGGCACCGCGCAATGCTGACGGCGACCCTCCCGTCATCTTTCATGTCGACTGCACACAGGTCGTCGAAACGCTCGAACCGCGCTGCATTCATTGCCGTCGTGCGATCCACGACGGACTCTATGACGTCACCGTACGGCGCGAATCGTTCTTTGGTCAGCGGTTTCGCGCGCAGCGTGATGCTCATATCTTGTAATCCGGAGCAATGTGCCCGTGTAAGCGCAATCGGCTGACGCCGCCGTCCGGGTAGATCGACATGCGCACGTGGCTTACCGGACCCAAGTCTTTTAACTCGTCCTCGAAATAGTGCTGCTTGTCCATCTCGAGCTTTGACTCAGGCAGCAGCTGCTGCCAGGCTTTACTATCGTGTTTGGCCTTGTCACCGCTGCCAAACATCGCCGCCTCGAGCGAGACACGATCCGGATAATTACCTTTGAAATGTGCCGTATCGACCTCTACTTTTTCGATCTTTCCGGGATGCCCGAGTGCGAGCACGACCCAGTCGTTTCCGGGACCGCGACGACGCGCCGTTTCCCAACCGTCACCCATGTTAACGCCGCGCCCGGCGACATTCAGATTGTGCATGCTGCCGTAGTGCTCATCGCTGCATTCTATCGCGCGCCCGCCGTTCTCCAGCGCCACGAGATCGATGCGACCCGTGACGGCTGAGAAATCCGGGCGTATTTCGCCGAAGACGCGCAGTCGCGCGATGCCCCCGTCGGGAAAAATATTCAGCCGCAAATGTGTCCAGACCGCGTCGCTCTCGATCTCTGCATAGTGATGCGCATCGCCCTGAAGATCAGTTTTCTCCAGCAGCTCCGTCCATGGACCGGCCGGCACATCGTCCTCGCTCACACACGCTTCGATTGATGCCTGCGGCGGGTAATTGCCCGTAAAAAAACTCGTGTCGATGTCGACGCCGTGCACGACTCCCGGTACGCCGAGCTTAATGACGCAGTGATCATGTCCTGGCGTACGTTTGCGCCGGCTTTCCCAACCGTCCATCCACTTGCCGTGGTCGTCATACTTGTCGTCGACAAACACCGGGTCCTTGGCATCGATCAATCTTTCTTTCGCCGCAAAGAAGTCGTCGGTCGCATAGGTCACCTGCGATCCAAGTCTCGGCTGCTCGAGCTGAATCCATTCACGAAACGGGTTGGACGATGCGGCCATCAGTTCTGATCCAAAGCGTCCAGACGCAGCCTGGCAATCTTGTGTATTTCGGCCAGTGCGGTCTCGAACTCGGTGTCCGGGTCGTTACCCAGACGGCTGTCGAACGCGGCGAGAATCTCCGCGCGGCTGCTGTTGCGAACCGCCATGACGAACGGAAAGCCGAATTTTTCATGATAGTCACGATTCAGGTTCTGAAAACGTGTGTACTCCTCGGCGGTGCATTGATCCAGACCGGCACTCGCCTGTTCGTGCGTCGAGTCTCTGGTCAGTTCACCGGCAATCTGTGCCTTGCCGACGAGATCGGGGTGCGCCCGAATCAACGCCAGCTGCTTCTTGCGCGAGGCATTGTCGACACAGTCGGCCATGACCTCGGCAATTCTCTCCACATCGGTCAGGCCGGCCACAATTGGCGCCGCCAGCTCGGCGACCCACGCCGAGTGCTCGTAGATGCCGCCGTAGCGCGCAACAAATTCGGATTCGCTCATCGTCATCAGGAGTCCACCGGGAAGCGCTCGCGCCAGTGATCGGCGATGTCGATACGCCGCGCCATCCACACATCGTCGTGCCCGCCGACGTAATCGAGAAAACGGGCGACCGCGGCCGTGCGTCCCGGCCGACCCGCAAGCCGACAATGCAGCCCGACCGACATCATGCGGCCGCCTTCTGAATACAGCACGTCGAAGGTGTCCTTGAGGTAGTCGAAGAATTGCTGTCCCGAGTTGAAACCCTGTGCGGTCGCGAAGCGCATGTCGTTCGCATCGAGCGTGTACGGCACCATGAGTTGCGGCGTATCGAATGCGTAGTCCCAGTACGGCAGGTCGTCGGAGTAGCAGTCGGCGTTGTAGCGGAAACCGCCTTCGTCAGCGACGATGCGATGGCTCTGCGGGCTGCAGCGGCCCAGGTACCAGCCGAGCGGGCGTTCTCCGGTTACACGCGTGTGAATATCGATCGCCCTAGCGAGGTGCTCGCGCTCGGTCGCCTCATCGATTGTCTGATAATCAATCCAGCGATACCCGTGGCTCGCGATCTCCCAGTCAGCTTCCTGCATCGCGGCAACCGCTTCGGGGTTTCGCTCGAGCGCCATCGCGACGCCGAATACCGTTACCGGTAACTCGAGCTCGGTGAACACGCGATGCAGGCGCCAGAATCCTGCGCGTGCGCCATACTCGTACAGCGATTCCATATTCATGTGACGCTGGTTTTCGATTGGCGCCGCGCCAACGATCTCCGACAGAAACGCTTCCGAGGCGGGATCTCCATGTAAGACACAGTTCTCCGCGCCTTCTTCATAGTTCACGACAAACTGCACGGCAATGCGCGCGCCGTTTGGCCAGTTCGCGTCCGGCGGACGCCTGCCATAGCCGCGCAAGTCTCTTGGATAGCTATTGTCGGGCATCAGTTTTCACGCACCGCCTGGTACCAGCGATTGATGATCTCGCGTTCCTCTTCGCTAATACCTGTCAGGTTGCCGATCGGCATGACCCGCGTGACAACCGTTTGCTGATGGATTCGCAGGGCCTCAGTAACTATTTGTGCGTCGGTGTCGAGGATGACCCCACCCGGGGCAGCCGGAAACGCAGGGTGTGCCGGGGCGTCTGAATGACATGTCGTGCAGCGGGAATGCACGACCGACCGTACATCATCGAAATCAACAGACTCACCCGATGCGGCGCTTGCCCGTGGCGCGACAAACGCCGCCACACCCGCCAGCAGCAGGGCAGCGACAGCAAGCGGCACAAGCGACGCCTTGCCTTTGTGCCGCGCGACGAAATACGCACGAATCAGGGCACCAGCCAGCGACATGGCGACGAGAATTGCCCAGCTATACTCGTGGTTGTAAGTCATCGCGAAGTGATTGCTCGTCATGACGAACAGCACGGGCAACGTGAAATAGGTGTTGTGGACCGACCGCTGCTTGGCTTGCAGTCCGGGTTGCGGATCGGGAATGCTACCGCTTGCGTGCGCGTCGACCATCTTTCTCTGACCCGGAATGATGACGAAAAACACGTTGGCCACCATGATTGTGCCGAGTACCGCACCAAAATGAATGTACGCGCCGCGACCGCTGAACAAGTGACACAGACCCCATGCCAGCGCGGCGACGAACAGCAACAAAACGGCGCCGAGCAATCTGTCATCATCACCGAGCCTCGTCTTGCACAGCAGGTCGTACACAAACCAGCCGCCCACGATTGACCCCGCCGCAATCCCAATTGCCTGCAACGACGACAGGCCGGCGACTGACGGGTCGATCAGGTAGACCTGCGCACCGTACCAGTAGATAAGGATCAATAAGAACATGCCCGACAGCCATGTCCAGTAGGCCTCCCACTTGAACCAGTGCAGAGTCTCGGGAAGCGCCTGCGGCGCAAGCTGATATTTCCGCGCGTGATAGAAGCCGCCGCCGTGGACGGACCAGACTTCTCCCGCGACACCCTTCTCCGCGTCGCCGGGTTGCGTGGGCGGCTCGAGGTGGTTGTCGAGCCAGATGAAATAGAACGACGAGCCGATCCATGCAATGCCGGTGATAAAGTGCAGCCAGCGGGCGAGCAGATTGAGCCAATCGACGACGTACGCTTCCATGCTAACGCTGGCGCAGCGGATGAACGTTGCCGGAGTAGGTCGGGCTCGCCGCCGCCGTCGCACGCTCAAAGGCCTGCAGCAATTCCGCCGCGGCCGCGACCGCAATCTCGGCTGGCTTTTTGCCGCTGATGCCGTCGACACCGATCGGACAAACGAGCCGATCGATTAGCTGTTGCTCCATGCCCTCAGCACGATAGCGTTTTTCGAAGCGACGCCGTTTCGTGAGCGACCCGATCAGACCACAGTAAGCGACATCATCGCGCCGCAGAATCCTGCCGCAGATGTCGAAATCGATCGCGTGGCTGTGCGTCATGACCAGATAGCAACTCTGCGGCGGCATCGCCGCAACCTCGAGGGCGGGCTCTCTGCTTTCGATCGCGCGCACGTTGGCCGGTGTACTCCGGAAAATGTTGCGACGGCTGTCGATCCAGCGAATATTGCAGTCGAGGCCAGACAGGGCCTGTACGATCGCGGATCCGACATGACCGGCACCGAACACGGCGATGTTCAGATCAGTGCCGACAATGTCTTCGAAAAACCAGTTGTCGATTCGATGCGCGGTTCTGCCGGCTTCGAGACCCTCGCGGGCTTTGATCACGATCGATGCCTGCATTGCGCTATCCGCATCACCGAACGTGCTATCGGCCGTAACGACCTGTTTGCCGGCGCCACCGCTGAGATCGGTCACGATAACGGCCGGCTGGCGCTGTCCGTGCAGGGCCCGCAAGTCCCGTAACCATCCCGGCAGGCCACTCGAGAAGGGCTCAAACAGTATGTCGACGACACCGCCACAACATTGTCCCATGGCGGTGCCAAGCGGGAACTTGCGCAGTGACGGTATCTCGTCCTGGCCAAGCATGTCACAGGCGATTCGCGTGCATTGATACTCGAGCTGACCACCGCCAATCGTCCCAACCGTTGCGTCCCCGGTCACTATCATCTTCGCACCGACTTCCCGCGGCGCGGAGCCGCGAATTCCGGCGACGGTCACGAGCACGACGCGCTCACCTGCCGCCGCAAGATCCGACAGTTCGTCGATCCACTCGTTCACGAGCCGCGGCCTTCGATCGCATTTAGAACCGCCTCGGGTGTCGCAGGAGCCTGGAGGTTCGGCAGCGGCCGATCGTCGCTCGCAATCGCGTCTCGAATCGCGTGAAAGGCCGAGATACCCAGCATCAAAGGCGGTTCGCCGACAGCTTTCGAGCGATAGATCGTGTCTTCACGATTCTTCGCGTTCTGCAGTAGCTGGACGCGGAAGTCCGGCGCCAGGTCCGAACACGTCGGAATCTTGTAAGTCGACGGCGAATGCGTCATCAACTCACCCGCGTCGTTCCAGTACAACTCCTCCGATGTCAGCCAGCCGACACCCTGCACGTAGCCACCTTCGACCTGTCCAAGATCAACGGCCGGATTCAGCGAATCGCCGCAGTCATGCAATATATCGGTGCGCAGCAAACGGTACTCGCCTGTCAGCGTATCGACGATAACCTCCGAGACTGCCGCACCGTAGGCATAGTAGAAGAACGGCCGGCCGCTGAATGTTTCCCGGTCGTAGTGAATCTTGGGCGTCTTGTAAAAGCCGGTCGCGGACATTGAAACCCGATTGAACCAGGCAAGTTGCACGAGTTCCGCGAAGCTCAGCATCCTGTCGCCTATCGTCACCTCGTTGTCGTGGAACTCGATCCGCGCTTCTTGCACTGAAAAATGCCGTACCGCGAACTCGGTCAGCCGGCCACGAATCTTCGCGGCGGCTCGCTGCGCGGCCTTGCCGTTGATATCGGAGCCACTCGACGCGGCCGTCGCCGATGCATTCGGGACCCTGCTCGTATCGGACGCATTGATGCGGATGCGGTCAACGCTGATGCCGAACTCATCGGCGACAATCTGGGCGACTTTGATGAACAGTCCCTGCCCCATTTCGGTGCCGCCATGATTCAGATGCACGGTGCCATCCTTGTACACGTGCACGAGCGCCCCCGCCTGATTCAGGTGTGTGGCCGTAAACGAAATACCGAACTTGACCGGGGTGAGCGCAATACCCTTCTTGAAAACCGGACTGGTCGCGTTGAATTTGCGCACAGCCGCGCGGCGTTTCTGATAACTGGCGTCGGCCTCGAGCTTGTCAACGATGTCACCGATGATGTTGTCTTCGACCTTTTGTTCGTATTGCGTCGTGTCACGTTCACCGATGCCGTAGAAATTCTGGCGGCGTACCTCGAGCGGATCTTTGCCCAGCGTGCGCGCGATGTCGTCGATGACGTATTCGATCGCGTACATGCCCTGCGGGCCGCCGAAGCCACGAAAAGCCGTGTTCGATACGGTGTTCGTCTTGCAGCGATACGACTTGATATGAACATTTTCGAGGAAGTAGGCATTGTCGCAATGAAACATCGTCCGGTCGTTGATCGGGCCCGACAGATCGGCCGAAATACCGCAGCGCGAGGCGAACATGAAATCGATGCCCAGAATCTTGCCTGCGTCGTCGAAACCGACGTCGTAGTCGATCACGAAGTCGTGCCGCTTGCCTGTCATGATCATGTCGTCATCGCGATCGAGTCGAAGCTTGCACGCTCGACCCGTCTTGACAGCCATGACCGCGGCTATGCAGGCAATCGTTGCAGCCTGGCTTTCCTTGCCACCAAATCCACCGCCCATACGGCGGCAAATGCACACGACGTCTTTCGCAGAGCGCGCGGTCGCTTCCGCCACAAGTTGCTGCACCTCATCGGGATGCTGCGTCGAGCTGTAGACGAGCAGGCCACGGTCTTCTGTCGGTATGGCCATCGCGATGTGGCCTTCGAGATAGAACTGGTCCTGGGAGCCAAGATTGAGCCGGCGTCGCAGCCGATGCGGGGCGGCGTCGAGCGCGGCGGCGGGCTTTCCACGTTGCAGCGTCTCTGTCGGCAAAACAAAAGACTGCTTCTCTACCGCGGTCATCGGATCGAGTATCGGCTCGAGCTCCTCATAATCGATAGTCGCGAGCCTGGCCGCCTTGCGTGCCTGATCGACCGTGTCTGCGGCGACGGCGAATATCGCCTGGCCCGCGAACTCGACGACATTGGTTGCCAGAATGGGCTCATCATGAACTACCGGACCGCAGTTGTTTTTTCCGGGAATGTCCGTGGCCAGGCAGACATCGACAACGCCGCCGGCCGATTTGACGGCGTCAAGATTGATATCGCGAATCCTGGCATGAGGCTTGCCGCTCATGCCGATAGCGAGATGCAGGAGATCGCGGGGTTCCGGCAGATCGTCGGTATACGCTGCGGTGCCGCTAACATGAAGGTGCGCGCTGTCGTGCGGCAACGGCTTGCCGACTGCCTCGCGCGGCATAATGACTACGGTGTCTGTCTTATCGTCCATAGGTATACGCCGTGTCGTCGAGTTTGCCATGCGTCTCCAGGAAAAAGCGTTGCAAGAGGTTTTGCGTCGCGCGCAGTCGATAGTCCGCGGATGCGCGCATGTCGCTGATCGGAGAGAAGTCCATGGCCAGCGCCTGCGATGCGGTCTTAATCGTCGCCTCGTCCCAGCGCTTGCCGTCGACAGCCGCTTCGCAATTCGTTGCCCGCTTGACCGTCGTGGCAAGTCCGCCGCAGGCCATGCGGAACGACACAACCTCGTCGCCGTCGAGCTGCAGTCGATACGCTGTGCATACCGCCGATATATCCTGGTCGAAGCGCTTCGACAGTTTGTGGCTGCGCAACATAACGCCGGCGCCTGGCAACGGGATGCGTATCGATTCGATAAACTCGTTCGGGCGCAGGTCGTTGACCTGATAGTCGATGTAAAAGCGGTCGAGCGCGACCTCGCGCCTGCTCCTGCCCCGACGTAATACGAGCGTCGTGCCAGCCACCATCAGCGCGGGCATCGAATCGCCGATCGGCGAGCCGTTCGCAATGTTGCCCCCCAAAGTGCCCGCGTTTCGAATCGGTGGTGAGGCAAAGCGCAAGAACAGTTCGTCGAGCCCCGGATAGTGTTCGATGATCACTGTCATCGCGTCGGCGAGGGGCACGGCTGCGCCGATCTCCATGTGTGTATCGGAGGTCTCCAGCCGGGTCAGCTCGGCGACCCGCCCTGTGTAGATAACCGTCCCGAGTTCACGATGCTGCTTCGTGACCCAAAGACCAATATCGGTGCCCCCGGCGAGTATCGTCGCGTTCGGATGGCTTGCCAGCCGCGCCGCAAGTTCGTCGGAACTCATCGGCGCGAAAAAGCGGCGTTCGTTGCTCTTGAGCTGCATGCCCTCGGATCGCTGCAAGTCACGCAAAGCGTCGATACGATTCTTCGGCACGGCTTGCTTTGCGGCGGGCTGCCGCAACCAGTCTTCACCCGTGGCAGCACCGTACATGGCCTCTGCCGCGTCGATGATCGGGCGGTAGCCGGTGCAACGACACAAATTTCCCGCGAGCGCATCGTCGATGTCCCGCCGCGTCGGTTTCTTGTTTGTCTTGTACAGCGCGAACAGCGACATGACGAAGCCCGGCGTGCAGAAACCGCACTGCGATCCATGGAGGTCGACCATGGCCTGTTGCACGGGATGTAAGTCACCCTTGTCGCTCAAGCTCTCGACTGTGATGAGTTCCTTGCCGTCGAGCGTCGGCAAAAACTGAATGCAGGAATTGATCGCCTTCACTTCGAGATCGGTGCCATCGCGATTCAGCTCCGCCAACACGACGGTGCAGGCCCCGCAGTCGCCTTCGGCACAGCCTTCTTTTGTGCCGGTGCGACGCAGGTCCTCGCGCAAAAACTGCAGTACCGTTCGTGTTGGATCGACGTTGGCGAGTTCGATCACCTCGCCGTCCAGGACGAACCGAATCGTATCGGTCTGTGCACTAACCTCAGTAGGCGAGTCACTCATCATTAGCTGCCGCGGTAAGTCGAGTAGCTCCATGGCGAGACGAGCAGCGGGACGTGATAGTGCTCATCGGCTCGGATGGCAAATCGAACCACGACGGTGCCAAGAAATGCTGGTTCCTGCGTTTCGACCCCCTGTGCGCCGAAATACGCGCCAATATCGAACTCGAGCTCATACTGCCCCGTCTGCATCGCCTCATCTTTCAGTAAAGGTCGCGCCGTGCGGCCGTCAGCGTTGGTCGTCGCCGAGGCCTGCAGTACCCGCTCGCTCCCTAATGCATAGAGCCGTACGTCGACGCCGGCCGCCGGTACGCCCTGCGCCGTGTCGAGAACGTGTGTCGTTAATTGTCCCATGGCGACCATTATACGATCCTGTGCTAGATTTGCGGCCACAACAACAAGGTGGTCGTTAATGGACAAGCAGGGAAATATCTCCAGGCGTCGGTTTCTGCAGTCCGCGAGCGGCTTGACCGGTGCGACCTACCTGAAACTGACGAGTCCCGCTCTCATGACGATTACGCAGGCTGCCTGTACCGCGAAGCAGGAGACCTCGCCTTTCAAAGTACTGGGCGCGCGCGAGGCGGCGGACTTCGCCGCAATCGCCGCACGTATCATCCCGACCACGGACACGCCGGGCGCGACAGAAGCCGGCGTCATCCATTTCTTCGACAACGCCTTTGCGGCCAACATGAGCGAGCAGCTCCATGCCGCGCGCGCGGGTCTGGCAGCGTTCACTGCTGCTCTCGCCGATGCACATTCCGGCATTTCGGCGCTCAACGAACTCAGCGAGGACGCCCAGGATGCCTTTCTCAAGACGCAGGAATCCAGCGACTTTTTCGGTCTGGTCTGGCAACTGACGATTTTCGGCTTTTTCGCGATGGAAAAGTACGGCGGCAACAAGGGTCACCTCAGCTGGGATCTGATTGGTTTTGAGGGCCACCACCATGGCCGCTGGGACTACCCGTTTGGGTACTACGACGCACAGGTGCACGTGGAGGCCGATCATGGCGAATGAGGTTCGCTTCGACACGCGCAAGGAAGTCGACTTCGCGATCATCGGTTCCGGGTCGGCCGGCGGCATCCTCGCCAAGGAATTGTCTACGGCGGGGTTTAGCATTGTCGTGCTCGAGCAGGGCCCGTATCGCAAAGCGCAGGACTTCACGCACGATGAATTATCCGTGGTCCTTCGCATGGAACTACACGGCGGCACCAACGAAGTCCACGGCCAGACGTTTCGCGACGACGAACGCAAAGTGGCCAAACGCCCGTTCCTTTCTCCTGTTCGTTATGCGCGCACGGTCGGAGGCAGCAGCGTACATTTCACGGCGAATTTCTGGCGATTCCGACCTGTCGATTTCAAGGAGCGCAGCTTGCTCGGACCGATATCGGGCACAAATTTTGCGGACTGGCCGATAAGCTATGAGGAACTCGAACCGTATTACACGAAAGTCGACTGGGAGATCGGCGTTTCCGGCGCCCCGGGGCCATTCGACGCACCGCGATCCAAACCTTTTCCGATGCCGCCAATGCCGATCAAGTCGTCAGGCGTGCTGCTGGAACGCGGCGCAGCAAAGCTGGGCCTGCACGCACAGCCGGAGCCGCACGCGATATTGTCGCAGCCGCACAATGGCCGCGCCGGCTGCATGAGCTGCGGCTACTGCATGTGGTATGGCTGCGAAACTGGCGCCAAGTCGTCGACTTTGGCCGCGATGATTCCACTGGCCGAAGCCAGCGGCAACTGCGAAATCCGGCCGCTTTCTGTCGTGACCCGAATCGATACCAACGATTCGGGCCGTGCCAACCAGGTTGTCTATCTGGATGCCGAAGGCAATGAACAAGCGCAAAAGGCGAAGGCCGTTATCCTGTCTGCCAATGGGGCCGAGTCGGCACGACTGTTGTTGATGTCCGCAAATATGCGGCATCCTGATGGACTCGCCAACTCGAGTGGCTTTGTCGGCCGCAATCTTATGCACAACGCTCACTCTTTGGTCAACGGTGTCTTCGAACATCCGCTCAACGACTACAAAGGCGTGCAGGTCTCGCGCATCATTCATGACTTTTACGAATCCGACGAGAAACGCGGTTTCTATGGCGGTGGCGGTATCGATGCGCGACCGCTGTTCTCGGCAACGCCGATTCTTCATGCGCTCGAGGGCCTGCCCCCGGACACGCCCCGCTGGGGAGCGCAATTCAAAGACACGATGGCGCACGATTTCACCCGGCAAATGTCGATCGTTGCCAGCACGACGTCGCTCCCGCTCGACAGAAACAACATCACGCTCGACCCCGAAAGCAAAGATGCCTGGGGCCGCCCGGCCATTCGCGAAACCTATCGGGATCATCCTGACGATCTTGCGACGGCCGCGTTCCTGGAGGACCGTTGTGCCGAACTTGCCGATGCCGCCGGAGCCACCAAAGCCTGGCGGTACGGTATTCACCCGACAACCGGTGGCGAACACCTTCTGGGCACCTGTCGCATGGGTGAGGATCCGGCGACATCGGTGGTTGATAGCAAACATCGCAGTCACGACGTGCCGAACCTGTACATCTGCGACGGCAGTAGCTTTGTCACCTCCGGCCGCGGTCAACCGACGATGACGATCATGGCGCTCGCATTCCGCGCCGCCGATCATATAAAGGCCGCCGCCAGCGCCAGTGAAATATGAGGGAGACAACGATGAAGAACATTATGGCAGCTCTGGTTGCGATATTAATTATGGGCTGCGAAGTCGCGGTCGACAGTGAGGCCGATGTCGAGTGGCTCAATGCGCCTGGCACTGAAGACATGGATATGCCGTTTTCGTCGGCCGTACGTGTCGACAAGCTGCTGTTCGTGTCGGGTGAGATCGGCTACGACCGCGAATCCGGCGCGCTCGTTGAGGGTGGCATTCGGCCGGAAACGCGAAAGACCCTGGAAAATATTTCGCAGACACTCGAGACCTTTGGCTCGTCTATGGACAAAGTCGTCAAGTGCACGGTGTTCCTGGCGGACATCTCGGAGTGGGCGGCAATGAATGAAGTCTATAAAACGTTCTTCCCCAACAAGCCGGCCCGCAGTGCGCTTGGTGTGAATGGGCTCGCACTGAACGCGCGTACCGAAATCGAGTGTATTGCCGTAGTCGATTAGGGGCGTTCGAGCAGTTCGTCGCGTCGCGCAGCGAGTGAGTGCAGCCGCCGCTTGTCGAGGACGTCACCAAGTTGCTCTTGTAGCACGTCGTCGGTAAGAGATGACAAGGCACTCTTCCAGGCCTGGCCGACAAAAAACGGAACGGACTCGAGACGCGGCGGCATGCCCTTTTTCGCGACGAACGCCTGGCTGTGGTCAATCAGCATCAGTTGCCACATATCCAGGTTATAGAGCAGATTGACGCCGCTTCTGCCAGCGTTATACGTCAGCACGTCGAAGACAAACATGGCGTTCCACTGCTCACTAAGCGGGCACCAGGCCGATCCTCCCGTGCCATCACGCGATCGTTCCATTTCATCGATCCAGTTCTGCGGCCGAAACTGCAGCGTGCCGTCAATGCCGTCTATCTCACGTTTGACCGCGACGGGCACCATCTCGAGTTCGAGCAGTAAATCGAGACGATACGCGGCAGCCTCCGGGTAAAATCCGCGGCCGGCCCGTTTGGAAAAGAAGGCTTCTATTGTTCTCTCGCCATCGCTCAAGGTGACGACTGTGCGCTTCTGCTCGTCCTCACTCGTCGACACTACTTCGCTGTTGGAGAGTAGCGCCTCGATCTTGCTCGCCGACAGGCTGCCGCCCGGGCGCGCGCCTACTGCACGCGGGTGCGGCAGCGGAGCAACTGGAGTGCTGTCTTCCTCGGTGACTACCGCGAACGCATCCTCATCAATAATCAGCACGCTCGCCTTGCCACCGTAGTAGTTGTTCAACATGCCCGTATCAATTTCGATGACGTGTCCATCAAGACGCTGCAGTACCGCACGCCCTGGCGTCGGCGTGTGGCCGATGACAACACGTGTTGCGCCGATGACCTCCAGCGTCGCGTCAAGCTTGTCTTGCTCGATCAGCTCGCTGCAGACTACGTTGCCGCGATACCAGAGCGGCCCTTCCAGAGAGTAAAGATTCGACTCGTTGAGCGTTTTGACGGTTTTTATCGCGTCCAGGACGTCCGTCTGTGTATCGAGCGGCGGCATGAACGTATTCAACAATTCAGGATGATCGTGAAAGTTGTCCGTTGGCAACAGCGCGCCCGCCGCGTAAAGGACCTCGAGTTGGCGCACGTACTCGAGCATTTCGCCGCGCAACCTGCCGTTGGTACCGTCGAGGCCGATTTCGCCGATCATTGGAGAGAGTCCGCCGTGCACGAATGCCGTGCCGTTGATTACGACAACGACAGGCTTCGACAATAACCACTCACCGTATTTGCCGTTACTCGAAAAAGCGCGCCGATGCGCGAAAAAGCCAGCCGGATACCTTTGACCAAAAACGGTGCGCAGCGCCTCGACGCTTTCGTCGCCGGACGCCCTGCTTTTTACGTACGCTTCGAACCAGCGTTGGCGCTCCTCGGCAGACTCCTCGTCTGCAAATGCTGCATATTCCGCGGCCGAGACATAGCGTAAATCGCCAACCAGATTCATCGCCTCGTGATTGCCGATCAATACATGCACCTTACCGCCGGCGTCGGCGGCTTCGCCCTCCAGGCGCATCAGGAGATCCATTGCATTACGCGAACCCGGTCCGCGGTCCAGAATATCGCCGACGATGACCAGATGAGCGTCCGCTCCGGACCACGCCAGGGTATCGTCGATTACACCCACTTGCTGCAGCCCCGCGACCATGGGCTCGTAGGCGCCATGGATATCGGCGATCGCCACAATACGTTTCGCGCCATCAAACTGCCACTCACTTGCGTGCACGGCGACGGCGAGAGCGAGCTGAGCCATGGCCACCAGCAGATATTGTCGAAATTTGTTATGCAAAGCGAATTGTTCCTATTAAGATTGTTGCGTCGTAACGACCCCACACCGTGTCGAGGCAGTCGTGCCATCCCAGATTCTGACAGCCACTCTTATTCTGTTGTTCCCGTTGGCCCTGGCGGCTAACGAGAAGGATATCAGGGATTTTGACCCGCTGTTTGACCACGATGACACGCTCAACGTCGAGCTCGAAGGGCCGTTCGGCTGGCTGACGCGGGAGAGGCCGGATGAGGAAGAGGTCCCGGGAAAATTTCGTTTTAATGCGGATGACGGCAGCACGGTCGAGTTAGACGTTGTAATTCGAACCCGCGGCAAAAATCGCCGGGATAAGGAGACGTGCAGATTTCCGCCACTGCGGCTGAATTTTAAGAGGTCGCAAACGGATGACACGCTGTTCGATAAGCAGGACAAGCTCAAACTGGTCACGCATTGTCGCAGTAATTCGGAGCGCTATGATCAGGCCGTGGTTAGCGAATATCTGGCTTATCGCATCCTGAATACGCTCACCGACAGAAGCTTTCGCGCCCGACTCCTGCGCATCAGGTATATCTATACGGACAATGACGGAATCGTCGAAACATTCGGCATCCTGATAGAGCATAAGGACCGGCTCGGCAAGCGCATAAACGGCAAGCCGTTAGCCGTGGAGAGGGTCAAAGTCAGTGACCTGCGACCGGCAGACCTCAATCTAACCTCTGTATTTCAATATTTTCTCGGCAATACGGATTTCTCTCCGGTCGCAACGGCGCCTGATGAAGACTGCTGTCACAATCAGGCCTTATTTGCGAGCGAAGACGGATTATATTACACGGTACCGTACGATTTCGATCGAACCGGCTGGGTCAATTCTCCGTACGCAACTCCGAATCCGCGGTTCAACATTCGTTCGGTTAGGGTCAGATTGTATCGCGGGCGTTGCGTTAACAATAAACACCTGAACGCGACCTTACAGCTGTTCCGAGACCGTCGCAGTGATATTGAAGGTTTATTGAACGCGCAGCGGGAGTTGTCGCCCGGCACGCGTCGCTATCTGCTGAATTTCAGCCGCGGTTTTTACGACATCATCGACAACGCGAAGAAATTCGACAAGGCCATCGTCAATAGTTGTATTTAGGTGCTTCGACCATTGCGCCTGCGCTAATCCAGTCGACGACTATCTTAGCCACACGCGGGTGAATGTAGTAGCCGACGGAACTGTGCGGATTCGACTTGCCATAGCGAACGGCGAGATTGTAGATATGGTAGTCATGCACGGCGCTGACCAGATGGTGCTGCATCATCTTCTTGAAGTCGTCCGCCAGCGTATTGTCATGGCACGTGTAATCGTCCTCGGCCGCGACGTTGTGCCAGGAAATCACGTTGGTCGGGAAGCGTCCGGCCAACTTCTCCTTCGCGCCTCGCAAGCGCTTGCGAATATTGTTGTCACCGAGGGGCGCACCAAGCGTCAACCACGCGTCAACCTTCGAGTTCGCGTATTTTTCATTGTACTGCGGCTCGTGGGACAGGTCCCAGAGCACGTCGTAACTTACCAGGCAGCCAAGGCCGTGCGTTATCAGCATTATCTGGT
Source organism: Gammaproteobacteria bacterium (assembly GCA_029864095.1). GTDB lineage: Bacteria > Pseudomonadota > Gammaproteobacteria > Steroidobacterales > Woeseiaceae > UBA1847. The sequence continues at coordinate 9,491 of JAOTUB010000010.1, read as the reverse complement.
CGCCACGATCGAACATTGCGCAGAGTTTGTTGCGCACACGTTCTCGGACTTTGTTCGCATAATCGGATTTACCGGCAAGGTACTCGGCACAGTCTTTGGAGACGCACGAGACGAGCGGCATTGTCAGACCCAAAGTACCGAGAAACGGCGCTGCGACATCCGCGATGAATTCGCGGAACGCCGATTTCCCGGGCAGGCAATCGTACTGCCTGATACCAAATCGTTTACGCGCCGGCACAGCACGCAGACTGTTAAGAGCGTTGCGCCGGTCGCCGAGATCAAGCGACTCGTCATAGTATTTACCGAGAGATTCGAGCAGTGCGTTCGTCAGATCGCCATAGTAAGCGATGTCCTTAAACACACCGTCGAGCGCAGCCACTTGATCGGGATAGTCGCGCTCGACACCCGCGCGTAGCGCGGCCATCGATACGTCCATCAAGGACTCCTGGGCCGGCTTGAAGTCCCGGCCATGCACGATCAGGATGCTGCGCGTACTAATCGTAGTCGTCCTCACCCGCATCGCGTCGTGTCAGCATGGTCAGAAACGGCCCCGCCAGTGTCTTGCCGTACTCGAGCTTCCAGATAATCAGAGTCGCGAACACGAACGCGCAGGAGATAACCGTCGACACGCCGAGTGCACCGATGCCGGAACCTAGACCAATGCCGATTCCGGCAAAGATATACATCGCGTCCGAGGGCTGATTCAACGAAAAGCGAAACCTCACAGCCGCGACAATTCCCGCCAGACTAAATGCAAGCGCCAGGCTGTTGAGAACGATCATCGCGATACCCGTGACTACGACGGGCAGGATCACAATCGTCTGCAGGAAAGACTGATCGATCTTCCTTGCGCGACTCGTAATGAAATAGACCCACGAGATGGGAATGGTCAAAATAATTGCGCCGATGCTTGCAACAGCGAGCTGTATCGGTCCGTGTGACGCCAGTACAGTGTCATCGACACTCGAATAGATGGGCTCAAAAGTATCGAGGCTCGACGACGCAAGATAGCCGATGCCTCCTATCGGAAAATACTCGTTGAGTACCGGGTACCGCGACAGCAGATACCACGTCAGGCCAACCCAAAAACCATAATATAAAATGATCAGGGTTAAAGGTATTAGCAATCCACCCGATTTTCGCACGATCCTTCTCCCCTCCTCGATGCGACACGATACCGCCCGGTTTTCGCTACAGCAAATGGCAAGCGCCTGTAGCCGGTCAGTGGTAGCCTATGCGGCGTTTTTCGCAAGCCTCGGACCAACATGAATCAGCCCATCCAGCTTCTTGGCATCAGCAATGCCATCGTCGACATTCTCGCTCACATCGAGGATAGCTTTCTCGAACAAATCGGCGCCGCCCGGGGCTCTATGACCTTGATTGACGAGCAACGCGCGCGCGAGATTTACTCGATGATGGGTCCTGCAACCGAAATGTCGGGTGGCTCCGTCGCAAACACCGTCGCCGGGTTCGCCAACCTCGGCGGCTCGGCTGCCTATATCGGCCGCGTCAAGGCAGATCAGCTCGGCGCGATATTCAATCATGACATGCGCTCGCTCGGCATTGATGTCCGCTTGCCGCCCGGCAAAGACGGCGCACCGACAGCCCGGAGCCATATTCTTATTAGCGCCGACGGGCAGCGCACGATGCAGACCTACCTGGGTGCCTGCATGGAATTGAGTGTCAGCGACATCACCCCAGAATCTGTCGGAACGCCGAAAGCGGTTTTGATCGAAGGCTATGTGTGGGACCTTCCCGAAGGTCCGGCTTTGACCCAAAAAGCGATGGCTATCGCGGCACAGAACGGCACCGCGGTCGTGCTGTCGCTTTCTGATTCGTTTTGTGTTGAGCGGCACCGCGACTCGTTTATGCAGGCAATACGAAACCACGTGGACATTGTCGTTGCGGACGAAGACGAGGTTGCCGCCCTGCTGCAGACCGAAAAGTTCGAAGACATGCTGACATCCCTCGACGACTACGACAATCTGTTTGCAATCACGCGCTCGGAAAACGGCTCGGTCATCGTGCACGGTGACCAGAAGATTGTTCAGGCGGCGACCGCCGTCGACACAGTCATTGATACGACCGGCGCGGGCGACGCCTATACAGCCGGATTCCTTTACGGCTGGGTCAACGACTATCCGCTCGCCGAGTGCGCACGCATCGGGACGTTCTGCGGCACGACCGTCATTCAGCAGGTCGGCGGCCGAATCGAACCGGGATTGCTGGACAGCTACCGCTCCGAATAGCATTCGAGAGCGGGTGGGGGCCCCCTCATTGCAGATTTGTAAAGAGCTCGATGCGTGCCGCTTCTTCGCTGGCGTCCCATCGCCCGAGATCGGCATAGCGCTCGCGCATGTCCTCTACCCAGGGTCGCTCCTGCGGCGCTCTCAAAGGTCCGAACTGAACAGCGGCCCTTTTTGCGCTTTTCGTCGAACGCGCGGTTGACCGACGCGAATCGTCGCTGCTCCGCGACGGTCGCCGTCACGACATCCTGCATTTGCGAGTACCAGTCTCTCTGCGGCGGCGTCTGTTCCTGAATTGTTGAACCAGTGGCCGCGGATTCGCGGGGTATTACGAACTGCTCCTTTGAAATCGCGCCGCGTCGGCTCGGGCGCGTTCTCTGCCGAGAGTACATTTCTCCAAGGTATCGATGTGCTGGTGGCCACCTTCGTCCGCATGGATGCCATGGTCATTCTCCGACCGATGCCACGAAGCACGAACTTCATGTTATGAAGCTTCTGCTTACTTTGCGGCGCCATAACGCTTGACACACGGGCGTTCAACGCAGGATACTTCGTGAAATAAAGTTAAATAGCCCGTGAATCTTCACTTCGACGAAATGATCAGCGCCCCCTGTCGCCTAGGCATCCTGGCCACGCTCGTGCCGGGTCAGCCTGTCTCGTTCACGGACATGAAAGCCGCAACCAGCCTGTCCGATGGCAACCTGCACGTGCAGACTCGCAAACTGGCCGACGTCGGCTACATCCAGATTCGCAAGGTCAAGAAAGGCCGGCGTTCCGTCACCGAGTTTCGTCTCACCGAGCTCGGGCTGGAGCGCCTTCGACTTCATGTCATGAAGTTACAGAAGGTGCTCGACGCGGAAGTGGCAGCACCGCGCCCTGCACGCTCCGCGCGCGCCGATGATTCGGCGGTCTGGGCATGAGCACCGGTCCGAAAAGGATCGTTCTCGGCGCCGACCACGGCGGTTTCGAGCTCAAGGGCATCCTGGCGGCGCACCTGCAAAGCGCCGGGCACCAGGTCGAGGACGTCGGTACTTTATCTCATGAAGTAGTCGACTATCCGGTCTTTGCCCGGGCGGTCGCGGACGCCGTATCCCGGGGTTCTGCGGATGTTGGCATCATGATCGACAGCGCCGGCATCGGCTCGTGCATGGTGGCGAACAAGGTGCCGGATGTGCGGGCGGCGCTCGCCTACGATCTGTCGAGCGCTCGCAACAGCCGCGAGCACAACGACGCCAACGTGCTGACTTTGGGCGCCGGTCTCATCGGCGCCGGGCTGGCCAAGCAGATCGTGGACGTCTGGCTGGCGACCGAATGCACAGAGCCCCGCCACCTGCAGCGGGTCGCGATGTTTGCCGATTCGGGAAGGCCGCCCGGCCCGCGGGACATCGATAGTCTGGAGTGGTCGGATCAGGACATCGACCGGGTCGTGACCCGGCTGCAGCAGATACTCAGCTCGGTGCCGAATGGCGGGCCCGCTGGTCCCGGCGTCGGCGATGACCCCGAGGCGGCGCGAGAGTTCGTGCGCCTCGGCGCCACCGGACTGACCAGCGTCTCGCCGGCGGCGCGCCCAGGTGACATTCCCGGCGACCTTGCACGCTATATCGATCACACTCTGCTCAAACCCGCGGCGACCGAGGAGCAGATACGAAACCTCTGCGCCGAGGCGCGTGAATACAACTTTCGCTCGGTCTGCGTGAACCCGACGTGGGTGCGGCTGGCTGCCGAACTGCTGCGCGGCTGTGACGTGCTCACCTGCACCGTCGTCGGTTTCCCGCTCGGTGCCAACGAGCCCGAAATCAAGGCCATGGAGGCGCGCCGTGCCATTCGTAACGGCGCCCGGGAGATTGACATGGTTATCAACATCGGCGCACTCAAGAGCGGCAACGATGCGCTCGTGCTGCGCGACATTCGGACCGTGGTCGAAGACTGTGTTGACGGCAATGCGGTGTGCAAGGTGATTCTCGAAACCGCCCTCCTGACCGATGACGAAAAGCGGCGCGCGTCCGAACTTGCGCGAACCGCCCGCGCCCACTTCGTCAAGACGTCTACCGGCTTTTCGACGGGCGGCGCAACCGTGAGCGATGTGGCCCTCATGGCCGAAGTCGTTCGCGGCGCAGGCATGGAGGTCAAAGCCTCCGGCGGCATCAGTTCCTACAGCGATGCCAAGGCGATGATCGAGGCGGGAGCCACCCGCCTGGGCGCGAGCGCCAGCATCGGCATCGTGCAAGAAGCAAAATTGACGAGCGTGAGCGCCTGAGGAGTTGAATCGATGGTCGATCTGAGAACCTATGTTTTTCTGGATTCCCTGCAGCCGCAGTTCGCGTCCTTTCAGGCGACGATCTCGAAGGGTTACCTGCCCAAGGTCGGCCAGGCAAGCCTGTTTGTCGAGATCGCACCGGGAATGGCAATCAACCACATCACGGACGTGGCGCTCAAATCGACGGACGTCACTCCGGGCATGCAAATCGTCGAGCGCCACTACGGCATGCTCGAGATACATTCCGATAGCCAGGCTGACGTGCGGCAGGCCGGGCAAGCCATTCTCGACGCCCTGGGTCTGAAAGAGAAGGATCGCCACAAGCCGAGGGTCGTTTCCAATGAGGTAGTCCGTCACCTCGAGGACACCCAGACCATGCTGATCAACCGCTTCCGCCACGGCAACATGATCCTTGCCGGGCAGACGTTGTTCGTGCTGGAAGTCGAGCCGGCGGGCTATGCGGCGCTCGCGGCCAACGAGGCAGAGAAAGCAGCAGATATCAACATCCTCGAAGTGCGGGCGGTAGGCAGCTTCGGACGTGTCTACATCGGCGGCGAGGAAAAAGACGTGGTGGTCGCCCACGAAGCGGCAACGCAGGCGATCAAAGCGGTCACCGGTAAGACCGTCAAGAATTAATTGAACCGACAAACCCGGGCGCCATAGCCCGATTCGCGAGGAGCAAGGCGATGTCAGATGCATTAGGAATGATCGAATGCCGGAGTTTTCCGGCCATGGTGGAGGCGGCCGACGCGATGGTCAAAGCGGCCAGGGTTGAGCTGGTGAGTTACGAAAAAACCGGCGGCGGCTTCACGACCGCCGTCGTGCGCGGCGACGTCGCGGCGGTCAGGGCCGCCTGTGACGCAGGGCGCACCGCCGGTGCCCGCGTGGGCGACGTAGTGGCCGTGCACGTGATCGCCCGCCCGCACGTCGGCGTCGACGAGGTGATACCGCTGGGTCGCACCGAATCGGCCAAGAAGTAGTGACTGGCGGAACGGTGCTGCCGTGAAACTCGCCAAGGTGCTCGGCACCGTCGTCGCTACCGAGAAGGATGCCAAGCTTGAGGGCTTTCGATTCCTGATGCTCGGCGAATGGGGCCCCGACAACAAGCCGGCCGGTGGCTCGGTGGTTGCCGTGGACGCGGTCGGCGCGGGCGTCGGCGAAATGGTGCTCTTCGCCAGCGGTTCGTCCGCGCGCCAGACCGTGGCTACCGACAACAAACCGGTCGACGCGGTCGTGATGGCGATCGTCGACAGCTGGGAAATCGGGGGCAAGGAAAAATACCGCAAGGGGGGGTCTGACTGATGAGCCGACCGGGAGGGGGCGCGGAACTCCTAACCGACAGACAGGTGGATATCATCGCCACCCGTCTCGCCCAGCGTCTGACGGGCGCGGCAACGGACAAGGCAGATTTGCCCACAGCCCGCAGCAGGCCGGTCGCCGCTCCTCGCGCGGCGCTCGGCGAAGGCGTCTTCGCCAACGTGGACGACGCCGTTGCGGCGGCAGGTGTCGCTTTCCGCGAGCTGGACGGCATGACCCTCGAAGCCCGGCAAAGGATCATCGCTTCGATTCGCGAGTCGATGTTCGAACACGCCGAGGAACTGGCGCATCATGCGCACCGCGAGACCGGCCTTGGCCGGCCCGAGCACAAGGCCATCAAGAACCGGCTCGTCACGCGCAAGACCGCGGGGACCGAGACGCTCACAGCGCAGGCCGTCACGGGCGACAACGGCCTGACGCTGACCGAGTACGCACCGTACGGTGTGATCGGCGCCATTACGCCAACGACGAATCCGACGTCGACGATCATCTGCAACACCATTGCGATGCTCTCGGCAGGCAACAGCATCGTCTTCAACGTGCACCCGAATGCGCGCGAATGTTCGATGGAAAACGTCCGGCTCCTGCACCGCGCAATCGTTGCCGCGGGCGGCCCGGACAACCTTGTGACGACCGTGGCCGAGCCGACGATCGAATCCGCGCAGGCGCTCATGACTCACAAGGGCGTGCGCATCCTTGCCGTGACCGGCGGCAGCGGCGTCGTGCGACAAGCAATGACGAGCGGCAAGCGCGCGATCTGTGCCGGCCCGGGTAATCCGCCCGTGGTCGTCGACACAAGCGCCGATCTCGAACTTGCCGGCAAGGGCATCGTCGCCGGCGCCTCATTCGACAACAACATCGTATGCACCGACGAGAAAGAAGTCATCGCGGTGGAAACCATCGTCGAGGACTTGCTCGAACAAATGCGTGAGCACGGTGCCTACGTCCTGAGCGAGCGTGAACTGCATCAGGTGGAACGGGCAATCTTCAGCGAGCACCGCGGGCCGCGCAAGCGGGCCGTCGTCGAGAAAGACCTCATCGGCAGGAACGCGGGCGAAATTCTCGCGCGGGCGGGCATCGCGTCCCGCGGCGACCCCCTGCTTCTCGTTGCGCGCGTCTCGAACGGGCATCCCCTGGTCTGGACCGAGCAGATGATGCCGGTCATACCGGTAACCGCGGTACCCGATGTCGATCGGGGCATCGAACTCGCCAAGGAAGCCGAGCACGGCTTCGGCCATTCGGCAGGCATGTACTCGCGTGACATAGAAGCACTCAGCAAAATGGCGCGGACCATCAACACCAGTATTTTTACGAAGAACGGCCCGTTCTATGCCGGCCTGGGTGAAGGTGGCGAAGGCCACTGCAGCTTCACGATCGCGAGCCCGACGGGCGAAGGCCTTACCGGACCGATCGCCTTCAGCCGGCTGCGGCGCTGCGTCCTCGTCGATCACTTCCGCATTGTCTGAAACGCATGGCGCAGAACAAAAAGCGACACGGCGCACTAGCACTGCTGGAATTCGAGAACGTCGCCGACGGCATCCGCGCCAGCGATCTCATGGTCAAGCGCGCGCCCATTGCGCTGCTGCGTTGCGGATCGGTTCATCCGGGTCGATTCCTTGTCCTCGTTGGCGGCAGCGTCGCGAGCACCGAGGAGGCTTATTTCGTCGGCGTAAAACGCGGCGAGTCCGCTGGCACACTGAGCGGCAGCGTTTTTCTAGGCGACGTGCACCCGAGCCTCCATGACGCCGTTCTCGGCACGCGGCGCGAACCGGCCGGCGATGCGCTCGCCGTTTTCGAAACCCGGTCGTCACCCGCACTACTCGCCGCCGTGGATGCGGCGGTCAAGAGCACTCCCGTCATGCTGTCCGAGATTCGCCTCGGCGATGACCTCGGCGGCCACGCGCTGGCGCTGATGAGCGGCGATCTGACCGACGCCGAGACCGCGCTCGGGATCTGCACCGACCGGGCCGGCGATCAGCTGCTCGCGCAGTCGCTGCTGCCGCGGCTGGACAACGACCTGCGCAGGCTGCTCGGACAGGGCACGCGTTTTGGTCCCTGCTCGCCTTTCGAGCCGTCGGGCGCCGAATATCCCGAGGAGATCGCATGCTCCTGGGACGGGTGATCGGCACCGTGGTTCCTGCGGTGCTCGTGGACGAGATCAGCGCCATACCATTGCTCTGGGTCCAGCCGCTCGACCGCGAGGGCCGGCCCGATGGCAAGCCGCTCGTCTGCGCCGACGGTACGCGCATGGCGGGGCCGGGTCAGATGATCTACTGGGTCGCCAGCCGCGAAGCGGCGCTGACCCTCGAGCCGTGGTTCGTCCCGGTCGACGACGCCATCGTCGGCCTTGTCGATGACGTGCGGCTGTACGCCAGGGAGGACGCTTCCCGATGATTCTCGGCCGCGTCACCGGCAGCGTCGTATCGACCATTCACCACCCAATCGTGGACGGCCGCAAGCTGCTGGTCGCTGAAAGACTCGACCAAAACGGACGCTCCACGGGCCGCTACGTCATCGCACTCGATGCGATTGGGGCTGGTAAAGGTGAGACCGTTTTGATTCTCGATGAGGGCAATGGCGCGCGCCAGATTCTGGAGGACGCGAACGCTCCGGTGCGCTCGCTCGTCGTCGGCATCGTCGACGCCATGGAACTCGGGACGAACTGAGGGCGATCAGTCTCAGCCCGATATTTTCAAGCGATAACGGCCTGGAGCGCCACCACGATCATCTCGTCGAAAGTCGTCTGCCGCTCGTCAGACGATAGCGATTTGCCTGAGGGGATGTCGTCACTGACCGTGCAGATGGCCAGCGCCTCGGCGCCGTTCTCGGCGGCAATCGGGTAGATACCGGCCGCTTCCATCTCGATACCGTAAATGTTGTACGCCGCCATCGTCGCGAACATGTCCGTGTCGGGCGTGTAAAAAAGATCGCCGGAAAATATGTTGCCGACGTGATAGCGCACGTTCTGGTGTTCGGCTGCTGCGACGGCTTTCTTCACGAGATCGAAACTCGCAAGCGCCGCGAGATCGTAGCCGCCGAAACGTATGCGGTTGACATTCGAGTCGGTCGAGGCGCCCATGCCGATGACAATGTCGCGCAGCTTCACGTCCGGGTGCGACGTGCCGCAGCTGCCGACTCTAACGACGCGCTTGACGCCATACTCGGTGATCAACTCGGTACAGTAAATCGACGCCGACGGAATACCCATGCCGTGCGCCATGACGGACACGGCATGCCCTTTGTACTCGCCCGTAAAGCCCCACATGTTCCTGACGTCGGTTACGCGGCGGGCGCCGTCGAGGTAGGTCTCGGCGATGTACTGCGCACGCAGCGGGTCGCCGGGCATCAGCACCGTTTCGGCGAAATCGCCCGGTGCCGCATTCATGTGTTTGGTGGCCATACGCCATTGTACCTTTGCGGCGTCGCCTCGCTACCACAGATTCGCCGAAACGGGTGCACAAATACCCTGGAACAACGCTATACTTTCGCCACGGACCATGAGGAGACCGACCAATGTGTGGTACTAACGCGACAAACAACAATAAGCCCTTATCTCGCCTGCTATTGAGCACAATTATTGGAGCAGCGCTGAGTGTTGGCGGCCTTTACGGCAGTCCGGCCAGCGCGCAGGACATCGTGCTCGAAGAGATTATCGTCACCGCGCAAAAGCG
>JAOTUB010000218.1 GCA_029864095.1 Gammaproteobacteria bacterium | reverse complement strand
CTATTTGGAGACCCGATGAGTTCCGACAACTACCTGGAGTTGCTCCACGCCCAAACCAAGGGTACCGATACACACAAAGCGCTGTTCGCGTGAAGCCTTCACTCGGCGGATGCAACGTGCTTAAATACCGGTACTTCATTTAACCCGGCTTCCGGTAACTTTAAATATACCAGCCACAACCAAAGTCGATTCTATGAGCAATATCCTAAAGACAGTATTTGCTGCGTCAGCGCTCTTTGCAGGTTCGTTCGCCCTCGCGTGTGACTATCCTGAACGCCCGCACATTCCGGATGGTGCTGCTGCTTCAAAAGATCAATTGCTCGATGCAAAGGCTGGCGTGCAGATTTTTATCGCCGCAGTCGACGAGTATCTGACGTGTCTTGAAGATCAGGAGAAAGCTGCAGTCGCTGAGCTGGAGAACCCTTCGCAAGAAGAATTACAGCGGCGCAATGATATGTTGAACAAAAAATTCGACGCTGCGAATGAAGAGAAAGCCCTTGTTGGCGAGCAGTTCAATCAGCAAATTCGTGCATATAACCAGAAGCTCAAGGAATCCAAAGAGTAGCAGGGCTAACGTTAGCCGGTTACCCAGATTGCGCAGGGCAACCGCGCTGTGACGGCGTCAAAGGCTGCTGATCTCTCGCCGCAGATCGTGCTTTTCCTCGGTCACGATGCGTTCCAGCACTCGAATGCGATCCTCGAGCTGGTCGAGCTTGGCCATCGCCTCATCAACTTCCGCATCGCCGTGTTGTTTGGCAGCACGCGCTTTGACGATCTTTTGAATCGTATCAGCCGCGCACACAATTGCGACGATAGTAACTACGAATACAAACACGTTCATTGTCGAATCCCTGGTCCCTTATTCATTATATTTTAAAGTTTCCTGAATTCTCTATCCAAAGCATAACGCGACGATGTAACATATTTCTCGATCCGCGCCAGACGCTCATCCAGCGACTGCGCACGCTGACGAACTGAATCGGCAGCCTGGCGATGTGATTCTTCGGCGGCCTCTCGTATCTCCCGGCGCGACATTCGGCGCCGCCTGCGCGGACCGCAACACGGCCCTGTAGTGTAACCGTGTCTGTTCGACTCCGCCGGCACGAGAAAGACTATCGCGAAATACGTGATCAGCGTTATCGGCATCGCCACAAAAAAAGCGATGATGACAAGCAGTCTCGTAACGCGCAGATTGAAGCCAAAATAGTCGGCGATACCCGCACAGACGCCAGCCAGCAACGCCTTGTCGGCGTTACGGACAAAGCGCTGTCGGGACATCGTTGCTTGAGCCGTCATGAGTGCCTCCAGTAATCGCGTTGGTGCCGCCGCCAGAACTCATATTCGCTGCGACTGCCCGAGTATATCAACGGCTTTTCCCGTATCAGCAAGGTTGCGCCAATGTACACAGCTGCCGTCAACCAGAAGAACAAGGCCAGACTGATGACGGCGATTATGCGTACCGTCGATAGCCGGAAATTGAATCGCTCGGCTATGCCTGCGCATACACCGAAGATCCACGCGTTCTCGCGATCGCGGTACAAGCCGCGAAGTGGACCATAGTCAATATTCCAAGTGCGTTGACTCATTGTTTCACCTTTCTGAATTGTCACACCTAGCCTTCCGCAACATCCTTGTCCTCATTCTGGATGCTAGCCGCGACACGCTTCTTCAGCGCATCCAGCTCTTCCTTGACGGACTCCTCAGCCTCAAGACTCGCGAATTCATGATTCAGGTCTTTGGGCAGCCCCAGGTCGTATGCTTCGACACGACCCTCAACGTCATCGATGCGCCGTGTGTACTGTTCGAAACGGATCATTGCATCGTCGATCTTGTAGTCGTGAATCTTCTTTCTGGCGGCCAGGCGACTGCTGGCTGTCTTGTGCCGCGCGAGCAGCGCTTTTTGCCTTGTCTTGGCGTCCTCGAGCTTCGCCTCGAGCCTTGCTATGTCCTCGTTAAGCTTACTCAGGCCCTCATCAACAGCAATGTAGTCCTCCTTCAGGACCTCGGCTGCCGCGGCGACGCGAGATTTCTCGATGAGCGCTGCCTTGGCAAGGTCCTCACGGCCTTTGCGAACTGCCAGTTCGGCTTTGTCATCCCAATCGCGCAAGTCGCGGTCAAGCGACTCGAGTTTGCGATTCAGGTCTTTCTTGTCTGCGATCGACCGGGCGGCAGCGGACCTGACCTCGACCAGGGTGTCCTCCATCTCCTGAATCATCAGTCGCACGATCTTCTCGGGATCCTCGGCTTTGTCGAGAATCGCGTTGATATTTGAGTTCACGATGTCACTAAATCTCGTGAATATTCCCATGACTCTGTCCTCGTGTTTGATGAACCTCACTATAGCTACTGCAGCTTCCGTGCCAAATTTGACAATTTTCGTTAACGCAATGTTTTTTATACTTTTTCTGCCGAAACGGGGCGGCAAAATCGGCTCATCGATATCGTCTTTTGAACCATATATTAGTGTTTTTAACCTATCTATGGTCAAATACGCCAGTGAATCGCACACCGACACAACAGATTATCGGCGAGGCGCCGGCGTTTCTCGAAATGCTCGAGCACGTATCGCGTGCGGCGCCGCTGGGCAAGCCCGTACTGGTGGTTGGCGAACGCGGCACGGGCAAAGAACTGATCGCGTCACGCCTGCACTATCTGTCTGAGCGCTGGGAACAGCGCGTCGTCAAAGTCAACTGCGCGGCGCTTACGGAATCAATCCTGGAGTCGGAGCTGTTCGGCCACGAAGCCGGCGCCTTTACGGGTGCAGCCCGGACGCATATCGGCCACTTTGAACGGGCCGACGGCGGCACTTTGATTCTCGATGAACTCGCCACTATCACGATGCGCATGCAGGAAAAAATCCTGCGTGCCATCGAATACGGCGAGATTCAGCGCGTCGGCGGCAGCGACACGCTGCATGTCGACGTACGCATCGTCGGCGCAACGAATTCGGATCTGCGCGTGCTGGCGGCCAAAGGTCGTTTCCGCAAAGACCTGTTGGACCGACTCGCGTTCGACGTCATCACGATCCCGCCGTTGAGGGAGCGCCTCGAAGACGTAATGACACTGGCACACGCTTTTGCAGTTAATATTGTGAGTGAGTTGAAACGGTCCTATTTTCCGGGGTTCAGTTCACGGGCAGCATCTGCGCTATTGCGTCACAGGTGGCCGGGAAACGTCAGAGAATTGAAGAACACGATAGAGCGATCGGTGTATCGCTCGGACGATCCGGATCAAGTGATCACGAAAATCGCGTTCGATCCGTTTGACTCGCCGTTCAAGCTGGCCACCGACATCGACGACGAAGCGCCGCCAGCCGCGCAGCCGGGCCGCGCCCCGCTGCTGCCGGCGGATTTAACGCAGAGACTCAGGGATACAGAGCGAGAACTGCTGATGGCCGCTCTGGACAAGGCGCGATTCAACCAGCGCATGGCTGCCGACTTACTCGGCCTCAGCTACGATCAGTTGCGCGGTAAGTTAAAAAAGTACGATATTTCCGCACGTCCGGGCGGCGCCCAAGTTAGCTAGCGCACAGCTTAACTTTCGTCGCGGTAGCGCCTGACGTAAATCGCCGCAGTCGTAAACAGACCGCAGACAACGAGCCCGATCCAAAACCCCGGATGCGATATGAACTTGAAGATGTCGACGATCGCCAGAAGACTAACGGAATCTGCGGTCATGTCCCGGAGTGAGTCCTCGTCGAATACCG
>JAOTUB010000009.1 GCA_029864095.1 Gammaproteobacteria bacterium | reverse complement strand
CCCAGGTAAAGGATCATGGAGCAATTTCGAGGGACGACCATTGTCTCCGTACGCCGTAATGGCGTCGTCGCCATCGCAGGCGACGGCCAGGTCAGCATGGGCAATACCGTGATGAAAGGTAACGCCAGGAAAGTGCGGCAACTCGCCGACGGCCGCGTCATTGCAGGCTTTGCCGGCGGCACGGCGGATGCCTTCACGCTGTTCGAATTGTTTGAGAGCAAACTCGAGCAGTACGGCAATCTGACACGCGCCGCGATCGAACTTGCCAAGGACTGGCGTACCGACCGCCGCCTGCGACGGCTCGAAGCCTTGTTGTGCGTTGCGGACGACCAGAGCTCGTTCATTATTTCCGGCAATGGCGACGTCATTGAGCCTGAGCATGACCTGATGGCCATCGGTTCCGGCGGACCGTATGCGCAGGCCGCGGCGCTGGCACTGCTGCAGAATACGGATCTCGACGCGCGAACGATTGTCGAAAAGGCCCTGAGCATTGCCGGCGACATCTGTGTCTACACGAACCAAAACGTGATTGTCGAACAACTGCCCGCGAAGTAAGCCATGTCTCAAATGACGCCCAGAGAAATCGTCCAGGAACTGGACAAGCATATCGTCGGCCAGGACGAGGCCAAGCGTGCCGTCGCTATCGCGTTGCGCAATCGCTGGCGGCGTGTGCAGGTCGATGAGCCACTGCGCAGCGAAATAACGCCCAAGAATATTCTGATGATCGGCCCGACCGGAGTTGGCAAGACCGAGATTTCACGTCGTCTGGCGCGACTGGCCAAGGCACCGTTCATCAAGATCGAGGCGACAAAATTCACCGAGGTTGGCTATGTCGGCCGCGAAGTGGACAGCATCATTCGCGACCTCATGGACATCTCGGTCAAAATGATCCGCGAGAGCGGCATGTCGAAGGTTCGTCATCGGGCCGAGGACGCCGCCGAAGAACGTGTGCTGGATGCGCTGCTGCCGCCACCATCGCACGGCGTCGGCTTTACATCCGAGACCAGCGGGTCCAATAAAATGAGCGACACGCGGCAAAAATTCCGCAAAATGCTGCGCGAGGGCAAGCTAGACGAAAAAGAAATCGAAGTAGAAATTCAGGCAATGTCCATGGGCGTCGAGATTATGGCGCCACCTGGCATGGAGGAGATGACCAGCCAGCTGCAGGGCATGTTCCAGAACCTGGGTGGCAATCGTCGCACAACTCGCAAGCTCAAAGTCAAAGATGCGTTAAAGCAGCTGACCGACGAAGAAGCGGCAAAAATGCTCGACGAGGAAGAACTCAAGGCACAGGCGCTCGAGGCGGTGGAGCAGCATGGCATTGTATTTCTCGATGAACTGGACAAGGTGGCGAAGAGCTCTGGTACTCAGGGTGCCGATGTGTCACGCGAAGGCGTGCAGCGCGACCTGCTTCCGCTCGTCGAGGGTTCAACTGTCAACACCAAGTACGGTATGGTCAGGACCGACCATATATTGTTTATCGCGTCGGGCGCGTTTCATATTTCCAAGCCCTCGGATCTGATCCCTGAGTTGCAGGGCCGCTTCCCGATCCGTGTCGAACTCAAGTCGCTGACAACCGACGACTTTGTCAGAATTCTGACCGAGCCGGACGCCTCGCTGACATTACAGTACAGTGCGTTGCTCGCCACGGAAGACGTTACCCTGGAATTTACTGAGAGCGGTGTCCGGCGACTTGCCGAAGTTGCTTACCAGGTCAACGAAAACACCGAGAACATCGGCGCGCGGCGCCTGCACACCGTCATGGAGCGACTGCTGGAAACCGTCTCCTTCGAAGCCTCGGACAAGAGCGGCACACACGTGCAAATCAACGCCGGCTATGTCGACGACCATCTGGCCGAATTGTCAAAGGATGAAGATTTGAGTCGGTATATCCTGTAACCGTCACCGGCCTGCGCGTGGGGAGAGGGTCATCGTCATGTCTCGATCCCGCATGACGGGAGCTCGCTTCGCTGCGCTTCACTTCCGATGACCCTCTCCCGACACACAGGCCATCGCAGCATGCAGCCAACACCCACAGAAATACGGTTACGAAAAAATTCGAGGATGCTCGTCGTCGCTTTCAATGACGGTTCGGAGTTCAGCTTTTCTTTCGAATATCTACGTGTGCACTCGCCGAGCGCCGACGTGGTCGGTCACGGTCCCGGGCAGGAGACTTTGCAGACCGGTAAAGAAGGCGTCGTGATAACGTCGATCGATCCGATCGGTCATTATGCGGTGCGTCTCGTGTTCGACGATGGTCACAATACCGGCCTCTATTCTTGGACGTATCTCTACGAACTAGGTCGCAACATGGAAGCAAACTGGCGCCGCTACCTCGACCGCCTCGCGGCGGCAGGGTATGCTCGTAAAAAGCCCGAATAACAACCACTCATGAGCAAATCCGACACATCGGCCGAAACCACGCATTTCGGCTTCAAGAACGTGCCGGTCGACGAAAAAGCCGATCACGTCCGCGACGTGTTCGACTCGGTTGCGACGCGCTACGATCTCATGAACGACTTGATGTCGGCCGGAATGCATCGCATATGGAAGCGGCACACGATCGATCAGGCCGGCGCCCGCCCGGGGCACATTGTTCTTGATCTGGCGGGCGGCACCGGAGACCTCGCGCTCAAATTCGCGCGGCAGGTCGGACCAAAGGGCCATGTTGTCCTGGCGGATATCAACGCAGCGATGCTCGAGCAAGGCCGGCGCAGACTGGTTGATGCCGGAGTCGCTGGCAACCTGACGATCGCCCAGGTTGACGCCCAGAATCTGCCGTTCGACGACTGTACCTTCGACCGCATCGCGATTGCGTTTGGTCTTAGAAACGTCACCGACAAAGACGCCGCGTTGCGGTCGATGCGTCGCGTTCTGAAGCCCGGGGGCAAAGCACTGATTCTCGAATTCTCGCAGCCGGTACGGGCCCTAAAACCTGCGTATGACCTGTACTCATTCAAAGTCCTTCCACTGCTCGGAAAAGTCGTGGCGCGCGACGAGAACAGTTACCAATACCTCGCGGAATCGATTCGCATGCATCCAGACCAGGCAACCTTGCTCGGCATGATGGAGAGGGCCGGGTTCGAGCGTTGCCGCTATCAGAATCTGGCTGGCGGCATTGTTGCGCTGCATATCGGCTATCGAATATAGGCACGGCATGGACCCGCTCGAGACCTTGCTCCGCCCTGTTACGAATATTCTCAATCGAAATATTCAGGACACGACCCCCGCGCGCGAGCTGTGCCAGAAACTCGATGACAAGACGATCGCTGTCCGCGTCCGCGACACGGCGCTCGCGATGTATTTCAAAATCAGCGACGAGGCCATCACCCTGGCGGCAGATTCAGAGTCAGAGCCGGACGTCGTCATTACGGGTTCACTTTTGACGCTTGCCCGCATGGCGGGCACGGTGGGAGAGGGAACCGTTCGCGACGGCTCGCTCGACCTCACAGGGGATGCATATACCGCGCAAGCCTTTCAGGAGTTGCTGGGCTATGCGAAGCCTGACATTGAGGAAGAGTTATCGGCATTGATCGGCGATGCCGCATCGCACCAGCTGGGCGAAATCGCGAGGGGTCTGGGCAGCTGGTCGCGAGGCGCGCGCGAGACGATTCACGCGAACATTCGCGAGTATCTGCAGGAGGAAAGCGGCAGTTTGCCGAGCCGCTACGAGGTGGAGCGATTCACGCACCGAGTGGATTCGCTGCGCGATGACGTTGCGCGGCTGGAAGCGCGTCTAGACCGATTAGTGGCCAGGTCCTGACGATGCGTCGGCGGCGCACACTGCAACGAATCCTCGGCATTCAGCGCGTACTCGTCAGCTATGGCCTTGACGATTTCATCAAGGAGACGCACCTGTTGCGGCCGCTGCGTTTCTTTTTCTATCTGTTGCCACGGCGGCGGAATACGTCCGCCCCGCTTGGCGAGCGCATAAGACTTGCTCTTGAGGAACTCGGCCCGATCTTCGTCAAATTCGGTCAGGCGATTTCGACGCGGCGTGACCTGCTGCCGCCTGACATAGCGGATGAACTGGCGAAGCTACAGGACATGGTCCCGCCGTTCCCGGCCGAGCAGGCCATCCAGATTCTCAACGACGCATACGGCGAACCCGTCGACAAAGTCTTCAAGCGTTTTGACATAGAGCCGTTCGCGGCTGCCTCGATTGCCCAGGTTCACACGGCGCAGCTACAGAACGGCAAAGAGGTCATCGTCAAACTGTTGCGCCCCGGCGTACTGGAACAGATCGAGCGCGACCTCGACGTGCTGCGCATGCTGGCGGGGCTGGCCGATCGCTACTGGGAGCATGGCAAACGTTTGCGGCCACTCGAAGTCGTTGACGAATACGAGCAGACGATCCTCGACGAACTCGATCTGATGCGCGAGGCCGCCAACGCGGCTCAGCTGAAGCGCAACTTTGAAGGGTCGGGCATGCTGTATGTCCCGGATATCTATTGGGATTATTGCCGGCCCGAAGTTCTCGTGCAGGAGCGCATCTACGGCATCCCGATCAGCGATATGGAGGCTCTGCGCAAGTCGGGCGCGAATATCAGGGTTCTTGCCGAAAATGGCGTCGAAATTTTCTTTACACAGGTGTTTCGTCACAACTTTTTCCACGCCGATATGCATCCGGGAAACATCTTTGTCATCGTTACCGATCCAGAGAAACCGCAATACGCGGCTGTCGACTTCGGCATCATCGGTACCCTGAGTCCTGAAGACCAAAAATATATTGCAGCCAATTTCCTTGCGTTTTTCGATCGCGACTACCACCGAATCGCTAAGCTGCATATCGACTCGGGCTGGGTGCCGGAAGGAACGCGGATTGATCAGCTTGAAACCGCAGTGCGAACCGTCTGCGAGCCGATCTTCAACAAACCGCTTGCAGAAATTTCGTTTGCGCAGGTTTTGATGCGGCTGTTCCGCGTGGCGCAGCGATTCGACGTCCAGGTACAACCGCAGATGATTTTGCTGCACAAGACGCTCTTCAACATCGAGGGTCTGGGCCGGGAGCTATATCCGCAACTCGACCTTTGGAAGACGGCACACCCGGTACTCAAAAAGTGGATGAACGAACAGCTCGGACCCAAGGCGGTGTTCGACGATCTGCGCGAAAACCTGCCGCTATTGCGTGAGGTCTTGCGGGATCTGCCGGTAATCATTAAGCAGCTTGCAGCCTTGTTGGCCGAGCCGAGAGCGGACGACACGAGGAGAACCGATTGATTCTGCCGAGGCTTGCGAGGTTGCTTCTCCGGCTCGGCGGCTGGACGGCCGTCGGCAAGGTGCCGGATATTCGCAAGGCCGTGCTGATCGCTGCGCCGCATACATCGAACTGGGACGGTTTCTGGGCGCTCGTGTACATACAGTACATCGGCCTGGAGGTCCACTGGTTCGTCAAGGACTCGATGTTCTGGTTCCCGATGAGCAGCCTGCTAAGGGCCTTCGGCGCGATCCCGCTCGACCGCAAGCGCGCCAGGCTGGCTGTGCAGGAGGCGATTGCTGCTTTTGACAGCGGCGATGATCGCTTCTACTTCGGACTGGCACCCGAGGGCACGCGTAGTAGCACGCCCGGGTGGAAGAGCGGCTTCTACCGGATTGCCGAGGGCGCCAGCGTGCCTGTGGTGTTCGGCTTTCTCGACTACGGCAAAAAGCGGCTGGGCCTTGGGCCCGCACTGACATTGACGGGCGACAAACAGGCCGACATGGTGATCTGCCGGTCCTTTTACGAATCGATCGAGGGGCGCAGGCCCGATAAGAAGAGCCCTATCGAACTTTCGACATAAAGCAGTCAATCGTGGCCAATCAGGATCCAACCAGACAGCGCCGGCCGATTCGAAGCTTCGTTCGCCGCACGGGCCGTCTGACGTCATCGCAAAAGCGCGCACTCGACGAGCTTTGGCCGCGCTATGGCGTCGAATTCACGCCACGATTGCTTGATTTCACAGCATTATTCGAACGATGCGCTCCCGTGGTGCTCGAAATAGGTTTCGGCAATGGCGAGACGCTGGTACAGCAAGCGGTCGAGAACCCGGAATTCGACTATCTCGGTATTGAAGTTCACGAACCGGGCTTGGGGCACTGCCTGATCGCGGCGCAGGATGCCGGTATCAGCAACCTGCGGCTCATCGCAGCAGACGCGGTCGATGTGCTCCACCAGCAAATTCCGCCAACCTCACTGCGGCGAATCAATCTCTATTTTCCTGACCCCTGGCCAAAAAAGCGGCACCACAAGCGACGTATCCTGCAGCCGCCTTTTCTCAACCTCTGCGCTGACCGGCTCGAGGCAGGCGGCTCGCTGCACATCGCCACAGACTGGGCCAACTACGCCGCGCACATCGAGGAATTACTGGCAGCGTCCGATCGATTCGTCTGCTCCAGCAGGCGCGAGCACGACGGCGACCAACCGCTCGATCGCCCGATGACCAAATTCGAGCGCCGCGGCCTCCGGCAGGGGCATCGAATCTGGGATTGGCGCTGCGATAAAGCTGATTTATCGTGATGGCCTCTTGAAGATTCCGATCCATGCTCTATAAATAGGGGAGAGGCTTCTTTTGTGAGACCAGGAGTCAGTCCTATGGCAGTCGCATTACCGTCAATTGGGCAGTGGTTTCGTCGTCCCAACGGCACATTGCTGGAGGTCGTTGCGATCGACGAAGAGGACAGCACCGTCGAAGTCCAGTTTTTCGACGGCACTATCGACGAGATCGAGATCGAGGCTTGGCCGGATCAGATGCTAATCGAAGTCGCGGCGCCTGAAGACTGGTCCGGCTCGGTCGATATGGATCCCGAAGACTATTTCGGCAAAGCTCCCGGCGAGGCGCACAGCGGCTTTCACGACCCGCTCGCGTTTCTCGAGGAGAAGCTGTAACAGCTCTTACATGCTGGTCGGGCCAGTCACATAGATAAGCCCATCGCGGACCTCGACGTCGACCTTGCGCAGTGACTTGCCTACGCAGGGACCGCGGAAACACACGCCGGTATCAATCTCGTATTGCGCGCCGTGCGAGGCACAGATAATTGTCTTGTGATCCTTGGTCAGAAAGCCGTCAGGCATCCAGTTCAGCTGATGCCCGACGTGAGCGCAATAGTTTTGGTACGCGAAGACCTTATCCCCCTGGCGGACAACAAAACCCCGAAACGGCCAGTCTCCGTCACCAATCTGAAATTCGCGGCACCCCGGATCATCGATTTCCAGCACCGGGCCGACCAGGACTTCAGCCTGGCTCATGGTTGCTCTTCAATCTTGCGTGGCGCACGACGATGATCGACAAGATAATCGACGGTATTCCCAGGGCGGCAGCGTAGACAAAAAATCCGACGTAGCCGAGCATCTCCTGGACTTCCCCCGAGTAGCCCGCGATGAGCTTGCCGAAGAACACCGAGAGCGAGCTGAACAAAGCGTACTGCGTTGCTGTGAAAGAAATATTCGTCAGGCTCGACAGATAGGCGATAAACACCGTACCTGCGAAACCCTGCGCGAAATTGTCGAAGCTGATCGTCAACGCCAACGCCAGAATTTCGGGCCCGGTGTAAGCGAGTCCGGCGAAGAACAGGTTCGTTGTTGCAATCAATGTCGCAGCCCCGATCAGGGATTTCGACAACCCGAAGCGAATGACGGACCAGCCTCCACCCGCTATGCCAAACAGCGCCACCCACAGACCGTACACTTTTGCCACGCTCGCAATCTGGGCCTTGGTGAAACCCAGATCGAGATAAAACGGATTCGCGAGGATGCCGAGCACGTAGTCGCTTATTCGAAACAAAGCGATGAACGCCAGCATGGTTAGCGCAAACGATCCGTATCGCTTGAAAAAATCGACGAAAGGGCCCACGACTGACTCGAGAAACCAGGCCAGAAAACCGCGATCAAAGATCGGACCCGTCTGCGCCGACTCCGGCAGCGCCGGCTCTTTGCAGAGTATTGTCGTGAGCAGACCAATAATCATGCATGCAGCCATGCTTTGGTAAGCCAACTCCCACGAACCATACTCTGCGATATACAACGCGCCGGCACCGCCGACGATCAGCGAAATTCGGTAGCCGTATTGGTACGCTGCTGCAAGAGGCGCCTGCATTTCAGTTCCGGCGCACTCGATTCGATAGGCATCGATGGCCATGTCCTGGGTTGCTGACGAAAACGCGACCGCAATGGCCACGAGCGCAAAAATGCCAGTGGCTGCGGCCGGGTCCATACCTGACAAAAAAAGCAGGCTGATGCCGATAGCGGTTTGCGACAGCAGCAGCCATGCGCGGCGTCGGCCGAGCAGGGCCGTCAGCACCGGCAGAGTGAGGCGATCTACGAGCGGTGACCAGAGGAACTTGAATGCGTAGGCGAAGCCAACCCATGCGAACGTGCTGATCGTGCTCTTCTGCAGCCCGGCCTCCGACAGCCACGCGGTCAATGTTGCGTACACGAGCGGAAATGGCAGCCCGCCGGAGAAGCCCAGGAAAAATATGACGACGATTTTCTCCTGCAGATAGTAACGCCAGCCGGGTGAAACCTTAGTCGTCATAAGACCAATCGTAATCCATGATCAGCGGCGCGTGATCAGAAAATCGCTGGTCTTTATAGATCTCTGTTCGCAGCACCTTGTCGCCGAGGCCTTTTGTGACGACATGGTAGTCGATACGCCAACCCACATTTTTGTCCCAGGCACGGCCACGATTCGACCACCAGGTGTACTGATCCGGCTCCTGGTCCAGGGTCCGGAAAGCGTCGATGTACCGGTATTCTCCGAACACCCTGTCCATCCACTCACGCTCTTCCGGCAAGAACCCCGAATATTTACGATTGGCTTTCCAGTTCTTCAGGTCGACTTCTTTGTGCGCAATATTCCAGTCACCGCAGATGAGGTACTCCGAACGCCGGCGCTGCAGTTTATGCAGATGCTTTGTGAAGGAGTCCATGCAACGGTATTTCGCGGCCTGACGTTCTTCACTCGAAGAACCTGACGGCAAATACAGTGACACGACCGATATTCCGCCGAGCTGCACTTCGAGATACCGACCTTCATCGTCGAACTCCGGATCGCCATAGCCGCGCACGACTCGTTTGGGTTTGTGTCGCGAGTAAATTGCGACGCCGCTATAACCTTTTCTTACCGCATCCTCGTAGTAGCAGTGATAGCCGCCCGGCGTAAAGACCTGATCGTTAAGCTGATGCACCTGCGCCTTGGTCTCCTGCAGGCAAACGACGTCGGCGTCTTGTTGCTGCATCCAGTCGAAAAATCCTTTTCTCGCCGCCGCACGTATGCCGTTGGCGTTCAGGCTGATTACTCGAAACAATCTGTTTCTCCGTGACGTGCCGCGTGTCATACTTTGATGCGCAATTCGAACGCGGCCATGATACAGAAAGACCTACAACATGCAGCCCTATAAAAAAGAATTCATCGATCTCGCGCTCGAACTTGGCGTGCTTCGATTTGGCGAATTTACGCTAAAGTCCGGTCGCGTCAGCCCGTACTTTTTCAACGCCGGGCTTTTTTATACGGGCTACGCCGCCGCGAAACTCGGTCGCTATTATGCGGCAGCTATCAGCGAGTCCGGCGTCAAATTCGACATGTTGTTCGGGCCCGCCTACAAGGGCATTCCGCTGGTTGCGCTGTCGGCCGCTGCGCTCGCCGAACACCAGGATATCGATGTTCCATTCGCGTTCAATCGCAAGGAAGCGAAAGCACACGGTGAGGGCGGCAGTATCGTCGGCGCGCCCCTTGAGGGCCGCGTGCTGATTGTCGACGATGTGATCACGGCCGGGACGGCCGTGCGCGAAGCCTATCAAATCGTCTCGTCCGCCGGCGCGGATGTCGCAGGACTGGCCATCTCGCTCGACCGCCAGGAGCGCGGCCAGGGCACCCTTTCGGCGGTTCAAGAGCTCAAACAGGCGCTGGGCATCCCGGTCGTCAGCATCATTCAACTCAGCGATCTAATCGATACTGTTGAGGAATCAAGCGACTACGAGGAGTTCCTCGAGCCGGTTCTGACCTACCGCAGAGAGTACGGCATAATGGCATAACTGCATGATTTTATTGATCTTATATCCCAAATGTTTACTTGCGGCTCGCGGCCGACTAAGCTGCCATTTCGCGAACCAGTCCCGCAAAAAAAGTTGCCAAACATGGCATAGTCCGGCAATGCGTGTATTTGTCTTAGCGATGACACTCTGCTTACTGGCGCCTCTCGGTGCCAGCGCACAGCAAGCCGTCACCTATCGTTGGGTTGACGACGAAGGCGTCGTGCATTTCGGCGACCGCATTCCGCCCGAATACGCGGAGAAGCCGAAGCAGGTGCTTAACGATCAGGGCATTACGGTCGATCATCTCCAGGGCAAGAAGACGGCTGAAGAGCGCGAGTCTGAACGCGTTGCCGACGCGCTCAGACAAAAGCAGGAATTGCAGCGTCGCGCGGATGTGGCTTTGCTTTCGACTTATGTCAACGTCAACGAGATAGAGATGCACCGGGACCGTCGTGTAGAGCTGTTCCAGGCGCAGGCCCGCGTCACGGAACTTTATCTGCGTAATCTGCGGAGACGTCTCGACAAGTTGAAATCGGAGGCGGGACGCTACAAGCCGTATAGCTCGGACCCCGGTGCGCCGACGATCGATCCGGACCTGGTAGAGGAAATCAGTGACACCGAAGATGCCATCGCGCGGCACGAAGCCAACCTGACGAAGTATCAGGACGAAGAAAAGAAAATCAAGGATCGCTTCGAACTCGATATCAATCGCTTTATGTCTCTGAAGGGATTGACCGTAACTCAGGCTCAGGCCGTACCGGAGTGACCGAACCCTCCTGCGCCACGATCGCTGTCTTCAAATTCATCGACAATGTTGAACCGTACCTGCTCCACTGGTACGAAGACCATTTGTGCTATGCGCTCGGCCGGCTGTACCTCATAACTCGTTGAACTGCGATTCCAGCAGGATATGAAGACCTGGCCCTGGTAGTCGGAGTCGATCAATCCAGTCAGGTTGCCGAGCACAAGACCGTGCTTGTGCCCAAGCCCCGAACGCGGCAACAGGACCGCCGCAAGGTCCGCATCGCTGATGTGAATCGCCAGTCCTGTCGGTATCAACACAGTCTCGCCCGGCATCACGGTCAGCGGCTCATCGATACAGGCCCGCATATCCAGGCCCGCCGATCCATCAGTCGCATAGTGTGGCAACTCTATTGATTTGCCGAGACGAGGGTCGAGCAACTTCAGTTCAATCGTGCGCATGAGTTTTCCGATTTCTTGTTCTTACTCTTTGCTTGAGACAATTGTAAGTTGCGGCTGAGTGGCAGCACCGCGAGTTGCTTGGAATCGCTCGGCGACAAGCTGCACAATAAGCTCAGCAAGCTCAGTTTTCGCGGTCGATTCGAATTTCTGCCCGCCATCACGCCAGAGAACCTCGACGGCATTATCATCGCGATCGAACCCGCAATCATCACCTACTCTGTTCGCGACGATCATATCCATGTTCTTTTCCGCCAGTTTGCCAAGCGCATACTCCCGAACCTTCTGGGTTTCGGCCGCGAACCCGACGGTAAAGGGCGCGTCCTCGAGCATCGCGACGGATGCGAGAATGTCCTCTGAACGTATCAGTTCGAGCGACATTGCCTCCGTGGCTTTTTTAATCTTATGTTGCGACGCTTGAGCGGGTCGATAGTCAGATACCGCCGCCGCGGCGATAAAAATATCGACATTTTCGAGATTTTCGTGGGTCGCCGTATACATCTCTTGCGCAGTCATTACCTGAATGACATCCATGCCACTCGGCTCCGTGAGTGACACGGGTCCGCTCACGAGCACGACCTTTGCGCCATGCGCGGCTGCCGCGCTGGCGATTGCATAGCCCATCTTCCCGGAGCTCCGGTTACTGATATAGCGAACCGGGTCTATCGGCTCACGAGTTGGGCCGGCCGTAACCAAAACCTTTTTGCCAGCCAGCAGACCCTCGCCCTGATGTGCCAGGAGCTGCGGACCGCAAACGATAGCAGCGATCTTTTCGGGATCGAGCATTCGTCCGGCGCCGGTTTCGCCGCAGGCCTGCGAACCGTGATCGGGGCCAAGTATCTGCACGCCATGTTCCTCGAGCGTCTTGCGATTCGCCTGCACGGCCGGTTTTTCCCACATCACATGATTCATCGCCGGGGCGATCAGCACAGGCGCATTTGTTGCCAGGCAAAGCGTCGTAAGCAGATCAGCTGCGGCGCCGCTGGCAAGACGCGCCATGATTTCGGCAGTGGCCGGCGCAATCAGCACGACATCAGCCCAGCGCGCGAGCTCGATATGGCTCATCGATGCTTCCGCTTCCTTGTCCCAGAGGTTTGATCGTATCGGTCGCCCCGAAACGGCCTGTAGCGCGGTTTCCGTGACAAACTCTTCGGCCGATGCCGTCATAACAATCTGCACCTCCGCGCCACGCTCGCGCAAGCGCCGGACCAGGTCGGGCGTTTTGTAAGCGGCGATGCCGCCGGTAATGCCTAGCAGAACGTTCATGGTTGTGAGCTTAGCCGCTTGCTCGGCGGCATTGCCACTGAATTCGGTCAACCTGGCCGAATTGAGCGCTTGTGGCCGCGTTCTGTTCCGGCACAATCGCACGAAATGACAGACGCAGAGAGACACGGACCGGCCATGAGCGATGCTGACCTGCTGGCGGCCCTCATTCACAGCGGCAGCGGCGTTAACGCCGCTCACGAGCTTGCCGATCGGTTGCTGTCTCGCTTTGGCGGGCTCCGTCAGCTGCTGCACGCAGACGCCGATGCCCTTATGGCTGAACACGGTATCGGCGTTTCCCGATCCGCCATCATTCGCGCCTTACCCGAATTGGCGCGGCGATACTATGAAGCCTCTCTGCCACCCGGCCGGCGCATCCGCAGCCCAAAGGACACTGAGGCCTACCTGCAAGCCAGGATCCGCGACCTCGGACACGAGATGTTCTGTTGCCTGTTTCTGGATAACCGCCACCGTGTGTTGCGGTTCGACGAGATGTTCCGCGGCACGATCGATGGCACCAGCGTCTACCCGCGTGAAGTCGTAAAAGAAGCGCTGGCCGTCAATGCGGCTGCGGTGATCCTGGCGCACAATCATCCTTCGGGCGTGGCCGAACCTAGCCAGGCTGACAAGCGCATCACGCAGCAGCTGAAGTCTGCCCTGGGACTCGTCGATATTCGCCTTCTCGACCATCTGATAATCGGTGCCGGCAAGTCAACATCGATGGCCAGCCGCGGCCTGCTATGAAAGGGCTCCGACCCCGTAGCCGACCCTTGTATTGCACTGGTCAGACTGGTATAAAGTTGCGCTCTCTGCCCGCCCGCCGTGGGCAACTTTTTGTAAAATCAGAGACTTAGTGCAATGTCCAAAGTATGTCAGGTCACCGGGAAGCGCCCGCAGAGCGGAAACAACGTTTCTCATGCCAATAACCGGACGCGACGTCGTTTTCTCCCGAACCTGCACAGCAAGCGGTTCTGGCTCGAATCCGAGCAGCGCTGGGTGCGCCTGCGGGTCTCGCATAAGGGCATGCGGATTATTGACAAGCACGGCATCGAGAAAGTTATTGCCGACATGCGTGCGCAAGGACAGCGCATCTAAGTGACGGAGTAGCAGCAAATGGCCAAAAGTAACCGCGAAAAAATCAAACTCGTTTCCAGCGCCGGCACGGGACACTACTACACGGCAGCAAAGAACAAAAAGCTGCATCCCGAGAAGCTCGAAACGAAGAAATACGACCCGACGATTCGCAAGCACGTGATCTACAAGGAATCGAAGATCAAGTAGATCCACCAGAGCATTTGGAAAAAGCCCGCGTTAAGCGGGCTTTTTTGTAAGCGGCCGCTACACTACTCGTATGCCCGAGTTACCCGAAGTCGAAACCAGCCGTCGCGGTATTACGCCATACCTGATCGGGCAACGAATCGACGACGTCGTGATTCGCGAACGCCGGCTGCGCTGGCCTGTCAGCACCGATGTCGACGCGCAGCTGCCCGGTGCCACAGTCAACGCCGTCGGCCGTCGCGCCAAATACCTGCTACTGCAAACGACCGCAGGCACCGCGATCGTACACCTCGGCATGTCGGGAAATGTATTTGTCGTCGAGCGCGGCACACCAGCCGGCATTCATGATCATTTCGATATCGAGTTCAGCTCCGGTAGATCACTACGCTACCGGGACCCGCGGCGCTTCGGGTCGCTGCACTGGGCCGCCGATGCGGACCAGCACTGGCTGCTCCGGGATCTCGGCCCGGAACCGCTCGGCGGCGATTTTTCCGGCAAGTACCTGTGGCAGAAATCGAGGGGCCGTCGCGTCGCCGTGAAGCAGTTCATCATGAACGCGGCCATCGTCGTCGGTGTGGGCAACATTTACGCAAGTGAGTCGCTGTTCCTTGCCGGAATTCATCCGCGCCGCGCAGCGGGTCGCGTCGCCGGGATACGATATGATGCTCTCGCGACAGCGATCAAAGAGGTCCTGGAGAAGGCGATCAGGGCAGGCGGCACGACCTTGCGTGACTTTTATGGCGGCAACGGTGAGCCGGGCTATTTCCGGCACGAATTGAACGTATATGCCCGGGATGGTGAGCCCTGTGTTCTCTGCAAGCGTTCGCTATCAGCGATCGTGCTCGGTCAGCGCTCGACGTTCTATTGCAAGAATTGTCAGCGCTAGATCAGGCGTGTCCGTATCGTTCAAACAACGCCAGCTTGACCTTTGGCGAAACAAATTCCGACACGTCACCACCGAGCTCTGCAACCTCACGCACGAGGCTCGATGAGATAAACGTGTACTTTTCCGTCGGCGTTAAGAATGCTGTTTCGACTTCCTCGGTAAGGTGGCGATTCATGTTGGCGAGTTGAAACTCGTACTCGAAATCCGATACCGCGCGCAAGCCCCGAATGATCACCCGCAGATTATTGTTGCGCGCGAAGTCGACAGTGAGGCCCTTGTAGCCAGTTATCTCGACGTTATCGATATCCGCGAGTGCCGTTGCCGCCATCGCGACGCGTTCGTCAGTCGTAAAAAGCGGCGCCTTACTGCTAGGATTATCGGCAATTGCAACTACAACCCGGTCGAAGAGGGCCGTTGCCCGACGTACCAGATCCTCGTGTCCCAAAGTGATGGGGTCGAATGTGCCTGGATACATGGCAGATACTGTCATTGAAAGGCTCCTTTATCCCGCAATCGCGACGGACACAAGTGAGAAACGAACATTGCCGGCATTTCTTGTTTTGATGACCTGCCACCCCTCCGGCAGCAACACCTCAGGCTTTGCCCGGTCTTCCTCCAGATAAATCCAGGCGCCGCTGGCGAGAACTGGGGACGTAGCGAGAAGTCTACACAAATCGCCAAGCATATCGGCAGCAAATGGCGGATCCAGAAACACTATGTCGAATTTCCCATCCCTCGCTGTTTGCAAGAACTCCATCGCGTCGGCATTGTGAACGGTAGCCGCTGAGGATTGCAGCGCTGCGATATTGTCCCGTAACGTCCGTACTGCCTTCTGCGATTTCTCGACAAACACAGTCTCTGCCGCTCCGCGCGACAAAGCCTCGAGGCCCAGGGCCCCCGTCCCGGCGAACAAATCGAGGCAGCGCGCTCCGGCAAGACGCGGCGTCAGCCAGTTGAAAACCGTCTCACGAATGCGTTCCGAGGTTGGCCGCAAGCCGGGCACGTCCGCGATACGCAAAAGACGGCTGCGCCATTTTCCCGCTACAATACGCAGCCGTCCCGGCTGGGACGTGTTGCCGGCTTTCGCGATTCGCTTTGCCATATTTTCCTGCGGCTCGTGTTGAAACGTCGTGCTACCCGTACATTTTAGGTGATTCACCGCCCACAGGTGACTTTGAACAGCGTGTTTTCAAAAAAAGAAAAAATCGAAGAGCGACAAGGATTCATCAAGCGACTTCGCGCCCGCCTCAATCGGGGCGACAGCTGGCTCACGTATGACCTCGCCAATCTGGCGCCCGGCGGCAAGATTGACGAGCACGTTCTGGACGAACTCGAATCGTTACTCGTAATGGCTGATGTCGGTATCGACACAACCGACCGGATCTTAAGCGACTTGCGCGGCAGTCTCGCTCGCAAGGAACTCAAAGATGTCGAGGCGCTCAAGTTGGCATTACATCGATCATTGACCTCGATTCTCGAGCCCGTTGCACGGCCACTCGAAATTGCAGCACACGATCATCCCTTCGTTATTCTAATGGTGGGCGTGAACGGCGCGGGCAAAACGACGACTATTGGCAAACTTGCCAAGCGGTTCAAAGACAGCGGCCTGTCCGTCATGCTCGCTGCAGGTGATACGTTTCGAGCAGCGGCTGTCGAGCAGCTGCAAGCCTGGGGCGAACGTAACGACGTGCCGGTCATTGCACAGCAGGCTGGCGCTGACCCTGCTGCGGTTATCTTCGATGCCTGGGACGCGGCCAGGGCGCGCAAGGTCGACGTGTTGCTGGCTGACACGGCCGGCCGCTTACAGAATCAGCAAGGACTCATGGACGAACTGGCCAAGATCAAGCGTGTCGTGGCACGTCGCGATGAAACCGCGCCGCATGAAATCATGTTGATCCTGGATGCAAGCCAGGGCCAGAACGCGCTCGTACAGGCGCAGAAGTTCAACGAGGCGCTTGGGCTTACTGGCATCACGGTAACGAAGTTGGACGGGAGCGCGAAGGGTGGCATTCTGCTCGCTATTGCCAACCAACTTCAGATACCGGTGCGCTTCATTGGTATCGGCGAGTCCGCGGAAGATATGCAGCCATTTTCGGCCAGCGAATTTGTTGATGCGCTACTCGCGAACGGCGAACAACAGTGATTCAGCTCGACAATGTCACGAAGCGCTATCCAGGTGGTCAGGAAGCCCTGTCCGGCCTGACGCTGTCGGTCGACAAAGGCGAGATGTTGTTCGTCACCGGACACTCGGGGGCTGGCAAGAGCACCTTGCTGCGGCTTATCGCGCTTATAGAGCGGCCAACGAGCGGTCAGGTCATCGTGGATGGACAGAATACGCGTCGCGTCAAGCGCCGCAAGATTCCGGCATACCGGCGGCAGATAGGCATGGTGTTTCAGGACCACAAGCTGTTGTATGACAGACCGGTCTCGGACAATGTTGCCCTGCCGTTGGTAATCGCTGGTGTTGGGCATCGCGAAGCTGGGCGGCGTGTTCGCGCTGCCCTCGATCAGGTCGGGCTGTTACACAAGGAAAAGCAGCGGCCCGAAACATTGTCAGCGGGCGAACAGCAACGCGTCGGCATTGCCAGAGCGATTGTGACGCGGCCCAAACTGCTGATTGCCGACGAACCGACCGGCAACCTCGATCCGGATCTGTCGCTCGAAGTTATGCGCATCTTCCGTCGCTTCAACGAAGTCGGCGTGACGCTACTGATCGCGAGTCATGATCTGTCGCTGATCGACCGCATGGGTTGCCCGAGGATTGCACTCGAGGATGGCCGGCTGATTAGCGAACAAGAGGACGACCCGTCATGGCAGTAACTCGTCATTCGGATGCTGTTGCGCCGGTCCGCCGATCGGGGCCGATCACGATCTGGCTCACGCGCCACGTCAGCACGTCCATCGGCTCACTCGGCCGACTCGTGCGTCAGCCTTTCGCGAGTCTGATGATTATTCTTGTTATCGCGGTGACGCTTGCCATCCCTGCCGCACTCAATCTCATTGTCAAAAACGCCCGGTCGATCAGCGACAGCTGGGATAACGCACTCGACTTTTCGATCTATCTCAACCTCAGTATTTCTGAGACTGACGCGCAGGCGCTCGCGAGATTAATTGAGCAAAGGGCAGACGTCGAATCAGTACAACTGATTACGGCAGGCGAAGCGCTAACCGAGTTCAAACAACAATCGGGTTTTGGACAGGCGCTCGATCACTTGTCGGAAAACCCGTTGCCGCACACGCTCGTCGTCCGGCCCGGTCCGGCAAATACGAGTGCATCGATGATTCTGTTGCAAGAAGAACTCAGCAACCTGCCCGAGGCAGACATAGTGCAGGTCGATACTGAATGGGTGCAGCGTTTTCACGCGATCCTCGATATCGTCAGACAAGGCATCTTGATTGGCGCATCGCTGCTTGGTGTGGCGATCATCGTGATTATTGGCAATACCATTCGACTCGACATTCAGAATCGTCGTGAGGAGATTGAAGTCACGAAACTCATAGGCGGCAGTAACGGGTTCGTTCGCAGGCCGTTTCTTTGGTCCGGGTTCTGGTATGGGCTGTTTGGTGGATTGCTCGCGCTCGCGCTCGTGCAATACGGTTTGTTCCTGCTCGAACAGCCAGCCGCGCGGCTTGCCGGCCTGTACCAGAGCGGCATTGCAATTCTGGCCCTGAGCCGCAACGAAAGCCTGTCTATTCTGGCTATTGGCATCGGGCTCGGGCTGATAGGGTCCTGGTTTGCCGCTGCGCGTCACATGCGGCGGATAGAGCCCCGCTGAGTCCCGATCCAATAGAATCGGTTGCCCGGCTGAACCGTCAACTTGCTGTTTTTATTGATTAAAATGACGTCGATCTGGTGGAACCAACATCGTTGTTAGCACTCTAATCCCGCGAGTGCTAAAATTTGATCATCGAACTAAAGGTGCTAAATGACGACAGCCATCGCAACAACTGATCATGATCTCATGCTGACAGGGCCAGTAGGCAGCCTCGACGCCTATATCCATGCCGTGGGCGCTTTTCCTGTGCTTAGCAAGGAAGACGAGCAGTCACTTGCGTACCGTTTCCGTAACGACGAGGACCTCGACGCCGCGCGCGACCTGGTCATGGCGCATCTGCGTTTCGTCGTACACATTGCCAAAGGCTATACCGGCTATGGTTTGCCGCTCGGTGACCTGATTCAGGAAGGCAACGTCGGCCTCATGAAAGCCGTCAAGCGCTTCGATCCCGAGTACGGTGTGCGGCTCGTGTCGTTTGCCGTGCATTGGATTCGCGCCGAGATTCACGAGTTTGTTCTCAAGAACTGGCGGATCGTGAAAGTTGCGACCACAAAAGCCCAACGCAAGCTGTTCTTTAATTTGCGCAAGTCCAAGAACAGCCTTGCATGGTTGTCGCACGCCGAGACTCAGGCTGTTGCAGAAGATCTTGGCGTTAGCCCCAAGGAAGTGACCGAAATGGAGCGGCGCCTGAGTGCCCGTGATTCGATTTTCGATCCGTCTCCGGATGCCGACGACGAGCGTTCATTTACTCCGGCCGCCTATTTGCCGAGTCCTGATGCCGATCCGGCCGAGCTGGTCGAAAAGACCGACTGGCACAACGACGCTACACACCGCATGAATAGAGCGATCAAGACACTCGATGATCGCAGCCGTCATATTCTTGAAAGTCGCTGGCTCGCCGATAACAAGCGGACGCTGCATGAACTCGCCGATGAGTACGGCGTGTCAGCCGAGCGTATTCGTCAAATTGAGGCGAACGCAATCAAGAAAATCCGCACCGCGATGGCTGTCTAGCAATAGACTCTCCGCCGGTAACGAATCCAGCCGCCTTCTTCAACACCCAGTGGGTCATGGTGTGTCCAATGGACCAGCCCGCCGAGTTCGTTCCACTCATACATACCGCGAAACCCCAGTCGATCGCCAAGCCCCGCCGGCACGCGTGGCGCCAGATCGATGTTGTGTGCAATTAGTAGTGTCTGACGGTTCCCGAGCTGCACAATAATTCGTTGATGCCGGGAACCGTCATTGTCATCCGATATCAGGCGCCTGACGGAACCGCGATCCTCGATCCAGCGTTCCGTATCGATCTTGGCGTAGAGCGTTCGGATTTGTTGCCTACCCCGCGGTCACCGGGACCATCGTGATCTCGACACGACGATTGGCCTGACGGCCGTCTGGCGACCCGTTGTCAGCGACAGGGCGCAGCTCGCCCATGCCCAAGGTGATCAGGCGCTGGTCCAGTACTCCTCGTGACTTAAGGTACTGCGACACGGACGACGCTCGGCGCTCGGACAGGGCTTGATTGTATTCCTCGGTGCCGGTGCTGTCGGTATGTCCCGCGACCTCGACGACGGTTTGGTCGAACTCCTTCAATACCTTGCCAACCGAGTCGAGTACCGCGAAGAACGCGGGGCTCAGATCCGAGCTGTTGGTCGCGAACGTAACGTTGCCGGGCATATTGAGCGTAATATTGTCACCGATGCGCGTAACGCTGACGCCGGTGCCCTCAAGCTCGGCGCGAAGTTTGGCTTCCTGCTTGTCCATGTAATAGCCGATAGAGCCGCCGGCCAGCGCGCCCACACCGGCGCCAATCAGCGCCCGCTTGCGCCGCTCGACGGCATCGTCTCCCGACACCAGACCCACCACCGCACCGGCTGCAGCCCCGATCAGCGCGCCGCGCGTTGCCTTGCTGGTTTTCTCTTCGCCCGTGTAGGCGTCAAAGGTCTGGCAACCACTGGCAATAACAGCGGCGGCCACTAGGGCAAGCCGCAATACTCCGATATTCATAATGCTTTCTCCATATGGCGAACGGGCAAGTGCCGGACGCTTGCATCAATTCTACACCGCGTATTTGGCAACTGCATGGCTGAACAGACACTTAACGGCAGCATTTGTTATGTAGAATGGCCGCTCACGATCCCGGGAATTGCCATGACTGAGGCCGACAGCTGGCTCAAACGCTACGAGGAGACACACAGCGATCTAAGCTATCCTGCAGTCTATTGGGCGGCAGTGCCCATGGTCGTGCTTGGAACAGTCGGCATCCTGTGGATGCTGCCGATACCTGACGAGTTCTTTACGATATCTCCCTTGCTCAACTGGGGAACGGCGTTTCTGATGGCGACGGCGGTTTACTATTTCATCATCTCGGTATCCCTGGCCATAGGCATGCTGCCGTTTATCGTTGGCCTTGCCGGTGTGCAGATGTGGCTCGATCAGTCCCAATTTTCGCCATTTCGCGTATCGATCGGTTTGCTCGTCGCCGGTATCATCGGCCTTTGGCTCGGGCATCGAAACAAGAACAGCCTGTTGCCGGTGCTCCAGGACCTGCAGCTCATGATGATCGGCCCGGCCTGGATATTGTCCGTAATTTATCGCCGCATTGGAATTCCGTTTTGAACACGAAACTCGATCCACTGGATTTATTTGACGTTTGCTCAGAACTCACAGACGACGAGCGCATGGTGCAGGATACCGTTGCACGATTTGTCGACGAACAGGCCATTCCGGTCATGCGCGAAGCTTTCGAGCAACACAAGTTTCCGCGCGAGTTGATCTCGCAGGTCGCGGAACTCGGTCTGCTGGGCAGTTCAATTGACGGCTATGATTGCGCGGGACTCAACAGTATCTGCTACGGCCTGATCTGCCAGCAGCTCGAGCGCGGTGATAGCGGCCTCAGAAGTTTCGTATCCGTGCAGAGCAGTCTGGTCATGTTCCCGATTCATGCCTATGGGTCGGAAGAACAGAAGCAACGATGGCTGCCCGCCATGGCCAGGGGCGAGGCGATTGGCTGCTTCGGCCTGACCGAGCCACAGGGTGGCTCCGACCCGGGCAACATGAAGACGCACGCCAAACGAGACGGAGATGACTGGGTAATCAATGGTTCGAAGATGTGGATCACGAACGGCACGATCGCCGATGCGGCGATTGTGTGGGCGATGACCGACGAGGGCGTCAGAGGCTTTATTGTCGAGAAGGACATGCCGGGTTTTACGGCACAGGAAATCGAGAACAAGTTTTCGCTGCGTGCGTCGATAACGGCCGCGCTGTTCTTAGACAATGTGCGTGTGCCTGCGAGCAACGTTTTGCCCGGCGTAACCGGACTAAAGGGGGCATTGAGCTGCCTGACACAGGCGCGGTACGGCATCACCTGGGGCGTTATCGGCGCGGCGCAGGCCTGTCTCGATGAGGTCCTTCGTTATACCGAGGATCGCGTTCTCTTTGGTCGTCCGGTCTCGCATACTCAGGCTATGCAGATTCGCCTCGCCAACATGGCGCGACGCATCACGACGGCACAGTTGTTGTCGTTGCAGCTTGGCCGGCTCAAGGATCGGGGCAAACTGAGTTCAACACAGGTATCGCTGGCAAAGTGGAACAACTGCCGCGCAGCAATCGATATCGCCCGGGATGCCCGCGATATTCTCGGCGGCAGTGGTATCAGCGCCGAGTACGTGCCGATTCGCCACATGCTGAATCTCGAGAGTGTGATCACCTACGAAGGCACAGAAACCATTCATCAGCTCGTCGTAGGCAAGGAACTTACTGGCGTCAACGCCTTCGGATGATCGGCGCTTGACCGCCAGCAGCCTGCCTGGAGATCGCCAGGTCTGGCGCATCGCCGCGCCGATGATCCTGTCCAATGTCTCGGTGCCACTTCTCGGCATGGTCGATACGGGCGTGACCGGCCATCTCGAGAGTTCGATCTACCTCGGTGCGGTCGCGATAGGCGCCACGATCTTCGGCTTTCTCTACACCGGCATGAACTTCCTGCGCATGGGAACTACGGGTATCGCTGCGCAGCGTTTCGGCGCGAACGACAACGACGGCTTACGAGTATCACTCGGCCAGGCGATCATCGTCGCATTGCTGATAGGGTGCGCGCTGCTCGCACTCCAGGTGCCCATCGGCAAGCTCGCCATGCAGCTGATCCACCCGGAACCCGACGTCGAGATCTATGCGCTCGAGTACTTTTTCATTCGCATCTGGAGCGCGCCAGGAACGCTGGCGAATTATGTCTTGATAGGCTGGTTTCTCGGCCTGCAGAACGCGCGTGTGCCGCTGCTGATATTTCTTACGATCAACTTTACGAATATCGTGCTCGATCTGCTGTTCGTTATTGGCCTCGGCATGAAGGTCGACGGCGTCGCGCTGGCCTCGGTCATCGCAGAGTACACCGGCCTACTCGTCAGTTTAAGCTTTACCACCCGCGCACTGCACCGCCGCTCCGGGCATTGGCCATTTGCCAGGCTCCTGAATTTTCGCGCGTATGCCGCGTTTTTCGCGGTTAACGGTCATCTGCTCATTCGCACGATGGCCCTGATGTTTACGTTCGCATTCGTCACGGCACAGGGGGCCCGACTGGGTGGACTCGTTCTTGCCGCAAATGCCGTTCTGATGAATCTGCAGACGCTCACTTCGTTCGCCCTTGACGGCTTTGCACACGCAGCCGAGGCGCTGGTCGGCAAAGCGGTCGGCGAAAAACGCCGTGAGGCGCTCGAGCGGGCTGTGAGCGCATCGCTGAAATGGTCGCTGATATTTGCTCTCGGGTTTTGTGTGTTCTACGCGGTGGCGGGACCGCCGCTTATTCGCTTGCTTACCGACCTGCCTGATGTTCGTGAGACCACCATGCGCTTTCTGCCGTGGCTGATCGTCTCGCCGCTCGTGTCGGCCTGGTCGTTTCTCTACGACGGTGTTTACGTGGGCGCGACCCGCGCACGCGAAATGCGCGACATCATGCTTTTCTCAACGCTGATCATTTTCTTGCCGGCCTGGTTCCTGCTCCGGGGGTTTGGCAATCATGGTTTGTGGCTCGCATTTACACTCTTCATGGCAAGTCGCGGGGTTGGCATGCATATCGGTTATCGCCGGCGGGTATTGCCGGGAACTGTATGATGTCGCGACGCGTCAGTCTGCCGGTCCGATACCCTGGCGCGCGCGCTCTCGTTTATTCGCATGCCAGGGCAGAAACACACCAAAAACCGCATAAAACATGCCCGCGACCACAACCAGCCCGTCCGGCAACAAAATCGCCAGACCGATCGAGATGAGCGGCACAGCCATGTTGATCAGCCAATGCTGGACCTCGGTCACGGTCTCATAGCGCTCGAACTCGTTGAGTATCAGATCATCACTTCTGGCCAGCGCGTGCCGATTGAGCAATACGATAACGCCGGAAAGCGCCGCATAGCCCGTGCCGAAGATAACGAACATGATGCGCAGATCATCGATTGAAGTCAGCGCAAAATACGACTCGAGATAACCGCCTGAGAAAAAATCTAACGCGCCCGAGTAAAGCGCCTTTAGCGGATAGACGTAGACCAGCACAACGAAGACCAGCAGCAGTGTCAGCGAGACGGAAACGGGCCCTTCGAGGCCGAAGCGGCGACTCCACCGGTGATGCGCATACCAGAACAGCATGATGTTTGCGAAACTCGCGGCAAATGCCGGCACCTGCTTCATGGCCCGCGTCATTTCCTCGAAAGTCGTAGGAATCGTATCGCCGCCGCCGACGACGAGCAGCGTTACCGCGAACGCAAATGCCGCATCGGCGAAAGTCTCGAGTCGCGTCATCTCCATACCGCGTTGTCGAAATCCGTCAATCACCGGCATCGACTCGGTGCGTAAATGCCCGGAGCCCCTGGATTCAGCCACTACGTTACCCCCTGGGATCTTTTCAACTCGTACTAAGCCCTATATATTATGTGAAGCAGGTCTCACTTTGGCCGATAGTTCGGCAGAGGTGGGGGTTCTTGTGATGCGTTTCCCATCATCCGGTCGCCTTGTGCCTCAATTTTGGTTATCCGGATTCGATCAACCGAGCTGTGCGAAAGACCAATGTGGTTACCAACTCCAATTTATGAACGCCTGCCGCACGTCCTGCTGTTAGTCGGGCTGGTATTCATGTCCACGGTTATGTACCTCGGCATCGATCACCCGCAGACGCCGATTTACTTTGGCGCAGGGTTTTTCTGTTGCCTGTGGAGTCTCGTTATATTCGAGTTGCGTTTGCGGAATCGCAAGCGCATACGATCAAGCGGCCCGGCAAATGCAGCAGACGCCGAATCAGATCACGACTCCAAACCGTCCACCTAGAACCTATTCAATAACCACAGACGGCCTGGTGCAGCGCCCGTGCGCAGCTGCTTTTGCCCACTGATACGCCAGGACTCCGGAAGCGATGTTTGCGGCCGCATATGCCGCGAATATCCCTGCCGCATCAAAGTAATGCATGCCGAGGAACGCCAGCGGCACATACAGGACGAGCATGCGCCCCACGCTGATACCGACGGCCGGCATGGGATTGCCGAGCCCGTTGAATGACGCGTTCATCGCCATGACCAGGCCATACGCCCCGTAACTGATCGGCACAATCCACATGAACAGCTTCGCCACTCCGACGACCTCTGCGTTATCACTGAACAAAGATGGCAGGAAGCCGGCCAGCGCAGCAAGACCGGCCGCGATCAACAAGCCGCTAGCGATGCAAAACAACATGCAAAGGCGCAGCGCCTGGAGAATTCGTGACTCCTTGCCAGCGGACAGATTCTGACCGACGAAGGGACCGATGACGGCGGACAGTGCGTAATAGATCACGAGCATCATCGACTCGATGCGGCTCGCAACTCCGAATCCGGCAACCGCCTCCGGTCCGTACCGGGCAATCATTGCCGTGATAAGCGCTGCGCCGATAGGCACGATCGCATTCGTGCCTGCCGCAGGCAAACCAACGTGCAGGATATCCTTCCACGATTTCATGAGCTGACCGGGGTCGGGCTTGTTAAAGCTCACCATGTTCATCCTGCCACGCAGCAGATGCAGAGCGCCGACGAAGATGGCGCCGCGCGCGATCAACGCGGCCATAGCCGCACCGTTCAGCCCCATCGCTGGAACGGGCCCTAAGCCGAAGATTAGTATTGGATCCAGCGCCACGTTCAACAGCGAGCCCAGGATCATGAGTTTGCTTGGCAGTCGTGTATCACCGGTCGCGCGCATGTTGGCCATGCCGACCATACCTACGACGACAAACGGGACGCCCGAGTAAAGAATGATCATGAACCCGCGGATAAGCGGAATCATGTCCTCGGGAGCACCCAGGAGACGGAACAGTGGCTTGATCGTCACGACACCGAGCATGGCCACTATCGCCGTTATCAGAAAAGACAGTAACAGGCTGTCCGTCGCCAGGCGCCGTGCACGACGATGATCTTCGGCACCGATTGCGCGGGCAACGACCGACGACGTTCCCGCGCCAAGACCGATCGCGACACTCGTGACGATCATGAGTATCGGAAAACTAAAAGCATGTGCGGCAAGCGCACGATCGCCAACGCGCCCCAGGAACCACGCATCGATCAGGGCCTGACCCATCATTGTCGCAATACCAAGCAGCACCGGTGCGGTCATGCTAACGAGGTGTCGGCCAACCGGTCCTTCGGTGAGCCTGGCTCTTTCTGTCTGCATCGATGCTCGGGAATCGCAAATGTAATTGGGCGCATAGGTTATCATCGACACACAACTTCGATACCTGTTTTCGACATGAAGGTGAAAGCTGAAATCATTATTGATGCAGATCGTGAAAGCGTGTGGCGCGCATTCGAGAACCCGGATACGTTGTCGCAGTGGCAGCCGGCACTTACGGTAACCGAGTGGGGCAAGCCCGGTTTTATCGCGGGTGTTCACGAATCTGCCCGGAGCAAAGCGATCGTTGTCTATCACTTCGAGGTGCTCGACGAAAACAGTACGCAGGTGGTTGTCTACGCCAAACATGAGTTCACGGGTCTGAGAAAACTGTCGTCTATCTTTCTGCGCCAGGCAATTTTGCATCGGACCAACGAGGACCTGCAGTGCTGCAAGCTCCTGATCGAGACCGAGGCCGCCGGGAGTGCTCGATGAGCTGGAAGAAACTGGGTTCCCGCACTGTTTACGAAAACGACTGGATGCAGGTTTGTGAAGATCATGTCGTCAACCCGGGCGGTGGCGAGAATCAATACGGTTATGTGCACTTCAAGAATCGTGCCGTAGCGATCATCCCGTTGGATCAGGATCGCAACGTCTGGTTGGTCGGCCAACAGAGGTACACGCTGGGAGCCTGGTCCTGGGAACTGCCGATGGGCGGCGCACCGCTCGACGAAGCACCACTGAAGGCGGCGAAGCGCGAACTCATGGAGGAGACTGGCCTCCGTGCAACTACGTGGACCGAGATCATGCGGCTGCACCCAAGCAATTCGATTACGGACGAGGTCGGCATCGTCTACCTGGCCGAGGATCTGACCGCGGGAGAACCTCAGTTTGAAGAAACGGAAGACCTCGAGATTCGGAAGTTGCCGTTGCAGGATGCAGTTGCAATGGTGGCTGCCGGTGAGATCACCGATGCGATCAGCGTCGCTGCCTTGCTGCGTATTGCCGCGATCAAAATAACTTCTTCGCCGTAACGACGTAACGCAGCGACCCCCCCGCCACGGCCTGATCAAACGGGTAACACGTAACCAGACTCAGAACGGGCGCTTCGGTATCGAGCAGCAGGCTGCCGCGACGAGAATCCACTACGTCGATACCGATTACTTTATACAGGTGCTTTCGGCCACCGATGCGCTCGATAACCAGCGACTCTCCGATTTCGACGTCGCGAAGAAAGTGGAAATGCGTATCCCTGTGCCCGGCGATGACGCTGTTGCCTGAGTCGCCGGGTAATGAACTTGCGCTCAGGTGGCCCGGGCCGAACGCAAGCGTACGTCCGGACCCGCCCGCCAGAACAATAAGATCGACGTCGCCTGACTTCGCAGTAAGCCGGGCGACGGGCCAGGTATCCGCCCATGGCCACGGCGCCTGTTGGTCGCCGTCCTCCGTCGTCTGCGCCCAGGCGCGTTGCATGAGTTCCTGCGCAAACCACGCCTTTGCCGGAATGTACGCGCCCTGACCGAATTGCCAGAAGCCAAGACAGAGCAGGCACGCCATAATCAGCTTCCGTATCGAGCTAGCGCGCCGGGCCATGAGACACCTTTCTCTGCAGCGTCGACATTGTCAGAAGCAACAACGCTGCCAGTAACGTGAGCGCTCCGGTCAACCGAAGCATCGGCGCATTGGTTGCCGTAGCCGGGAAGCCGAATATGGCGGCCCCGCTCTGGCCGTGCGGCATCAGGTTGGGCACCCGTTCGCTAAGGAGTGGATCGCCGGCCAGTCGGGCGGGCGTTTTGTCGATAGCGATCAGGCTCGTGTACTTGCTGACCAGATGATGCGCCAGCGCTGTCTGCACGATTGTTGTGCGCGTCTGATCAACATCCGCGCCACGGCGTTGTTTGTCGAGCAAGTCTGCAATACGTGCCCGCGCCCACAGCGCGCCGACACCCGGGCTCTGCGTGTCGATTGTTAGCATGACGTCGCGTGCCCACGCGCCGGCCGTCGAGTCGCCCGCGATACGGATCGAATCGCCCGGCCGAAATGGCCCGGACGCCTTCACTCTGACGGATATTGGTTCCCCAAGATAAAGGTCGGGCACGATTGCAGGGTAACTGTCCACAATAGCGCTGCTCGGCCACTGTATATCGATGTTCGTAACCTGGGGGTTCTCGAGTTTGCGAAACAGGCGATCCATTTTCTCACCCACTTCGTGCAGCGCGCTGATGGTCGTGAACGTGCCACGCCCGGTCTCCGCTGCTTTGCGCATGAACCAACTGTTCGGTGCGGAACCTATGCCAACCGTAAACAGCCGTGCACTGCCAAGACGCGCATTGATGAGCTCGAACAGACCTTCTTCGTTCCCGACCGCGCCGTCGGTTATGAAGATCAGTTGCCGCAAGTAGGACTCCGGCGGCGGCGTGCGCAGGGCGTAGCGCAACGCCGAAGCCATTTCGGTGCCGCCATTCGCCTGCAGCATTCTGACAAAGTTCTGCGCCATGCTGATATTGCCCGCAGTGGCGGGCACGCTGTCGGCGAAAAGCATGTTTGGATATGAATTGAATTCGATGACGTTGAACTGGTCACCCGGTTGCAAGCCGTCGAGCGCGCGGCGTAGCGCCTGTTTCGCCTGCTCGATCGACACGCCGTGCATTGAACCGGACGTGTCGATAACGAATATCATCTCGCGCGGCAACCGCGCCGAGGACAACTCACCACTATCAGGCGGCATAACCATGAGCAGATAATGCGGCTCGCCGTCGATCGTCTCGGCGAACGCCAAAGCGCGCGGCGCCGCCGACGGTACTGGCCGCCACAGCAGTTCGAAGTCATGATCCATCGCGATTTGCCCCGCGGCAAGCGTGACCAAGTATTGCCCGCTCGTCTCGGCAATGTTCACCGGATGATAGCGACTCGCAATGATCTCGAGTGGCATACCGGCATTCAGGCTCGCCTGCAGCGATGCCCGGTGGCCGCGAGACACCGCTGCCATCGGCGGTGTAATGAGCGAAGCGTCTTGCACAAGCGCCGTGTCCGGTGACCAGCCGCTGCCCTGTCGATCCGACAACGCCTCTCCCGGTATATAGCGCGGCGTCAGCGTCATTGGGAATCGCAGACTGAAGGAACCGTCGTCATACCGAATGTCTTCGAGATACTCGATCTCGACAATGACAGTCTCACCAGGGCCGATGTTTGCGACTGATGTTGTAAACAGGTTTGCGCGTTGC
This sequence comes from Gammaproteobacteria bacterium, assembly GCA_029864095.1. Taxonomy (GTDB): domain Bacteria; phylum Pseudomonadota; class Gammaproteobacteria; order Steroidobacterales; family Woeseiaceae; genus UBA1847. The sequence goes on along the minus strand of JAOTUB010000009.1, from coordinate 26,340 downwards.
TGCTCAACGAGGCTTGTTTTCTTGCCTGCCTGTTTGGCTTGCTCATACTCTTTTCTGGCCTGCTCTTTTTCACGAATTTCGCCCTCGATAAAGCGGTCGCCAACATAAAGACGCATGTGATCAACAGCAGCTTCGTCCGGCAGCGGAAATACATAAATGCCCTCTACCCACTCCTCAGCTTCGTTCCTGAACTCCTGCATCACTGAGACCCGCGCAACGAGTCCATTGATGTTGATGCTGACGTCGGTGTTCAGCAGCGGTGCCCTTGAGTAACCCTCACTCATGCGCATTAAAAGGCTGCCACTTTGCATCGCTCCGGGCGTTGGCGCGTTTGCCAAAACGATTCCTGGAAGCATTACCGTCAGCACCAGCGACATACAGGCCATGTAAGAGCTAAGTTTTGTCTCGTGCATCGCAGATCTCCCTCTCTCCTGCGATGTATTGCAACAATGCAAAGCGCCCTGCCGCGGACTGCGGCATGGCAATGCACCGGCGGAATGTGGCAAATTATGGCCGGAAGAGTCATTGTCGTACCTCCGATTTCTACTATTGGAAAATTAGTGGCCAAGCGAATTGCAATTGTTGAAGACGAAGCTGCCATCCGCGACAACTATGCGGCGGCATTCGAGCGCGAGGGATATGTCGTTGATGCCTACGACGCGCGCGGCCCGGCGATGCAGGCTTTCGACGCGCGACTACCCGATCTCGTCGTGATCGATATAAACCTCAAAGATGATGTCGAAGGAGGATTCGAGCTGTGCCGCGAGTTACGCGCCCGAGCCGCCGAGCTGCCGATCATCTTCCTTACGGCCAGGGACAGTGAGTTCGATGCCGTATCCGGACTGCGCCTTGGTGCCGACGATTACCTCACCAAGGACATCAGCCTGCCGCACCTGATGGCGCGCATCGCTGCCCTGTTCCGGCGACTCGATGCCTTACAAAAACCACAATCCACGGGCGGACGGATTACGCGCGGCGATCTCGAGATCGATACCGATCGGATGACCATATTCTGGAAAAGTCAGCCCGTCGGGCTGACGCTGACGGAGTTCTGGCTCGTGCACGCGATGGCTCGCTATCCGGGGCACGTAAAGAACCGACAGCAGCTCATGGATGCAGCGCAGGCGGTGCTCGACGACAATACGATTACGTCGCACATCAAGCGCATTCGGCGCAAGTTCGTTGCGATCGATGCGAGCTTCGATGCGATTGAGACAGTCTATGGTATGGGCTATCGCTGGCTTGCTGATTAGCCACTCCGGCACACAATGAACCTCAAACGTCAGTTACTCCTCGTCAGTGTGCTGACCCTCGTGCTGCCGTGGGCCGGGTATCAGTTCATTCGCGAGACCGAATCGGCGCTGCGCGCAGGCCAGCAGCAAATGCTCGCCGGTACGGCACGGGCAATTGCGGATTCTCTCGCTCAGTATCGCGAGGAATTTCCCGACCCAGCCGGCTCCGACTACACAGTCGGCGATCAGCTCTATGGCCACCGTCTCGAGACGCGTCCCGAGATCGACGGCTATTTCGATGACTGGACAATCGAACGCGAGTCTCTGCAGATTCTTCGCGGCGTCGATGGCCCGGTGTCTTTTGCGGTTGGTGTTTTCGATCAGGCTGTCTATCTTTATGTTGAAGTCACTGACCGCAACGTCATTTTCGCTCAGCCCGGTGCGACAACGCCCGACAACGGTTCGCGTTATTCAGATCGGGTGAGCCTGATCAACACGAGCCCCCTCTATCTTGACGAAATGATCAGTTTCTCTGCCGAAGCACCCGGACAGATCGTCACTGTTGTGCAGAGCGAATACGCCATCAGACTCGATCGGGAGATACTTGCGTACTGGCAGGACGTGCCATACGGCTATCAGATCGAAGCCCGCATCCCGGTAAGTAAGCTCGGCACGCACCTTGGCATTGTCGTAAGCAACACGGCCGGCGAACTCGAGTCGCCGGTGCACAGTGTGAGCTTCGCAGCGCCTACGCCCGGGCCGTTCGTCACGCCGTCGCCGAAGCTTATCGAGATTACCGCAAACCTCGCACAGCGTGGTACACGTTTGTTTGTAACCGATGCATCCGGCTGGCGAATCGCTGCCAGTGGTGACCTGTCCGCGCCGTCATCACCTCCTGGCGGCGCCGGTTCAGCGTGGCTACGGATTGCTTACGATGCGCTGGTGGAATCCGGTCAGGAACCCGCGCTCGCCGAACCGGACCCAAGCGGTCGCGAACAACAAGACTACATCGCGCAGGCCCTCGACGGCAGCGAATCGGACAGCTGGTTTCGCAGCGCAGACAGCGGCAAAGCCGTCGTCGCCGTGGCCGAGCCCATCAAAGTCAACAACACGATAATTGGCGCCATCGTTTTGCAGCAGGGAACCGAGGCCATACTCAGCCTGACCAACCAGGGTCTCGTCAGGCTTATGAACGTTACGATCATCGCCACGCTGCTCGTCGCGGCGACGCTCCTGGGTTACGCGACGTGGTTGTCACGACGCATTCAGAAGCTCAGTGTCGCGGCTGAAGAGGCTCTCGATGCCGACAAGCTGCGCAGCACACTGCCCAGCGCGTCTGCCGGTGACGAGGTTGGCGATTTGTCGCGCAGTTTCTCGCACGTGCTGCGGCAACTCGCCGACTATAACGATTACCTCCGCTCGCTGGCATCGAAGCTGTCGCACGAGTTGCGCACGCCACTCGCTATCGTCACATCGTCCCTCGAAAACCTCGACCATGAACCACTGAACGAAGCGTCACAGGGTTACGCGGCAAGGGCTCGTGACGGTGCCGACCGATTGCGAAGAATCCTGACAGCCATGAGTGAGGCAAGCCGCGTCGAGGAATTGATGGAACATGCGGAACCCGAGAACTTCGAGTTGTGCGCCGCGTTGACGACCACTGTTGCTGCCTATCGAGATGTCTATCCCGATCGATCATTTCGGCTCGATACGGATCCCGATACGACGATGCTGCGGGGTTCGCCCGAATTGATCATTCAGATGCTCGACAAGCTCGTCGACAACGCTGTCGACTTCAGTGCGAAGGACGACACGATAGTAATCAGTTTGCGATCGGCCGAAGGCGCGCGGCTGCTCACGGTTTCGAATCCGGGGCCGCCGCTTCCCGAGCAGATGCGTTCGCAGCTGTTCGACTCTATGGTTTCGGTGCGGCGCGGCGGCGACGACAAGCACCTGGGACTCGGATTGTACGTGGCCAAGCTCATCGCCGAAGGCCATCGCGGTACAATTGAGGCGACGAATTCCGAAGGCGGCGTTACCGTCACCGTTACCTTACCTGGAGATACGAATGGCGAATGAGGGATACCACGAACCGATCGGCGAGCTGGCCGATGAGACACGCGACATGCACCGTGCGATTACGTCGTTGATGGAAGAACTCGAAGCAGTTGACTGGTACAACCAGCGCGTTGATGCGTGCAAAGATAAAGAACTCGCTGCAATACTCGCCCACAATCGGGACGAGGAAAAAGAGCATGCGGCAATGGTGCTTGAGTGGATTCGTCGCAAAGACCCGGCGTTCGACAAAGAGCTGAAGGACTATCTATTCACGGATGGATCAATCGCGCACGAGTAGGGCCGTGGCCGGGAATTTGCACATCGCTGGGAGACGACGGCCTCATTACACGCCAAGATACGCGGCGATACCCTTCGCGGCCTCTCGTCCTTCGAATACCGCTGTGACGACGAGGTCGGAGCCCCGCACCATGTCGCCGCCCGCGAATACCTTCGGATTGCTGGTCTGAAACAGATGCCGCCCGTGCGTGGCTACGCGCACACGACCGCTCGGTAGCGTCTCGATTGAGAAATCGTCGAACCACGAAGGTGGACTCGGCCTGAAACCGAAAGCAATAACGACAGCGTCGGCTGGCAGGATGCTTTCGGTGCCTGCCACGGGCTCGGGACTACGACGACCATCCGGCCCCGGATCGCCGAGCTTCGTTTCAATGACCTTCACGCCGCTTACCCGGCCGTCGCCGATGATTTCTACCGGCTGCTGATTAAACAGAAACTCGATGCCCTCTTCCCGGCTGTTCGCAACTTCCCGCCGCGACCCCGGCATGTTCTCCTCGTCACGACGATAGGCGCATTGGACGCTGGCCGCGCCTTGCCGAATCGCCGTGCGATTGCAGTCCATGCCCGTATCGCCGCCGCCGAGAACGACCACCCGCTCTCCGGCCAGGTCTACGTAAGGGATTGCCGCATCCTCATATCCGAGCTCGCGATACACGTTCGCCACCAGGTAGGGCAGCGCCTCGTGTACGCCCTCGAGGTCTTCGCCCGGAAACCCGCCGCGCACCGAGGTATAGGTGCCCATACCGAGGAATACAGCATCGTATTCATGCAGCAGCTCGTCGAACGGCTTGTCATCGCCAATGCGCGTGTTCAGCACGAACTGCACGCCCATTCCTTCCAGGATCGCACGGCGCGTCTTGACGACGTGTTTCTCGAGTTTGAACGGAGGAATGCCATAAGTCAGCAGGCCGCCGACTTCGGGATAAGAGTCGTAGACGACGGATCGAACGCCCTGCCGGGCCAGCACGTCGGCCGCCGCCAGGCCTGCCGGGCCCGCACCGACGATGCCAACGCTCTTGCCGGTATCGACAACATGCGACATGTCCGGGCGCCAGCCACGCTGCAGCGCTTCGTCGGTAATGTACTTCTCGATATTGCCTATCGAGACTGCACCGACACCGTCGTTCAGCGTGCATGCACCCTCACAAAGGCGATCTTGCGGGCAGATCCGCCCGCAGATCTCGGGGAGTGAGTTTGTTTCATGTGACAATTCGGCGGCTTCGAACAGTTTGCCTTGCTCGATGAGATCCAACCAGTTCGGAATGTAGTTGTGAACCGGGCATTGCCACTCGCAATACGGATTGCCACAGCTGATACAGCGGCCGGCCTGTGCCGCGGCGCTGGCGCCGTCGTAGTTACCGTAGATCTCGCCGAAATGCCGAATGCGCTCGTCGGGCGCCTCCTTGTCCGGGTCGCGCCGCGGAATCTCGAGAAACTGCAAGGGATGTTTGGACATGATCGTCTACGCCGCCTGCCGTAACGACTCGAGAAGAGAACTCAGTTCGGCCGCTTTCGGCTTCACGATCCAGAACCTCGGCAGGTAGGTGCGGTAGTCGTCGAGGATCAGGTCACCCCATTGGCTGCCTGTCTGTTCCACGTGCTGCAAGATCATCGATCGCAGGTGATGAAGGTGCGCTTCCATGGTCTCCGGAGAGATGCGGTGAATATCGATGAGCTCGCGGTTGTAGCGGTCAACGAAATCCCGGTCGATATCGAGGACGTAAGCGAAACCGCCCGTCATGCCGGCGCCGAAATTGACGCCGGTGCGGCCCAGCACTACGACGACGCCGTCAGTCATGTATTCGCAACAGTGGTCGCCCGAACCCTCGATAACTGCTGTCGCACCCGAGTTACGCACCGCGAATCGCTGACCTGCAGTCCCGGCCGCGAACAAGGTGCCGCCTGTCGCGCCGTACAAGCAAGTATTGCCGATAATCGCCGTGTCCCTCACGACATAACTGACGTCCTCGGGCGGCCGGACTACGATTCTTCCTCCGCTCATGCCCTTACCGACGTAGTCGTTGGCGTCGCCGATAAGCGTCAGGTTCAGGCCCTCAACGTTCCATACACCGAGACTTTGCCCTGCGGTGCCCCGTAACAGGATTTCGAGCGGCGCGTCCCGCATGCCTTTGTCGCCGTGATGCCGCGCGATCTCGCCGGCAAGGCGGGCGCCGATCGAGCGGTTAAAATTGCGCACCTCGAAGCCGAAACGGCCTCCCTGCTTCGACTCGATCGCCGACCGCGTCGTCGCCAGCATCTCTTCCGCAAGTTCGCCTTTGTCGAACGGCTCGTTACGCGGGTCTGTGCAAAACTGCGGCGTGTCCTTCGCGAGGCCCTCGTCCGAGATGATGGGCGACAAGTCGAGGCGAGCCTGCCGTTCGGTGACGCCATCCTGCAGCTCGAGCAGGTCGACGCGGCCGATAAGCTCCTCGAGCTTGCGCACGCCGAGCTCCGCCATGAGTATGCGCGTCTCCTCGGCCACAAAGCGAAAGAAGTTGATCACCATCTCGGGCAGGCCGACGAAATATTCGCTACGCAAGACCTCGTTCTGAGTCGCGACCCCGGTCGCGCAGTTGTTCAGATGGCAAATACGCAGGTATTTGCAGCCCAGGGCAACCATCGGCGCCGTGCCGAAACCAAAACTCTCGGCGCCCAGCATTGCGGCCTTGACGACATCGACTCCTGTCTTTAGCCCGCCGTCTGTCTGCAGCCGCACCTTGTGGCGCAGATCGTTGCCGCGCAGTACCTGGTGCGTCTCCGAGAGGCCGAGCTCCCACGGGCTGCCCGCGTACTTGACTGAACTCAGCGGACTCGCGCCCGTGCCGCCGTCGTAACCCGAGATCGTGATCAGGTCTGCGTACGCTTTGACAACGCCCGCCGCGATCGTGCCGACGCCGGGCTCGGCGACAAGCTTCACCGACACGAGCGCGTCGGGATTGACCTGCTTGAGATCGAAGATCAGCTGTGCGAGATCCTCAATGGAATAGATGTCATGGTGCGGTGGCGGCGAAATCAGCCCGACACCGGGCTTTGCGTAGCGCAGTCGCGCAATCATCTTGTTGACCTTGTGGCCCGGGAGCTGGCCGCCTTCTCCAGGCTTGGCGCCCTGCGCGATCTTGATCTGTATGACCTCGGCGTTAACGAGGTACTCCGCGGTGACACCGAAGCGGCCCGAGGCAACCTGCTTGATCTTGGACATGCGCTCGGTGCGGTAGCGTGCCGGATCCTCACCACCTTCGCCGGAGTTCGAGCGTGCGCCGATACGATTCATCGCAATCGCGAGCGCTTCATGCGCTTCGGGCGAGAGTGCTCCCAGTGACATCCCCGCACTGTCGAAGCGAACGAGTATGTCTTCGACCGGCTCGACGTCATCGAGCGGTACGGGCGGTCCCGCAGGCCGTATCGACATCAGGTCACGCAGCGTCGCGATCGGCCGTTCATTGACGAGCTTCGCGTAGTCTTTGTAGCGTTCAAAGTCGCCGCTGCGAACGGCTGCCTGCAGTGTCGTGACAACGTCCGGGTTGTAGCAGTGATACTCGCCGCCGTGCACGTATTTGAACAGGCCTCCCTGCGTGACCGGGACACGAGGATCCCACGCCGTATCCGCCAGCTGCCGCTGATCCTCGAGCAGGTCTGTAAAGCTCGTTCCCTGGATTCTCGAAGTCGTGCCGGTGAAGCAGCGTTCCACGACCTCGTCGTGGAGACCGACGATCTCGAACAGCTGCGCGCCCCGATAACTCGAGACCGATGAGATACCCATCTTCGACATGATCTTGAACAGGCCCTTGCGAATACCGCGGCGGAAGCTGCGGCCGAGCTGCTGTTGCCGATCAATGTTGCCACGGTGTGCAATGTCGTGCAGCGACTGATACACGAGGTATGGATATACTGCCGTCGCACCGTAGCCGATCAGGCATGCAAAGTGATGCGAATCTCGCGCGACGCCAGTCTCAACGATGATGTTCGCGTCGCAACGCAAACCGACATTCACCAGATGATGGTGGACGGCCCCCGTGGCGAGCAAGGCATGCACCGGGAGCTTACCTTTCTCGAGGTAGCGATCGCTGAGCATCATTATCAGCTTGCCGCTGCGCACGGCTCTTTCGGCCTGACCGCAAATCTGGTTGAGCGCCTCGGGTAAGGACAACGCCTCATCGACATTGAGATCGATGAATTCGTGGCTGTCGCCGTAGAGATCATCGCTGAGTAACTGGCGCAACTTGCGCTGCGACAGCACGGGGGAATTCATGATGACCTGCTCGACGTGTCCCGGCCCGATGTCGAACAGGTTCGACTCACCGCCGATGTTTGTCTGCAGTGACATGACGATACGTTCGCGCAATGAATCGATCGGTGGGTTCGTTACCTGCGCAAACTGTTGCCGAAAATAGTCGAAAGGTGAGCGAATTTTCTGCGACAGCACGGCCATCGGCGTGTCATCCCCCATCGAACCGACTGCTTCCTGTTCGGCCTCCGCCAGCACCGCGACAACGTCGTGCAACTCTTCGCGGGTCATGTTGAACATCTTCTGATAGCTCGCCAGCGTCTCCGGATCGAACGGTTCGGCGGCCATGTGCGTGTCGATCAGCTCGGTATCCAGGTAGCGCACGCCTTGCTTGAGCCATTTTTTATACGGCGCGCGCGTTTTCAGGATGTCATGAATATCGTCGTTCTCGAGCAACCTGCCGTTGACGAGATCAACGGCCAGCATCTCGCCGGGGCCAAGACGACCTTTGCTGATGACATCTTTTTCTTCGTAATCGTAAACACCGATTTCGGATGCGACGGTAATGTGCCGGTCTTTGGTCACAACATAGCGCGCGGGCCGTAGTCCGTTCCGGTCCAGACAGCAGGCGGCATAACGTCCATCCGTCAGCACGATGCCTGCCGGACCGTCCCAGGGCTCCATCTGGCAATCGAAGAATTCGTAGAATGCCCGCACGTCAGGATCGATGTCGTCGGCTGCCTGCCACGCGGGCGGCAATAGAATACGCATGCCCTGCAAGACATCCATGCCCCCGGCGCGCATCACCTCGAGCATGTTGTCGAGAGTCGATGAGTCCGATCCGACCAGCGAGACGATTGGATCGAGATCGGAAATATCGTCGAGTTTGTCCGAGATGAAATTCTTCGCCCGCGCGAGTGCCCAGTTGCGGTTGCCCTGGATCGTGTTGATCTCGCCATTGTGCGCGAGAAAACGAAACGGCTGTGCGAGGCGCCACTGCGGCAACGTGTTGGTCGAGAAACGCTGATGGAACAGACACACCGACGACTCGATTCGCGGGTCCTTGAGGTCAGGATAGAAGTCAGTCAAGGCGGTCGGCATGATCATGCCCTTGTAGCTGATCGTGGCCGATGACAGACTCGCCACGTAGGCATGCCCTTCACCAATGCGTTTTTCGGCCCGCCGCCGGGCCAGAAACAGGCGCCGGTTGAATCGGCCTCGCGGCATTCCGTCCGCTGCGTTGACGTACACCTGTTCGATGCGTGGCAGCGTATTGAGCGCCTGTTCGCCACACACCGACGGATCTGTTGGCACCTCCCGCCAGCCGGCGACCTCGAGTCCGATCTCGTGGATTGCCGTATCAATCAGTTCGCGGGCAATTGCGGCCTTGTTTTCGTCCTGATGCAGAAACACGGTGCCGGTCGCAAAGCGCTCGCCGAGTTCGAACCCGAGTTCCTCTCCTACAGCGCGCAGGAATGCCTTCGGGAATTTGATCAGCAATCCACAGCCATCGCCGGTTTTGCCATCGGCCGCCACTGCGCCACGGTGCGTCAGGCGCGCGAGCGCGGAGATCGCCGTTTCGACGACCCAATGGCTCGGCAAGTCATCGAGGTTCGCAATTAGGCCGAAGCCACAGCTGTCACGCTCGAATGCCGGGTCATACAGTCCTGTTGCCTGTCGCTCGGTCATAGATGCCCTGAAGGTCACGCGTTTGGCGTGCCCCGATTCATCATTTCATTGAGGTGGCGCAAAAACCGCCGCATGCGACCAAACGGCCGCTTAGGGCCGCATGCAGGATGAACGCCAAAGCTGCCCGAACGATGAAGTATATGCCACGATTTGTCCGGCTCGCTACCGCACCGCAACATTACCAGGGCAAATACCCGCAATCGGTGCTTGTCAGCCTGTTTTCCCGGAGCAACGCGCCGCAGAGATTTTGGTTGCGCGCGTAACGATCTGGATTTGCTCGGTATTTTCGAAGACTAGTCGCGGCTCGATTGCAATCGAAGTTCACCCGCCGCTTCGAACGCGACGGCTTGGACAAGTGGAATGTCGACGCCGAGCTTCCCCTTCAGCTTGTACGGTATGTCACGTTTCACGCCTTCGCGCACCACGTACAGGAGCTGGGGAGCTGTCTTCAGCAGATTGAGCTCTACACTGATCGCAAACTCACTGTCGCCCCGCGCTGGCACCGTAAAGCCGCCTTCGGTCTGGCCCGTGGCGAAACGATATCCATCGAGATCGACCGCGTACGACACGGCTTCGACCGGTAAGGGAAAAGGGTTGGGGTTCGTTACAGCGAACCCGAGCAGGAATGTCTGACCGGAAAAATCGATCTCGGTCATCCGTACGTCTCTGAGACTCACGCCGGGTGAGCTGATCAAAGGACCTGTGCCGGCACATGCGGACAACACGCAGCTTGCCAGCAGCAGGCCCGAGCAGAGCAGCAAATCTGTTCGTTTCATGCGCAAGCCCTCCCTACCGGACTAATGCAGATCGCCTCCAAACTCGCCCCAGCGGGCCGATGTCAGCAACCACTCATCATTTTGAAGCTCGAATTCCATCTCGAATCGATATGCATCGGCACTAAAGCCGAGAACGTTATCATTCGTTCCGGCCATGCCGACGGACAACACAAGCAATGCTGCGGTGTCGCCGTATACCTGAAGTTCTTCAATGCGGCTAATGAGCGCCACCTTTTGCTGGCGCAAGAAGAACAACCGAAACATGTTTTCGATGTCGTCACGGCTGTTTCCCCGCGCATCCGTGTACGCAGGAGAGATCAGGTCGACCAGCGCGCGGCGGTCCTTTGCCTCCGCGGCTTCGTGTCCCTGGCGGACCCAGGCGCGTATTGCCGCCTCAGGCCCTTCCGGCGGGCCGCCGCAGGCAGATAACAACGTGCATGCCAGTACCGCGACCGGCAATCCCGTGCGATTTCCTCGTAGAGCGCTGATCATCTGCTAAAGTCTACGCAGATTTGTATCCATAAATGGCCCACAGCGCCCAAATCGTGACCTGGTTCGCACCAAATGTGCCCTGTCGGGTCACAATGTCACGGGACGGGCGCCACAAGCACACTGGAATTGTTGAAATGCCGGTAAAACTACTCAGCGAAAGCATGGATGCGACCATTACTGATGAAGACCAGCACCGCATCAACGCTATTCTGTCATTCTGGTTCATGGAGGAGCAGCTCACAGCACCAAAAATCGACCAGCGTATGGACATCTGGTTTGGCGAGGATGCGGTATTCGATCATGAGTGCAAAAAAGAGTTTGCCGACGACGTGGCCAGAGCATCAGCCGGAGAGCTGGACTATTGGTCTCATCGGCCGTTGGGTCGGCTTGCATTGATACTCCTGCTCGATCAGTTTCGCCGCAATATCTATCGCAATACCGCAGCAGCGTTTGAGATGGACAACGCAGCGCTGAAGCTTTGCGTTCAAGGCGCCATGGAAAAAAAAGACAAGGGCCTTACGCCGATTCAGCGTGTTTTCTTTTACATGCCGTTACAGCATGCCGAGTCCCGCAAGGTCCAGGCAAAGTCCGTCGACATCTTCAATCGCCTGGCCGACGCCGTCTCGCCCACGTATCGCGAAACATTCCAGACGATCGCGCAGTTTGCCGAACTACATCATGACATCATTGAGCGATTTGGTCGTTTCCCGCATCGCAACAAGCTATTGAATCGCGAAAACACGCCCGAAGAGAACGAATATCTTGCCGGTGACAGCCCCGATTTCGGTCAGGGTGGCTAAACCTCTAGTTGTTCTTGTCGCGCAGCGGTGAGTTCCGCGCGTGACACGAGCACATATCGCCACCCCAGCAGTATCGCTGCTGTTGTCAGCCCCATGACGAAGCCGCCCCAGACGTAACTCGGGGGCGACCGATAGGTCACGGCGGCCAGGTACGCGAGCGGGAACGCCAGCACCCAGTACGCGAAGGTGTTGATAACCATCGGCAATCGCGTGTCCTTGTAACCTCGCAGCGCTCCGGCCGCACCAATTTGTATGCCGTCGGCCACCTGAAATATCGCGGCCATCAGCAGCAGGGTGATCGCGATACTGGTTACCGATTTGTCGTTTGTGTACAGACTGACGACCGAATCGCGAAATATGAGCAGAAACGTAGCGGAACAGGTCATGAAAACTGCGCAGATTATGATGCCAAGTGCGCCGCTGAATCTTGCAGCCGTCGCGTTACCTGCACCTAATGCGTGACCGACCCGAATGGTGATGGCCGAACTCAGCGCGAGCGGCACCATGAACATCGTGGCTGCAAAGTTGATTGCGATCTGATGCGCTGCCGCAATCGAAGCACCTCGCGTACCCATCAGAATCGAAACTGCATTGAATAGCCCGGCCTCTGCCGTAATCATCACGGCGATCGGCACTCCCAGGACCAGAATCTCTTTGAGCACGCTCGGACGCAAAGGTGCAACGCGAGAAAAGATCTTCAGCGGCTTGTAATGCGGGCTAATGACCATGTACGCAGCCAATGACACCATGATCACCCACATCGTGATTGCGCTTGCCAGACCACACCCGACAACACCAAGTGCAGGGGCGCCGAAGTGACCGAACATGAGCACGTAGTTCAGGAACACGTTGCAGACGAGCGACAAGATTGACGTGAACATTATCGGTCGCGTGTAACCGATGCCCTCTGTCGTGAACCGCAGCGCGAGAAACACGAATATCGCGGGTGCTCCCGGAATGATGGCCAACACGTAGCCTACGGTCAGATCGCGAAAGCTGTTGTCCACGCCGACCTGTATCAGCAGCGGAGCCACGGTGGCCTGGGCGAGCAGAATCAAAAACAGCCCGAATGCGATTCCCAGGTACATGCCCTGACGCGTATAGCAGCCTATCAGTTCGGGATTTCCCGCCCCGTAGTGCCGCGCCGCGAGCGGTGAGATCGCCATGAGTATTCCGAGGCATATCACGAAGCCGAAAAACCAGACGCTGGCGCCCACTGCGACAGCTGCCAACGACTCGGCACCGAGGCGGCCCGCCATGACCGCGTCAGCAAACTGCATGCCGGCTATCGACAGGTTGTTAACGATAAGCGGCCCGGCGAGGCGCATCAGCCCTCGGGTCTCTTCTCGCCAACTGCTCGTTCGCCACATGCGGCAAATGTAACCCATTCGCGTCCCGGGCCTTTCGCAGAATTTGCCCGACCCGCTTGTTGGCAGCCCGTTTTGGCGGGCGAATTGGAAAACTGATTCGTGTAAAGTTGCACAAATGAGTTGGGTTTAGATGTCTGTACGGAGGCAAGTATGTTGCATGATGGCCGAGCCAAACGAGTTGCTGTAGTCGGGGGATCGAGAATCCCATTTTGCCGGTCGCACTCGGTCTACAGGGATTGTTCGAACCAGGACCTGATGGCGGCGGCACTGCAGGGTGTCGTAAACAAATTCGACCTGAAGGGACAGACGCTGGGCGACGTTGCTCTCGGCGCGGTGATCAAGCATTCAAGGGACTGGAATCTCGCGCGGGAATCCGTGCTGGACTCGGGCCTGTCCCCGCGCACCCCTGGCGTTGATCTGCAACGTGCCTGCGGGACGAGCCTCGAAGCCTGCATCATGATCGCCAACAAGATCGCACTTGGACAAATCGAATCGGGCATTGCCGGCGGCACCGACACGGTGAGCGATCCACCTATCGTTTACAACGATGCCTATCGCTCGATTATGCTTGACGTCTTTCGCGCACGATCGGTAAAGGATCGGATACTGCCGTGGTTTCGGCTGAGACCGGCGCACTTCAAGCCGCTGTTTCCGGGCGTTACCGAGCCGCGCACAGGCCTTTCCATGGGTCAGAGCATGGAAATCACGGCACAGAAATGGGACATACCACGCGAACACCAGGACCAGCTTGCCCTCGCGAGCCATGTCAAAGCCGCAGCGGCTTATGACGCCGGCTGGTATGAAGACCTCGTCGTCCCTTTTCTCGATTGCGAGGAAGATAACAACATCCGCCGCGATACGACGTTCGAGAAGCTGTCGGCTCTGAAACCGGTGTTCGACAAAAGCGAAGACGCCACGATGACTGCGGGCAACAGTACTCCATTGACGGACGGAGCCGCGGCCGTGCTGCTCGCGTCGGAGGATTGGGCTAACCTGAAGAACCTTCCTATAGCCGCCTATTTGACCTTTACGAAAGTGGCCGCGGTCAATTTCGTCGACGACGAGGGTCTCTTAATGGCGCCGGCGTACGCCGTTTCCGAGATGTTGAAAGTGGCAAACCTGCGGCTTCAAGACTTTGACTTCTACGAGATTCATGAAGCATTTGCGTCGCAGACCATAGCAACGCTCAAGGCATGGCAGTCCGAGAAATTCTGTCGTGATCGTCTGGGGCGCAATCAATCGTTGGGCCCGATCGACCTGTCCAAGCTCAATGTAAAAGGCGGCAGCCTCGCAGTGGGCCACCCGTTTGCAGCCACCGGCGCGCGCATCGTTGCGACAATGGCCAAACTGCTGAGCGAAAAGGGCTCCGGTCGCGGACTCATTTCGGTGTGCACGGCAGGCGGCATGGGTGTTACTGCGATCATGGAAGCAGCCTGAGACATTCAAAGCGGCTCGCGCGATCCCTTTTTACGGCGGCGCTGCATTGCCTCCAGCGCTTTATCGATCCTGTGCTTTGCCTGCGCAGTCACACCGCCGCGTTTGTATTCATCAACGACGAATGACTCTACGCGCGAGACAATATCGTCTATATCCGCCTCGCCGAAGCGATTCTCTTCGATAATGTCCGGCGGCGCGTTTCTAATCGCGCCAAACAGATTGATCCAGCGCTCACTCTGCTTGCCAACGCTGATCAGCGCATAGAACTCGCTTCCTGGTTTGCCGTCTCTCGTCTTGACAAGACTCACTATCCCCGCGACAAGAGAGGCGGGAACCAGAATCAGATCGCGGAGACCGTCAACAACGAGCTTGACCTGCAGTACGGCAATATCCCGTATCAGGGCCCACGTCCGCTGCTGGGCGCCTTGGGTATCAGAAAGATTGTTCATGAGCCACGTCGCGCAATAATTACCAATCAAGACAAGGGATTATAGCGCCGGTCGCTGGCGCGCGAAGGGCCTTTCGTTTACTGTTACGCCGATTCAAATCGGGTTACGGGTCTATGCCGACGTTCCAATCCTCGCCAATGTACGAACACGGGCTTCCCGAGTCCCTGGGCGTACTCATAGTCAACCTGGGCACGCCGGACGCGCCGACAACAGCTGCCGTGCGTCGTTATCTCGGACAATTTCTGGCTGACCCGCGCGTTGTGGAACTGCCGCGGCTGCTGTGGCGGATCATATTGCACGGATTCATTCTTCGCTTTCGGCCGTCCCGATCCGCGGAGGCGTATCGAAAAATCTGGACGGAGCACGGATCACCGCTGCTTATTTACTCACAGGACATCGCCAATTCCGTAGGGCAACAGCTCTCGGCGCGACTCTCGGGTGCGGTGCACACCGAGCTCGGCATGTCTTACGGGCAGCCTTCGATTGCGTCGGCTCTACAGCGACTGTACGACTGTGGCGCAAGACGCATCGTGTGTCTGCCCCTGTATCCGCAGTATTCGGGTACGACGACAGGCTCTGTTTTCGATATGGTCACAGGCGCTCTGAGCAAGCGCCGTTGGGTTCCCGAGTTCCGGTTCATTAACCATTATCACGACGCACCTGGGTTTATTGCTGCACAGGCGCAGAACATCCGCCAGTACTGGGAACAGCATGGTCGTGGCGAGAAGCTGTTGTTTTCTTTTCACGGCGTGCCGATGGACACGCTGTTGAGTGGCGATCCGTATCATTGCCAGTGCCAGAAGACGGCGCGGCTCATCGCCGAATCGCTCGAGTTGGGTGACGATGAGTGGCTCATCTCGTTCCAGTCGCGCGTCGGTCGCGCAGAATGGCTGCGCCCTTACACCGACGAGACGGTCGTTGAACTCGGCGACAAGGGCATCGCAAAACTCGATGTGGTTTGTCCCGGCTTCGCGGCCGATTGCCTCGAAACGCTCGAAGAAATCGCAATGCAAAACGCGGAGTTTTTTGCCGGTGCCGATGGTAACTCGCTCAACTACATTCCTGCTCTTAATGCGCGTGATGACCACGTTGCGTTTCTGGCGCGCCTGATCGAAAAACACGTGTGCGGTTGGCCCGAATCGTCCGCCGACTGGAGCGCCAGCGAAGCTGCTCGGGCACGCGACAAATCACGTGACCGTGCGCTGGCGATGGGTGCAGCAGAGTGAGCAGCCTGGGCCATTTTCTCGAGTTCAGTGTTCGTACTTCTGACATTCTTGACTCCCTCGGCTATTACAAGACGCTTGGCTTCACCGAACTAACAATTGGCGACGTTTGGTCCCACAAATACACAGTCGTGAGCGACGGCGTGCTCTGCATAGGACTGCATGATCGAGATTTTGATTCGCCAGCGGTCACTTTCGTACAGCCGGACCTCGCCACGCGTGCCCGCGGAATGGCGGACCACGGCTTTGACTTCAGCGTCATGCGTCTCGGTGAGGACGAATTCAACGAACTTGGCCTGGCCGATCGCGACGGTCACATGGTTTCGATGCTCGAGGCTCGCACGTTCAGTGGCGGCGATGAGTTCGGCAATGATTCTTTGTGTGGCACTTGGTTCGAATTGACTTTGCCGGTGCGAGATGCGTTTCGCTCCGCGCGCTTCTGGGCAGCCGTTGCACCGAAACTGATACGAATGCGCGAAGAACCCACGGTGCACATGCGCTTCGACGCGGGCGGGGCGTCGCTGGGCCTCTCGGAAAGCATTGCACTCAGTACGCCATCGTTGTGTTTCCGCTGCGCCGACAAGGCCACACTAAAACAATTCATCAGCAAATACGATTTGCCGCACGAGGATTATCCGGGATTTGAAGGCGCGTTCGTCGCGCTCAAGGCACCGGAAGGAACGATGCTCTATGCATTCGAAGAAGACTTTCTCGGTGATTTGATCGAGGTCGAGGAATCAGACGATCTGAGCGAGTTCCCGGCCTAACTCCGAGCGCCCCGGGAGTTACTCATCTTCATGGCTCGCTGCGCTGCGCTTTACTTCCGATGAGCAGCTCCCGGGTCGCTCCCTGCTTGCGCCCACAACCTCCTACAGGAGGTCGTTTATCAAGCTCATCGCCCTTCCCAGGTACGAACGGCCGAAAAGATTCAGGTGATTCAGGAGGTGATAGAGCTGGTATAGCTTGATACGTTGCTCGTGGCCTGGCGCCATCGGCCAGGTACGCTCGTACGCGTCGTAGAAGGGTCGGCCAAAACCGCCGAACAGCATCGTCATCGCAATATCCGACTCGCGGTCCCCGTAGTAAACGGCCGGATCGAAAATCACGGGCTCGCCATTAACGCTGCCCCAGTTGCCGCCCCAGAGATCGCCATGCAACAGCGACGCGGCCGGCGCATAGTCCGCAAATAACTCAGGCAGGCGATTCATTAGTGCACGACCGGGCCCCTCGACGTGCGCCCCGTAACCGTTGGTCGTGGCGAGATCAAGCTGATACCCGAGGCGATGCGCGCGAAAGAACTCAATCCAGTCATCACTCGGCGTATTGATCTGTGGCGTCGGGCCGATCGTGTTGTCCCGAAACCAGCCGAAGCCATCCTCCGTATGACGATGTAGTCTGGCAAGTTGCTCGCCAAAGCGCTGCCCTGTTTCGCGGGATGCCGGCTCCAGCGGCAAGTGCTCGAGAATAATGTAGCTCTGGCCGTTCGCTGTGCCGCAATCGATGACATCCGGTACACGAATCTCGCCGGCTGAACGGAGCTCCTTGAGTCCGTCGGCTTCCGCTTCGAACATCGAATACCTGGACTCAGGTCCGGACTTTTTGAACGTCCCGGTCAATCGCGGCTCAGGTCGGATATCCGCTCCGCCTGTCGCCGCAGCGCCATGCCGATATCCGCCTCGTCATACAGCGCGTTTATGTCCCCGAGGCGTGGTGCAGATCGCCGCATCGCGTTTTCCGCATCGTCGATCGGTGCGTCGCAGGCTATGCCCGTAAGTTTACGCGCCAGCATTGCGTCGTCCCGATGCGTCTCGAGCTTTTCGCCGAGCGTCTTGGAGCCGCGTACATTCACCTCGTGCACTCTGTCGAGGTTTTCATAAATCGTCTCAAGGCTGCCGAAGCGCTCCAACAGCACCGTGGCGGTCTTCTTGCCGACGCCAGGGACGCCCTTGATGTTGTCGACTGCATCGCCCGCGAGCGCCAGAAAGTCGGCAATCTGTTCGGGCCACACGCCGAATACTTCCGGTACCCGCTCGTAGCCGATCTTTCCTTTCCCGGCGAAGTCCCAGAATACATCTTCTCTGGTCAGCAGCTGCGCGAGATCTTTGTCACGGCTGACGATCGTCGACGGTCTGCTGACCGAGCGCCCGTGTTCGACGAGTGTGCCGATAAGGTCATCTGCCTCGTATCTTGGGCTGGCCCATTCCATGACGCCCAGCGCCCGCGTAAATCGGCGGCATTGACCGAATTGCCGCTTCAACTCCTCGGGAGCCGGGTCACGATTCGCTTTGTAGTCGGGGTAGATCTCGGTGCGAAAGGACGTTGACAGGCTTTCGTCGAACAACACGGCAACGTATTCGGGGTTGACCTGCTCCATGAAGTCACCGAGGAACCGGCAAAAACCGTACAAGGCATTTACGGGGTTGCCTTCGCCGTCGACCATGTCCTCGGGCACCGAGTAATAAGCCCGAAACACGTACACGCTGGCATCGATGAGGTACTGCATTACCCGCAAGTATAGCCGCAAGGACACGCGAGCGGGGTGTTTGCTCAGCGAAGTAAAGCGCAGCGTCGCGAGCCATGGGTGACGCGAACACCCCGCTCGCGGCCCTTGCGGTTACTCGTGGAACTGTACGTCTACGATTTCCGCACCGTCGGTGAGATGGTCCGACAGTCTGGCGTGCAGCGGACTCGAGCGAGGAATGTGGGCGAGAAGGTACTGCATCTGGTCGGCAAGCACGCGCCGTCCCTTCAGGTAAATGTACTCGGCGTAAGTCGGCGTAAATGGCACCGCGATCAACTGCATCGCAGCCTGTTCCGGTGTGCGGCCGCCTTTGTAGTTATTGCAACGTCGGCACGCCGTCGCAACGTTGTTCCAGGTATCACCACCACCCTGCGAGATCGGCGTAATGTGATCGCGCGTAAGATCGCGAGTCGGATAACGCATCGCGCAATACAAACACAGATTAGCGTCCCGTTTGAATAACGTGCGATTGTTCAGTGGCGGAACGTAGCGATCGCGGTTGCGCGCAAGACTTCGGCTCGTGCCGTGTGTCGCGATGATCGAATTCACATCGATCGTGCTGCGATTTCCGTCGTAGCTGCTGTAGCCGCCGAATACGGTGTAAAGCAGCGTGCCACAATCGTAGGCGACCTGTTTGGCATGATACAGCCGGACCGCCTCCCGGTAGTCGATCCACTCGAGCGGCATCCCAGCTATATCCGTTCGCAACACCTGCTGCGAGATATCGGTAGCGATTCCTGCAAGCATCGGTTCACCTCGTCGCGCCTTGCGCGACCCATGCTTGCTTAGTTTGCCAATCGCGCGTCAAAAAGCAACACGAATCGTCACAGTTCATCAAAGTGCTTTGAAGACCGCGTCGAGGCTTTCTTTCGCGTCCCCGAACAACATGCGCGTGTTTTCCTTGAAGAACAGCGGGTTTTGCACGCCTGCGTAGCCGGTTGCCATACTGCGCTTGAGAACGATGGTCGTCTTGCCCTTCCACACCTCGAGCACCGGCATTCCGGCAATCGGGCTGTCCGGCTCTTCCTGCGCTGACGGATTAACAATGTCGTTTGCGCCGATGACGATCGAGACATCGACCTCCGGGAAGTCCTCGTTGACCTCGTCCATTTCGAAAACGATATCGTACGGCACCCTTGCTTCGGCCAGCAGCACGTTCATGTGCCCGGGCATCCGGCCCGCAACCGGGTGGATGCCAAAGCGAACATTGATTTTTTTGTCGCGCAGCGCACGTGTAATTTCATAAACGATGTGCTGTGCCTGAGCCACGGCCATGCCGTAGCCAGGGACGATCATTATTTCTTTCGCGTCCAAAAGCAGCGCGGCTGTCTCTTGAGTATCAATGGGGAAGACTTCTCCTTGTTCCGCATCGCCTGCAGACACGGTCGTGCCGCCACCGGTGCCGAAGCCACCGGCAATTACGGCCAGAAACCTGCGATTCATCGCACGACACATGATGTAGCTAAGAATTGCGCCACTCGAACCAACGAGAGCTCCCGTGACGATCAAGAGATCATTACTGAGCATGAATCCTGTCGCTGCTGCCGCCCAGCCAGAGTAACTGTTCAGCATCGAAACAACGACGGGCATGTCCGCACCACCGATCGCCATAACCATGTGGATGCCGAAGACCAAAGCGATTATCGTCATTATGATCAGCGGTTCCAGCCCGCCACCGGCCGCAGATTGCAGCACGAATTCGCGGCCGAACCAGATGGAAGCGATCAGCAAACCGAGGTTGAACAGGTGGCGCCCGGGCAGTGTCAGCGGCTTACCGCTGATACGCGCGCTAAGCTTGCCAAAAGCAATGACCGAGCCGGAGAACGTTACGGCACCAATCAGGATGCCGACGTAAATCTCTATGTCATGGATCGTGTGCTCGATTCCCTCGAACTGTGCAGTGGGATCCATAAAGCTCGCGAAGCCAACCATGACGGCAGCGAGTCCAACGAGACTGTGAAGGATCGCAACAAGTTCCGGCATCTGCGTCATTTGCACTCGCCGCGCCAGATACAGACCTATGCTTCCGCCGATGAGCAGCGCAACGAGCAGCATGACGTAGTTCTGCGTAACGACACCGAGGATCGTCGCCAGTAGCGCGATCGTCATGCCTGCTATGCCAAACCAATTTCCGCGGCGAGCGGTTTCCGGATTGGAAAGACCGCCAAGGGCGAGAATGAACAGTACCGTCGCAGCGATGTACGACATGGTTACGATGCCAGCGCTGATCATGTCGACCTCACTTTCTGAACATCTCGAGCATTCGGCGCGTGACAGCAAAGCCGCCTGCAATATTGACGCTCGTTATTAATGCCGTGGCCACGGCGATCCACATGATCAGCTTGTCGGCCGAACTTATTTGCAGCAGCGCGCCGATAATGATGATGCTCGATATCGCGTTGGTGACGCTCATCAACGGCGTGTGCAGTGCGGGCGTTACGTTCCAGATCACCATGTAGCCAACAAAGCACGCCAGTACGAACACCGTGAAGTGCGCCATGAATGACGGCGGCGCGACCGCGCCCAAGCCCAGCAAGGCCAGACCACCGGCAAGCATCGCAATGATCGGTCCCGCAACCGAAGGTTTCTTTTTCTCGGCGACGACCGGCGCGGGTGCGGGCTCGGCCGCCTTCGGCGCCGCCGAAAGCGTTGGCGGCGGCGGCGGCCAGGTCGTCTCGCCGTTCGTGCAAACTGTCGCGCCACGAATAACCTCGTCGTCCATGTTCACGACGATCTTGCCGTCTTTCTCGGGACTCAGTTCGGCCAGCAGGTGGCGCAGATTGGTTGCGTAAAGCTGACTCGACTGTGTTGCAAGCCGACTTGGCAAGTCCGTGTACCCGATGATAGACACACCGTCACGTTGTATGACCTTGTCGGCTTCAGTGAGCTCGCAGTTGCCACCTGTTTCAGCCGCAAGATCAACAATGACACTTCCGTCTTTCATCAGGCCGACCATTTCGGCAGTGATCAGTCTCGGCGCCGGCTGGCCCGGTATCAAGGCGGTTGTCACGATGATGTCGACTTCTTTGGCCTGCTCGGCAAAAAGTGCCATCTCAGCTTTGATGAACTCGTCGCTCATTACCTTGGCGTAGCCGCCTTCGCCAGTGCCGTCTTCGTCCTCGAAGTCGAGCATCAGAAAATCCGCGTCCATACTCTCAACCTGTTCTTTGACTTCCGGTCGCGTATCGAAGGCTCGCACAATCGCACCCATGCTTCGCGCGGTGCCGATCGCCGAGAGGCCTGCCACGCCGGCGCCGATCACGAGTACTTTCGCGGGTGGAATCTTGCCCGCCGCCGTAATCTGGCCCGTGAAGAAGCGCCCGAAATGCTGTGCCGCCTCGATGATGGCCCGATATCCCGCGATATTCGCCATGGAGCTCAATGCATCCATCTTCTGTGCCCGTGAGATGCGCGGCACACTGTCCATCGACATCGCGGTGCCACCACTTTCGGTCAGCTGCTTGAGCAACTCGGGGTTCTGTCCCGGCCCGAGAAAGCTGATCAGAATCTGATTCGAACGGAGCAGACCTGTTTCCTCGCCCTCCGGCGCGCGAACTTTGAGAATTACATCTGCCTCGGCCCACAGGTCGCTGGCGGATGCAACGATCTCACAGCCTGCCGCCGCGTAGGCTTCATTGGAATAGCTCGCAGCCGAGCCCGCCGCGTCTTCTACGGCAACTCCAAAACCCATCTTGATGAGTTCAGCAGCTACGTCAGGCGTCGTGGCAACGCGCCTCTCACCCGCGTGAACTTCTCTCGGTACACCGATTTTCATTGGCTAGCCTCCCGTGGAACGCGCGTACTCTATCAACAATGGGAGGCCACGCACAGATTGCGCGACAGTAGATACTATTATTGGTAATGTTTCAGCCGCGCGTGGCCGGCCGCGGCTTGTCTCCGACGCGATCACGCAGTCGCTTACGCTGGTCGGGTGTCAGGTTCCGGTAGCGGTCACGCAGCATCTGGCGGCGTTCGATGGGCATTCTCTGATAGCGACGATAGTTCTCGCGAATGCGTTTTTGCTGCGCCGGCGACATGCCGCGATATTGCTCATAGCGCTTTCGAATCTGCTTTCTGCGATCGGGTGTCAGGTCGCGCCAATGCTTAAAGCGGTTCTGGGCTGCGCTGCGCTGCTTTGGCGTCATAGCAGACCATCGATCGGCGCCCATCGACAGCCGCGCCTGTCGTTCAGGCGTCAGCTGGTCCCAGCTGTCCGAAAAACTGCTGAGCACACGCCGCTGTTCTTCGTTCAGCTGGTCCCAGGCCACTCCCTGGTCGTCGGCCGCCGCAACAGTGGCGAACGTGATCACTGCGATCGCCAACAATGTCTTAGCTTTCATCATTCGTCTCCGTCGATTCTTCACCTTGTGGTACGGGATCGCTCCGCTCCTCCGCGTCGGCCGTGATCGGCTCGTCAAAAATCAGCCAATCTTCATCCGACTCCTCCCAGAGCCCGAGGTACTCAAGAAACTCCATATCCGGAATTTCATCGTCTGCAGCGAGTACCAGGCTGCAGCACATCAATAAAGAACCCAGCAATGCAGTTTTCTTAACCGACATCACCGTTCACTTCTGCAGCCACCGCATCCAGTACCGCATAAAATTCGAGGTCCTCGAACATCTCGAAGCCGTCTTCCTCGAGCAGCATCTCGAAGTCGGATGCCGTGACAGGCTCGAGTTCGTCTACCTGCGGTCCTCGCATCACAACGACGGCCACCACGGCAGCCGCGGCGACTCCAGCGGCGGGCGCCCAGCGTAGCCACGTTACGGACGGTCCGGAATGGCTCAGTTCCGCCAGAGCCTTATGCCGCCCCTGGTTGAGGCGCGACAGGGTGGCTGCGTCGAGACGCTCGACACTGTCATCGAAAAGCTCTTTCGCCTGATTCGCGATTGGCTCATTCTTGCCTGGATCATTCATTGCCAGTGCTCTCCCAACTTATCCCGCAGCGCGTGTACCGCCCGGGAATAATGTGTCTTGACGCTGCCCTCGCTGCAACCCATTGCAACGGCGGTTCCCGCAACATCAAGCCCTTCAAACGTGCGCAGCATAAATGCTTCGCGTTGTCTGCCCGGAAGCTCGTGTATCGACACTTCAAGGCGCTGCATCGCTTCGTGAGTCTGCAGCACATCGTCCGGCGCTCGCCCCGCCGGGTCGGGCGTGTTCGCGACGATGTCGTACTCATCGTCTGTCGGCTTGCCACGTCCAAACCACACCATGACACGGTTCTTGACCTTCTGGCGACGATGCCAGTCGCGCACCGCGTTTTGCAAAATCCGGTAAAAGAGCGGAGCCCATTCTTCGACCGGACGCTCCGCGTAATTGCGGGCCAGCTTGATCATCGCATCCTGCACGAGATCGAGCGCTTCGTCACGATCACGGACCGCGATCTCAGCGATGCGCAGCGCGCGCCGCTCGACTTCAGCCAGGAACTGATTGAGTTGCCGTTCGCGCTGCAGCGTCTTTGCCCCCGTCAATTGCTCGCGGGTGCAAGATACCGCAAAAACGCCCACGTTAGCGTTCATACAATGCGACTCCATGTCGACATTCCTGCAAGATCCATCTTTTCTATCCTCTTGACTCCACCACGCGGTGAACTACCGTGTCACATGGATTCAACGCCCTGCTGGGGTGCCCGGTTGACACGTTGTGCGCAAATTGCGTCCTTTATTATGTCAAATATACGCCTGTGAACAGCTCGCGCATTCTCAAAGTTGCGGTCAACGTGCCGCTGTCGCGCGAATTCGACTATTTGCCGCCGGAGGCCGGCATGGCGGCTGCTCCAGGCAGCCGGGTGGTCGTGCCGTTTGGCCGGCGCCGCCAGGTGGGTGTCGTCCTGGCTCACGCAGACGAGAGTGACCTGCCGGCATCGAAAGTACGACGTGCCATCGCGACGATCGATGACACTCCGCTGCTATCTGCCGATGATCTTTGGCTCATCCGATTCACAAGCAGCTATTACCATCATCCGATTGGCGAAGTCGTTGCGGCCGCCCTGCCCGCATTGCTGCGTCAAGGCAAAGCGCTGCACCCGATACTGACCTGCGTCGCTATCACTGATGTGGGCGAGTCCACGGATGTCGAAAGCTTGTCGAAGCGTGCGCCGCGCCAGGCAGAGTTGCTCGAGACCCTGCGTGATGCCGGCGGTAACGGGCTCGACACCGACACGCTCACCGAACTCTTGCCGAACTGGCGTCGTGCCGCCAAGGCATTGCTCGAGAAGGGCCTCGCGAGCCGTTTCGAAGCACCGCTCGACGAACCCGAGTCCCCGCCAGACAGGCTCGGCCAGCCGGGACCGGAGCTGAACGCGGATCAGTGTCGCGCCCTTGAAGCGATCCGCGCGCAGCCGGGGTTCGGCGCCTACGTGCTTGACGGCGTCACGGGCAGCGGCAAGACCGAAGTCTATCTGCGGCTGATGCAGGAAGTGCTCGACAGGGACAAGCAGATACTCGTGCTCGTGCCCGAGATTGGGCTCACGCCGCAACTAGTCGGACGACTGCGAACCCGACTGGGCGTGGAGCCGGTAGTCCTGCACTCGAGCCTGACTGATGTGCAGCGCTTGAAGGCATGGCGCAGCGCCCGATCGGGTACGGCGAAGCTCGTCGTCGGCACCCGCTCGGCTGTGTTCACGCCGTTGCCCAGCCTCGGGCTGATCGTTGTCGATGAGGAACACGATCACTCGTTCAAACAGCAAGAGGGTCTGCGTTATTCCGCCCGTGACCTCGCGATTGCACGCGCCAAGCAGCACGATATTTCGATCGTGCTCGGTTCGGCGACTCCGACTCTGGAATTACTGCGACACTGCCAGACTGGTAACTACACGCGAATCGTGTTGCCCGAACGCGCAGGTGTTGCCCAGCCGCCCTCAATCCGGCTCGTCGACCTGAGCCGCGCTGCGACCAGCGACGGCCTGAGCGAACCACTGGCGGCGGCGATTCAACGCCACCTGCAGGCCGATGGACAAGTACTCATCTTTCTCAATCGACGCGGCTTCGCGCCAACGCTTATCTGCACGAGCTGCGGCCATGTCGCAGAGTGCCGCCGCTGCGACTCGCGCATGACTGTGCATGCACAGGCCAGACAGCTTCGCTGTCATCATTGCGGCGCTACGCGCACGCTCGATGAAAAGTGCTCAATTTGCGGTGCAGACGTCAGGCAGCTTGGAGAGGGCACGCAAAGACTCGAAGCTGCGTTGCACGGACGCTTTCCCGGCTATCGAATCGCGAGAATCGATAGCGACAGTACCCAGGGAAAAGGCGCCATCGACGCGGCACTCGCTCTGGCCGAGCAAGGCAGCGCCGAAATCCTGGTCGGCACACAAATGCTCTCGAAAGGGCATCATTTTCCGCTGTTGACGCTGGTCGGAATCGTCAATGCCGACCAGGGGCTGTTTGGCACGGATTTTCGTTCAGCCGAGCGGCTCGCCCAATCCATCATCCAGGTTGCCGGCCGCGCGGGGCGAGAAGATCGTCAGGGCGAGGTCATTATTCAAACCGCATTTCCCGGGAATCCTTTCTGGCAACACCTGATCGAAGGTGGCTACGAGAAGATATCGGCAGACGCGCTCGCCGAACGTGAACAGACCCGCTGGCCGCCGTTTACCTGGCTGGCTCTGATTCGGTCGGCGGCTCACAAGCAGGGCGACGCACATGCTTTCTTGGAGGTCGCACGGCGATGCCTGGAGATGCAGCACGCCGACCCCCTGCGTGTTCTCGGCCCCGTCAACGCACCCATGGCGCGTAAAGCCGGCCGCTTTCGCGCCCAGCTGCTGCT
>JAOTUB010000084.1 GCA_029864095.1 Gammaproteobacteria bacterium | reverse complement strand
CTTGCCGAGCTCGACACCCCACTGGTCGAACGAGTTGATGCCCCAGATCACGCCTTCGACGAACACCTTGTGTTCGTAAAGCGCGATCAGCTGACCCAGAGTCTCGGGCGTGAGTTCCTCGAACAGGATCGTGTTGCTTGGATTGTTGCCCGGATGCACGCGATACGGCTCGAGATGGTTCGCATTGAAGCCATCCATTAGCGCTTCGGATTGCGCGAGGCAATTGGCGATGGCGAGATCCTGTTGTGACTGATCCGCGCCCGACGTCTTCACCGGTAACAGAAAGTCCACCGGCACCAGCCGCGTACCCTGGTGCAACAGCTGATAGAAAGAATGCTGTGCGTTGTTGCCTGCCTCGCCCCAGACGATCATGCCCGTGTCGCATTTGACCGGCCTGCCGTCCATGCGCACGCTCTTGCCGCTCGATTCCATTTGCAGCTGCTGCAAGTAGGCCGGAAAGCGATCGAGGCGATTATCGTAGGGCAGGATGGCCTGCGTCTGGGCGCCGAAGAAATTGTTGTACCAGACGCCGAGCAGCGCGAGCAGCACGGGCATATTCTCCTCCATGGGCGCCTGCCGAAAATGCAGATCCATGACGCGGCCACCAGCGAGTAGTCGATAAAACGTTTCCATGCCGACAACCAGCGCAAGCGATAGCCCGACAGCCGACCACAGCGAGTAGCGCCCACCCACCCAGTCCCAGAAGCCGAAGCGATACTTCAAATTGATACCGAACGCATTCATCGCATCGTGGTTGGTCGACGCTGCAACGAAATGGCGCTCCACCGCGGCGTGGCCCAGTGTCTCGATGATCCACTTACGCGCCGCGCGCGCGTTGGTCATGGTCTCGAGCGTCGTGAACGTCTTGGAGCAGACGACAAACAAGGTGCGCTCGGGATCCAGCTCGTCGATGAGGTCGGCTAGCTGCGTGCCGTCGACGTTGGATACGCTGTGGAAGCGCATGTCGATTTTCCAGTATGGCCGCAGCGCGCGACTGGCCATTGCCGGGCCAAGATCGGAACCGCCGATGCCGATATTGACGATGTCGGTCAGGCGCCGGCTCGTGCTGCCGTTGATCACACCCGTATGCACCGCGCCGACGAACTCCTCCATGTTGGCGAGAACCTGCCAAATCTCCCTGACGCCCGGTGTCTCGAGCGCCACCTGGTCCGAAATTTTTGACCGCAGCGCGGCGTGCAGCACGCAGCGGCCTTCGGTCTGATTGATCGGCTCGCCCGCGAACATCGCCTCGGTCGCGTCCGGCACGCTCGCCTCTCTCGCGAGTCGCGCCAGCAGCTTGCACGTCGTCGTGTTGACGTGATTCTTGGAGTAATCGAGCGTGAGGTTGCCAGCGTCCGCCGAGAATCGCTCGGGCCGCGAGGCATCGCGCGCAAACAGTTGTGCGAGGTCGCGCTTGCGCATATCCGAATAATGCTTTTTGAGGGCCTGCCAGGCCTTCAGGTCAGTCGGATAGCGCGCGGAGAGTTTTCTGTCGGTGTAGCTCTTAGCCAACCTGAATATCGCTCTTATGCACTTTGTTTGAGTTGGTCCTTGTAGAACTCAAGATACCAGTCCACAAAGTTCCTGACACCCACTTCGATGGGCGTCGACGGCTGATAATCGACATCGGCCACGAGATCCGCCGTGTCAGCCCAGGTATCGGGCACGTCACCCGGTTGCAGCGGTAACAAATTCTTCTCGGCTGTCTTGCCAACACACCCTTCGATCACCTCGATGTACTTCATGAGCTCGACAGGCTGCTGATTGCCGATGTTGTAGAGCCTGTAAGGGGCTTTGCTCGTTCCCGGATCCGGGTTCGCCGGATCCCAGGCCTCGTTCGGCTGTGCCGTGTGGTCCATCGTGCGAATGACGCCTTCGACAATGTCCGCGATGTACGTGAAGTCGCGCTTATGATTGCCGTAATTGAAGACGTCGATCGGTTTGCCCTCGATGATGTTCTTCGTAAACATGAACAGCGCCATGTCGGGACGGCCGTACGGGCCGTAAACCGTGAAAAACCGCAGCCCCGTCGTCGGCAGTCCGTAAAGGCTCGAATATGTGTGCGCCATGAGTTCGTTGGCTTTTTTCGTCGCGCCGTAAAGGGCGAGCGGGTGATCGACGTTTTGATGAATCGAGAACGGCATCTTCGTGTTGGCGCCGTACACCGAGCTCGACGAGGCGTACACGAGATGCTTGACCTCATTGTGCCGGCAACCTTCGAGGATGTGCAGCGTGCCGACGATGTTGCTGTCGATATAGGCGTGCGGATTCTCGAGCGAGTAGCGCACGCCCGCCTGCGCCGCGAGATGCACAACTTTGTCGAACTTCTCTTTCGCGAATAATGCGTCCATCGCTTCACGGTCATGAAGATCGATGCGCACCATGGAAAAGTTGTCAAAACCATCGAGAATCGCGGCGCGCGCATCTTTGAGCGAGACGTCATAATACTCGTTGAAGTTGTCGAGGCCGACCACCGTATCGCCGCGCTCGAGCAACTGCTTGGCGGTGAAGAAGCCGATGAATCCGGCGGCGCCTGTGACGAGAATTTTCACGTTGGTCTATACCTACAATCGATCGTCGACGGCGTCCGCCGGCAGCACGTACTTGATGTCGTAGAGAATCGACGTTTTCTTGCCAAAGTCGCGAATGCCCTGCTCGCCGAGCTCTTTAAACTGGTCGTGCGCGACCGCAACCACCACGACATCATACGCTCCTTTTTCGGGCCCGTTGACCAGCTCGATGCCGTATTCGTACTTCGCTTCCTCGGCATCGACCCAGGGGTCGCAGACGTCGACTTTGGCGCCGTAAGACGCGAGTTCTCTGACGATGTCGACGACTTTGGTGTTGCGCACATCCGGGCAGTTCTCCTTGAACGTGAGACCGAGTATCAGCACACGCGCCTGTAGCAACTGAATGCCACGGGACACCATGCGCTTGATAATTTGTGAGGCAACGTACAGCGACATGTTGTCGTTGATGCGACGTCCGGCCAGGATCATCTGCGGGTGATAGCCGAGTTGCTGCGCTTTGTAGGTTAGATAATACGGATCGATACCGATGCAGTGCCCGCCGACGAGGCCCGGGCGAAACGGCAGGAAATTCCATTTGGTGCCCGCCGCCTCGAGAACTTCTTCGGTGTCGATGCCGACTCGCTCGAAGATCATCGCGAGCTCGTTGATCAGTGCAATATTGACATCGCGCTGCGTATTCTCGATGACTTTCGCCGCTTCGGCGACTTTGATGCTCGACGCTTTGTGCGTGCCGGCCGTGATGATCGACTGGTAGACGCCGTCGATGAAATCCGCCGCCTCGCGGGTCGAACCCGAGGTCACTTTTAGAATCGACGGCAGGCGGTGCTCCTTGTCACCCGGGTTGATGCGCTCCGGGCTGTAGCCGACGAAGAAATCCTCGTTCATCGTCAGGCCCGAGCCCTTCTCGATGATCGGCACGCAAAACTCTTCGGTCGCACCGGGGTACACGGTCGATTCGTAGACGACGACGTCGCCCTTTTTGATTACATCCCCGAGCGTCTCGCTCGCGTTGCGCAGCGGCGTCAGCAGCGGCCGATTGCTGTCGCCGATGGGCGTTGGCACCGTCACGACATAGAAATTGCAGTTGGCGAGCTTCGCCGCATCGGTCGTAAAGCTCAGATGTTTGGCAGCGTCGAGTTCTTCTGCCGAGGCTTCGAGCGTCGAGTCGATGCCCGCCTCGAGTTCGGCAATGCGCGCCGCCTTGACGTCGAATCCGACGGTCGTGTATTGCTTGCCGAATTCGACCGCGAGCGGCAGCCCGACATAGCCGAGGCCGATCACACCGACGCGTAGATTGTTGATATCAAGAGTCATGGCGCTCTACATAGCACATGTGGCACATTTTCGCGCGGGGACTCGTCGCACCTACCCCAGATACCAAAGCGCAGCGAGTCCCGCAATGCTCATCGTGATCGTGTACGGCAGTGCCATGATGACCATGCGCCCGTACGACAGGCGAATCAGCGGCGCCAGCGCGGACGTCAACAGGAACAGAAATGCCGCCTGGCCATTCGGCGTCGCGACACTCGGGATGTTGGTCCCCGTATTGATCGCGATAGCCAGCTGGTCGAACTGCTCGCGCGTGATCTCGCCGCTCAGAAACAGCTCCTGCACTTCGGTGATGTAGACAGTTGCGACAAACACGTTGTCACTGATCATCGACAGCACGCCGTTCGCCATGAAAAAGAGCGCTTCCTGCGTCTTGCCGTCGTAGGTCATGACCCAGTCGATGACCGGTGTAAACAGCCCCTGGTTGTCGATAACGGCGACGATCGCAAAGAATACGACAAGCAACGCCGTAAACGGCAGCGCCTCTTCGAACGCGTGGCCGATGCGATGTTCTTCCGTGACGCCGTTGAGCGCCGTGGCAAGCACGATGACGAGCAAGCCGACAACACCCGGCTCCGCCAGGTGATTGCCGAGTACAATAACGAGGATGATGCCAACAATCGCCTGCACGGCGATAACCATGCTCTCCGCCTTCGTGCGCTTTGCGGTCATCTCCCGGTCATACTCCTCGAGCACTTCGCGGACCTTCGGCGTCAGCTGCGCGCCGTAACCGAATGTTCCGGTCACCTCGAGCAAGACGCAGGTGGCCAGACCAACAACGAGCACCGGCATCGATATGTGCGCCATCTTCCAGAAGAACTCCATGAACTCCCAGCCCATGATTTCGGCAATCAGGAGATTCTGCGGCTCGCCGACCAGCGTCGTAACGCCACCGAGCGCCGTGCCCACGGCGCCGTGCATCATCAGGTTTCTGAGGAACGTGCGAAATCGAATCAGGTCCTCGCGATGCAGCTCGGCAACTTCGACATCCGTGGAAGGATCATGATCGAGATCCAGTTTCTTGCCCGAGGCAACCTTGTGGTAGACGCCGTAAAAACCCGCAGCCACGGTGATAATTACGGCCGTGACGGTCAGCGCATCGAGAAATGCAGACAAAAACGCGGCCGTGAACGAAAACAGCACCGACAGCAGAATCTTCGAACGCACACCGAGCAGGATCTTGGTGAACGTATACAGCAGCATCTCGCGCAGGAAATAGATGCCCGCGACCATGAACATCAGCAGCATGATCACCGGGAAATTCACTTCGGCCTCGTGAAATACCATTTCCGGGGTTGCCAGTCCGAGCACGATCGCTTCTACCGCGAGCAGCCCGCCGGGTTGCAGCGGATAGCATTTGAGCGCCATCGCCAGGGTAAAAATGAACTCCAATACCAGTACCCAGCCGGCGAGGAACGGGTCGTAGACCGCCAGGATCGGGTTCAGAATCAGGAACGCGATGATCGTCTGCTTGTACCAGACAGGCGAATTGCCGAGGAAGTTCGCGCGCAGCGCCCCCGCTGTCGTGTGCGGCATATTGTTTTCCTTCTTGAGCGAACGAGCGATTCTAGACGGTTTGGGCTATGCGGAACAGTTTGCCAGGTGCGCTGGTGGCGAACCGGTGTCGTGACGGACTCGGTCAGCGATCCGCCAGGGGCCGATCCCAGACACAAGTACCTGATTTTCTTATTGTTTCCAGCATTGCTTCGTGCGCCGCGACTTCATCCTGGTTCGCTTTGATGACAGCGAGATTAAGGTCGCCATCCCGTTGCGCGCCCACCGAGGCCTGCACGCTCCGTGCCGCCTGCTCGATGTCCGCGTCCAACGACAGCGCGGTCTGGCCGCCCGTCATCGCGAGATAGACGCGTGCGAGCAACTCGGCATCAATCAGCGCGCCATGTACGTCGCGTTTCGACGCGTCAACCGCATAACGTTTGCACAACGCATCGAGGCTGTTACGTTGCCCGGGGTGCATCTGTCGCGCGACTTTGAGCGTATCGAGTACGGTGGCATGATGCGTAACTTTGGGTTGCGCATGCTGCATGAGCTGGAGCTCGTGTTCGATAAAGCCCACGTCGAACTCGGCATTGTGAATAACGAGTTCCGCACCTTTGAGAAAATCTAGCAAGTCCTCGACGATTTCGGGAAAGCGCGGCGCCGTCTCCAGATCGCTGCGGCTGATACCGTGCACCGCTTCCGCGCCAGTGTCGATTTCGCGATCGGGATTCAGGAAACGATGAAACTCGCGGCCCGTCAGGCGACGATTCACGAGTTCGACACAGCCGATTTCGATGATGCGGTGGCCGTGGCTGGTTGAGAGACCCGTAGTTTCCGTATCCAAGACGATCTGGCGCATCGGGGTATTTCACCACAAGTATGGGTTCGCGTCTGCACGGCCGCGGCCATTGGTCGCTCCTACAGCTCGTCGATACCCCGATTCGCCAGCTCGTCGGCTTCCTCGTTGCCCGGGTCGCCGTCGTGACCCTTGACCCACACCCATTGGATATCGTGGCGGCCCTGCGCATCGTCCAGGGCCTGCCACAAATCTTTGTTTTTCACAGGCTTTCTCGCTGCGGTCTTCCAGCCACGCGCTTTCCAGTTGTCCATCCACTCCGTGATGCCATGCATGACGTACTTGGAATCGGTGTGCAATCGCACGCGGCGCGAACCGTTGAGCGCATTCAATGCCTCGATCGCGGCCGTCAGCTCCATGCGATTGTTGGTCGTTTCAGGATCGCCGCCGTGCATCGTCTTGCGACGCTTGCCCGCGATCAGCAGTACGCCCCAACCACCCGGTCCCGGATTGCCTCGACAGGCGCCGTCGGTGTAGATCTCAACTGTCTTGGTCAAAACGGATACGGGAGACTCGGTTGGTGGTTTCTGCCAGCCCGGGGACGACCTTTGGTTTGCTGCGCCACACCGGCCGCACGGGCGTCAACGTGCTGACACGTTTCTGGGCCGTGAGCATATAGCAAGCCGCCAGCTCCGGCCACCAGCGCTGCCCGCGCTGCTCCCAACGCGACGAGGTCGCGCGGCGAATACCCGGCAACGGCCAGCGGAAAAAGAAACGCGTCACGCCGTGGATGCGCAGGTCGAGTAGCTTCAACCAGTCTCGCAAGCGCCGTTCCGGGACAAGGTGATGCGCGTCGGGCGGCAAGCCGGCGCCGGGAATCAGGCGCCGTACGCCCCACAGCCCGCCGGTCTTGAATCCGAGTATCACGAGATGTCCGTGCGCTGTCAGGACCCGCTCGACCTCGCGCAGTATCGCGTGCGGTCGGTCGCTGTAGTCGAGTACGTGCGGCAGCACGACACAGTCGATCGTGTCGCTCGAGACCGGCAGTCGATGCAGCCGTCCAATGACCGACGGACCGCCATCACTCACCGCTTCGTCAATCAGCCAGTTGCGCTGTGTACGCGCGTACCGCAGAAAGGTATTCTGCGCACCCCACAGGCCCAGCTGCAGGCACTGCTCACCGAATATGCCGTCGAGAGCCTCCTCGACGATGCGGCTTTCCTGCTGCACCAGCGACTCGCCCAGTGGCGTCTTCAGCCATTGCTGCACGGACTCCGGATAATGTGATGACTGTTCCAATTTGCTGCCCTGCGTCGCGATTTGCGGCCCGGGTACTTGCGCCGCGGCGTTTGCCCGGTACGATAGCCCGATGCCTTCGATTGACACGCAATTATTGCAGAGATTCCGCCTGGTTGGCGCCACGGCCGTCACCTTTTTTCTGCTTTCCGGCGCCATGGCCAGCCCGCTGGGCCAACGAGGTGCCCACGTTGCGGCGCAGCCGGAGTCACAGCAGGCACCACAGAGCCTGCAGCTGATCTCGCCGCTCGACGGCCTCTGGGACCGGTTGGAGACCGTAGAACCGGCGTCTGATGACCTGTTGGCCCGCCTGCGATATGGGTTCGAGCTCAAGCATGAGGAAAATCCGCGAATTCAGGCCGAAATGAACTGGTTTGTCAGCCATCCCGACTACCTGACACGGGTGTTCACACGGGCGCAGCGTTACCTGCCGCACATCACCGACGAGCTGGTCCGGCGCGGCCTGCCCCTAGAACTCGCGCTGTTGCCGATTGTCGAGAGCGCTTACGACCCGTTCGCCTACTCGCACGGCCGGGCTGCGGGGCTCTGGCAGATGATTCCGGGCACGGGCAAGCGTTTCGGCCTGAAGCAGAACTGGTGGTACGACGGCCGCCGCGACGTCGTCGAATCAACGCGTGCCGCGCTCGACTACCTCGAACACCTTTACGGCTTCAATGAAGGCAACTGGCTCAACGCGATCGCATCGTACAACTCGGGCGAGGGCAACGTGCGCAAGGCCGTGCGCCGCAATCGCGCGGCGGGAAAGCCCGACGACTTCTGGAACCTGCGGCTGTCAAAAGAGACCAGCAGCTACGTGCCGCGGCTGCTGGCGCTCGTCGAGATCGTGCGCGATCCGGCACGATTCAACCTCACGCTGCCGAGAGTCGCCGATGAACCGCAGTTCGTCATCACCGATATCGGTTCACAAATCGATCTCGCGCTCGCGGCCGAACTCGCGGGTGTCGATGTCGATACCGTCTATACCTTTAACCCAGGCTATAACCGCTGGTCGACCGATCCGCAAGGTCCACACAAGCTCGTGCTGCCGGTCGACGTTGCCGAGGAGTTCACGACGGCACTTGCCGAGGTTCCTGCTGGCGAACGCGTACGCTGGAAACGTCACGAGATCAAAAACGGCGAAGCGATCTCCCAGATCGCCCTCAAGTACAACACGACGGTGTCAGCCATTCGCTCAGCTAACAACCTGCGCGGCAATACGATCCGCGCGGGACACCACCTGCTGATCCCGGTTGCGACCAAGCCCTTGAGTGCCTATAGCAAGAGTGCCGACGCGCGACTGGCGACGACCCAAAACAGACAGCGCGCGGCAAACAAGATCGATCACGTCGTTGCCGCGGGCGAGAGTTTCTGGACGATCAGCCAGAAGTACGGCGTAACGACGCGGCAGTTGTCTGCGTGGAACGGCATGGCGCCGCGCGACACGCTGCCCGTCGGGCGCAAGCTCGTAGTCTGGACAGACGCCGACGTTGCGCCGCGCACCTCACCGACAGCAGCACTCGGCAACACAACACGCAAACTGCGCTACAAGGTGCGTCGCGGCGATTCGCTGTATCTCATCGCTAACAAATTTCGCGTAACGATCAGCCAGATCGCTCGCTGGAACAACATCGACAAGAATAAAATTCTAAGGCCGGGGCAGACATTGACGATGTACGTCGATGTCACCCGCCAATCAAGCTAAAAAACTCGCCCGCATGTTTATCCCGGAAACGGGAGCGGGCTCCAACAGGGGAAAACCTATGGGCTTCATGGCCGGCAAGCGCGCACTCATCGTTGGAGTGGCGAGCGATCGTTCAATAGCAGCAGGCATTGCGGAGGCATTCGCGCGTGAAGGCGCCGATCTCGCGTTTACGTATCAAAATGAAAAGCTCAGAAGTCGCGTCGAAAAACTCGCTACCCGTCTTGGCCAGAATACCGAATTGCTGTATGCCTGCGATGTTGCCAGTGACGCGGAAATCGACGCCGTTTTTGCCGGGCTGCACAAGCAATGGGACGGCCTCGATGTGCTCGTGCATTCGGTCGGGTTCGCGCCGCGCGAACAGCTTGCCGGCGGTTTTGTCGAGTCCATTACGCGTGAAGGCTTCCGGATCTCCCACGACATCTCGGCGTACAGCCTCGCCGCACTGGCCAAGGCCGCGCTGCCAATGATGGAAGGCCACAGCGGCGCAATACTGACGCTGACTTACAACGCCGCGACTCAGGTCGTCCCCAACTACAATGTCATGGGTCTCGCCAAGGCGAGCCTCGAGTCCTGCGTTCGATTCCTGGCCGCCGATCTCGGCCCCAAAGGGATCCGCGTCAATGCGATTTCGGCCGGCGCCGTGAAGACGTTGGCCGCAGCCGGTATCGGCGGGTTCCGCAAGATGCTCGGTTATGCCGAAAAGGCGTCGCCGCTGCGCCGCACGGTCACGATCGAGGAAATCGGCAATACCGCCGCGTTCCTGTGCTCGGATCTCGCCAGCGGTATCACGGGCGAGACGACCTTCGTCGATGCGGGCGCCAACATCATGGGCATGGTATTCGAGGAAGATAGCTAAACCATTCAGCCACGAGCGAGGTACTCGTCGCCCTCATGTCTCGATCCCGCTTGACGCGAGCTCGCTGCGCCGCGCGTTACTTCGGTTGACAAGTACCTCGCGCGCGGCCTACTCCTTTAGGCCTATAGCGACGTTGGTCTTCTCACCCTCGAGGCGCGCAACGATCGTCGCACAGCTCGCGTCGCCCCAGACATTGACACTCGTGCGCGCCATGTCGAGGATGCGGTCGAATACCATCAACACGCCGAGCGCCTCGATCGGCAAGCCGATAGCGCCGAGAATAATCGCAATCGCGACCAGTGAGGCCGACGGCACGCCGGCGACGCCGATTGACGTCAACAGGGCGATCGCGACTATGGAAAACTGCACACCGAACGTCAGTTCGAGGCCGTAGGCCTGCGCAATGAATATCGCCGCTGCGCATTCATAGAGCGCCGTGCCGTTCATGTTCACGGTCGCACCGAGTGGCAACACGAAACTCGAGATCTTGTTGGACACACCCACATTGTCCTCGACGCATTCCATCGTCACCGGCAATGTCGCCGACGACGACGCTGTCGAGAACGCCGTCAGCATCGCCTGGGCAACGCCTCGCATCGTCTTCAGCGGATTGGCGCGGCCGACCACGCGCAGCAATATCGGCAGCGTCACGAAGGCATGCACGGCGAGTGCCGCCAGCACGGCAACCGCGAACACCGCGAGCGGCCCGGTCGCTTTGTACCCGGCTTTCGCAATGACCCCGGCGACGAGACCGAACACGCCAATCGGCGCGAACAGCATGATCCACTCGGTCATGCGCATCATGACGTGAAAGACCGCGTTCCAGAACCGGTACAAGGGTTCGGCATACTCGTTATCGAGGTGCGTCATGAAGTAACCGAACAGAATCGCAAAGAAGATGATGCCGAGCATCTGCCCTTCGACGGCTGCCTTGACGATATTAGGCGGCACCATGCGCAGAAATATCTTCGCAACATCGCCCGGGCCTTTTCCGGCTACACGTTCCTCGAGGTCGGCGGTCGATGCTTCGAGCGCCAATAACTCTTTCGCCGGTTCGCCGTCGACATACCCAGGGCCGACGGCGTTGATGATGATCAGGCCAACGAGGATCGCGGCCAGCGTTGTTGCAGCATAAAACAGCAGTGTCTTGCCGCCGAGTGCACCGAGATTGCCGCCCGAGCCGATGCCCGCAACGCCTACGATGATCGACGACATGATCAGCGGCACGATGATCATCTTCAGCGCGTTGAGGAAGATCGTGCCGACGTATTCGAAAATCGAGATGTAAGAAATGCCGAAGATCGTCGGGTCGACACCCGTCTCGGCCTGAGCATTGAAGACATAGCCGCCGATGATCCCGGCTACGACAATTGCGATTAAGATCTGCCAGTGCAGCTCGAGCTTGCGCATAGCTCCCCTAAGTGAGCTTTTTTATTGGGGGATCAGCTTACTGCAACAGGTTCTGCGCAGCCAGCGCGTCCTGGGAGACAACGATGTCGGCTCTGTCGTAAAGCGCCTGCACAAACGCGAAGTAATCCGAGGCGCCAGCTTGCTGCGCCAGTTCCAGTTTTCCTGTGTCACGATCCGCAAGCGGTATCGATTCGGGGCGCCCGGGCAACACGGCTTGCAGACTGAAGATGCTGTAGCCGCCGTCGCTATTGGCCACCTGGCCGGTCACCGGCGAATTCTGCGTCGGTTTACTGGACATGAACACCTGTGCGACAACTGCTTGATCTACATCGGGCTGCTGCCGTGACAGCAGCGTCGGCGCGGATACGGTTGCGCCTGCTGCTTCTGCGGCCGCAGCGAATTCTTCGCCGGCATCGAGCGCAGCGAGCAGTCGCTCTGCCTTGCCCAAGATTATGGCAGTGGCTTCCTGCGCGCGAATTGCATCGACGATCTGATCGCGCACGTCGTCGAGCGGCTGGCGCGATGCCGCCCGGTG
This sequence comes from Gammaproteobacteria bacterium, assembly GCA_029864095.1. GTDB lineage: Bacteria > Pseudomonadota > Gammaproteobacteria > Steroidobacterales > Woeseiaceae > UBA1847. The sequence goes on along the minus strand of JAOTUB010000084.1, from coordinate 3,249 downwards.
CGCGGTCACCTTGAAGATGGCTGAGCGAGTTGCGTCAAGTTCGATAAGATCCGATATTTCGCCGCCAATCAACACTCGCTCATCGAACACGGCGTCGATTGCAGCCTGGTTCGAACCGATCGGCTCGCCACCTTTGCGCGTAAACCCGGTCACCGTTTGGACATCCAGACCAACCGCCGCGGAGATTGTCTGCATGTCCGTCGCATCGAACAGCACGTCCGATACCTGGCGCTCCAACTCGCGGAGCGCAGCCTCTGCATCGCGTTCGCGCAGCTCAGTCAGCAGCTCCCCACGCACCTGGTCAAGCGGCAACGGCCCCTGCTCGAGAACGTTGTCCAGCCGCACGATGTGAAACCCGAAGTCGGTCTTGATTGGACCGTCAACGTCACCTGCAGTCATCGCGAAGATCGCACCGCCGAGTTCGTCCGGTAACTGCGAACGCGTCAGTACGCCGAGATCACCACCGCGTGTTGCGGTTCCTTCGTCATCGGAGAACTCCTCTGCGAGCGCTTCGAATGACTCGCCGGCCCGTACGCGCGCCAGCAGATCTGCGGCTTCTGCTCTGGCCGAATCTTCGTCGTCGCCAAAAAGGATCAGGATATGCCGCGCCTGGCGCTGCTCATCTTGTAAGTACCGGTCCTGATTGTCTTCGTAATATTGGCGCAGCGCTTCTTCGCTGATAGCAATGCTCTCCATGACCGAATCACGATTTATCTCGATAAATTCGACATCGGCTTCTTCATCCGTCAAGAACATCGTGTCGTTGTCATCGTAGAACGTCGTGACCATGGCGTCGGTCACTTCGACGCTGTCAGCCACAGTCCCGACCTCGAACGTCGCCAATGATACGAGTCGCTGTTCCGCCACGAGGTTGAGGTAGCGGCGGTACTCGGCCGGTGTCACGAGCGCTGTTCCCCCGATCGCGCGACGCAGCTGGTCTTCACGCAATTGCCGGCGCTGGCTCGCCTCAAAGCGTTTTGGATCAAGGCCATTTTGCAGCAGCAGCGACTTGTAGGTTTCCATATCGAATTCACCGTCGATCTGAAAATCCGGGATACGCTGAATACTTGCGGTGAGCTGTTCATCCGAAATCTGATAGCCGGCCTCGCTCAGATACAGCTCGACGAGTCGGGTCCGAATCAGCGAGTCGAGAATGCTCTGACGAATCTGCACGCGGTACTCATCCGGCAACTGCGCCCATGTCGGATTGCGCTGCAGCTGATCCCGGTAGGCCTGTTCGAACTGCATCAGGTCGATCTCGCTGCCGTTTACCGTGGCCGCAGCCTGGTTGCCCGTAAACGGCGTGTCGACGCCGAAGAACAGGAACGGAATGCCAATAAGTGCCAGGATCGCGATGGCGATGCCGCCAGTAAACTTTTCACGAATTTTGGTTAGCATGATGGAATCGAAGAGCCTTTGAGAGGCGAAGGATTCTATAAAAAAAGGCCGGCGCCCGATAGAGCCCCGGCCTTTTTCGTTTGGCGGAGTGGACGGGACTCGAACCCGCGACCCCCGGCGTGACAGGCCGGTATTCTAACCAGCTGAACTACCACTCCCAACTTTGGTGGGTGCTGACGGGATCGAACCGCCGACCCTCGCCTTGTAAGGGCGATGCTCTACCAGCTGAGCTAAGCACCCGTAAACCTCGTAGGCGGGCTATTGGGCCCGAAAACACGGCCCGGAACGGCCTCCTACACACGAATTGCTCGGCCCCTGGGTCGAGCGGCGCGCTAGTTTACGGCATCCTTCAAGCCTTTGCCAGCCTTGAATCCGGGAACATTGCTCGCCCTGATATGGATCGCTTCACCGGTTCTCGGATTGCGTCCCATGCGTGCCGCACGTGCCTTCACAGAGAAAGTTCCGAAGCCGACCAGCGAGACAGATCCGCCATTTGACAGTGTGCCCTGAATGGCATCCAGCACCGCGTCGACTGCTTTTGTTGCATCTGCGCGCGACAATCCTGCCGAGCCTGCTACTGCTTCTACCAATTCACCCTTATTCATGCTTTCACCCTTGCAGATTGATTAAAGAAAATTTCGATCAATCCAGCGAGCTCCTTCACGAGTCGCTATCCGCTGAATCACCGCGCGAGGCTCCGTGCATCCACGGGCGGCTGCGATGCTTATACCAAGCGGCCAAAACACCGTCAAATTTCCTTTAACCACGCGGGTTTCAGCGCTTTAGTGGGGGCGGACCATATCCTCGGATTTGGGCTCTTTGGCAGGCGTTTCGGTCTTCGACTTAGCCTCGTCTTTTGACGCCTCGGGCAGCGGCAGATGCTGCAGTGCGTGCTCCAGAACCTGGTCAATCCATTTCACTGGAACTATCGTCAGCTTGTCCTTGATGTTCTTTGGAATTTCAGCCAGGTCCCTTTCGTTCTCGGACGGTATCAGCACGGTTGTTATGCCACCGCGATGGGCCGCCAGAAGCTTCTCCTTAAGCCCACCAATCGGCAGCACTTCGCCCCTCAATGTGATCTCGCCTGTCATAGCAACCTCGCTCAGTACGGGGATGTCGGTTAATGCCGACACGAGCGAAGTACACATGCCAACTCCCGCACTCGGACCGTCCTTCGGCGTGGCCCCTTCGGGCACATGGATGTGCACATCGAGCTTCTGATGGAAGTCCTCATCGATGCCCAGAACCTTGCTGCGGGAGCGCACAACCGTCATTGCCGCCTGGATCGATTCGGTCATGACGTCGCCCAGCTGACCCGTAAAAGTCTGCTTGCCCTTGCCCGGGACGACGGCCGCCTCGATCGTCAGGAGCTCACCACCGACCTCGGTCCAGGCGAGACCCGTCACCTGGCCAACCTGATCGTTGCCCTCGACCTTGCCGTAGCGAAAACGACGCACGCCAAGAAACTTCTCCATGCTCTTTGGCGCAATCGAGACACGGCTGTCACGTGGTTTCAGGAGCAGCGATTTCACAACCTTGCGGCAGATCTTCGATATCTCGCGCTCGAGGTTTCTGACGCCCGACTCACGCGTGTAATGCTGAATGATGTCGAGCACGGCGCTGTTGGAAATATGCAGTTCTTTTTGCTTGAGCCCATTTTCCTTCATCTGCTTCGGAATCAGGTAGCGCGTCGCGATATTGAGCTTCTCGTCCTCGGTGTAGCCAGGAATACGGATAACTTCCATGCGATCGAGCAACGGCGCCGGAATATTCAGGCTATTCGCGGTGCAGACGAACATGACGTCTGACAAGTCGAAGTCGACCTCGAGGTAGTGATCCTGAAAGGTCGAA
>JAOTUB010000217.1 GCA_029864095.1 Gammaproteobacteria bacterium | reverse complement strand
TCTGCTAGTATCTCGCGTCCAGCGAGCCTTCCCAAGTCATTTGTTTGGGCCTCTAGCTCAATTGGTAGAGCAGTAGACTCTTAATCTATTGGTTCGGGGTTCGAGTCCCCGGGGGCCCACCAAATATCCGCCTAATCTCGGGACTGACGCTGGAATTCGGCGGCAATCGTCTGAAATAGCCCAATCCATTCGCTGCTGGAAAGACCGCCGCTGCTCCAGCCCAGCCTGACGATGATTACGCCGCGGCGCGGATTGACGTAGAGGAACTGACCGTCTTTTCCAAATGCGAAGTAGTCGCCGTCCTGTTCGGACGCGAGCCACCATTGGTAACCGTAACCGCGCCAGCCTGCAGCCCTGTAATCGGCGGGCCAGGCCGAATCAGGAATCTGTTTGCGTCCTGCAGATTCTGCTACCCATTCGGCGGCCACGAGTTGTTCGCCATTCCAGCGTCCCTGGTTCAGGAACAGGCCACCGATCTTGGCCAAATCGCGTGCCGACGCAGCGAGGCAGCACCAGGTTTTCTCTAAGCCATCGCCTTCATGATCGATGGTCCAGACACCGCGGTGCTCCATGCCGAGCGGCGTCCACACGCGGCGCTGCATGTATGCCGTTATGGATTCGTTGCTCAGCGAGCGATTCAGCGCCAGGGCCAGTAGCGCATTGTCGCCCGACTTGTAGCGAAATCGTGCGCCCGGCGTATCTTCGAGTTCGACTGTCAGGATCTGCGCCTCGAGCGCAGGCGTGTAGTTCATGATCACGTGTTCGCCAAATGGATTGTCGTTTTCGACATAGTTTGATCCGGAAGTCATTGTCAGGAGATGGCGAATCGTCACAGCAGCAAAGCCTCGCGCAGCTAACTCAGGTACGAAATCGGTGATCGGCTGGTCGACGCCGTGCAAATAGCCATCCTCGATAGCCATGCCGACCAGCGCCGAGAATACTGACTTGGACATCGAAAATGCCTGCGACAGTGACGACGCAGTGTGACCGTGGAAATACCGTTCGAATGCGATTGTGTCGTCATGAATGACGAGAAAGGCGATCGAATCGTGTGTCGCGACGATCGTCTCCAGATCTTTGCCGCTCGGAAAATGCTGCAGGGCAGCGTCTGATACGTTTAATGGCGTATCGCTGACTTCGAAAACGTATGGCGTCCTGCTTGCCACAAGTTCGCGGCCGGGGTAGTGACTGAAATCGTCGATGTCCGTATCGCCATAGCGAACAATTCGAGCTACTGTGACCGGTCCCGCGGTGATCATCCACGCTGCCAGAACCATTAGCGCAATGCCGATAATCACAATTAGCAGCGACAGAACTCTGTGGCGGTAGAGGAAAGAATTCATGCCGTCAGTATCGCGCGATTGGCCCCAAGACAACTACTGAATTCGCTACTGAGTGCGCGATAACAGTCCTGCCGGGTCCCAGGCCGGCGCGGGCTCGTTTCTGCGATCGCTGCTGTCGTCGCCGGACAGGCCAAGTTCTTTGCTGATCAATCGAATCGCTGCCTTCGCTTCGCTCTCACCTTTGAAGCCTTCGCCGACAGTAATTTTATCACCGTCGTTGTCGTTAGCGTAGATCGAGTAATGGATGACATGCTTGCTGCCATCTTGCGACTGGAACGAACGGTCTTTTGTGAATTTTATGAACGCGTCGCGGCGCATGTAGCTGCGTTTGACTGGAATGCCGAGAATGCGGCGTACCGTCTTGATGTTCATGCCATCCTGGGAGACCTCGAGCGAGTTGGTCATCATATACAGGGCGAGAATGCCGACCAGCGCACCGATGCCGCCGAACACGGCACCGAATATTCTCTGACCTTCCTCGACAATCAGCCACCAACCCACGGCGGCGAAGACTCCGCCGACAATGAACGCGCCGAGCGAGGATCCGAGATAGCGGCCGATCGGATAGATCATGCGGCGGCCGCCCGCATCGTTTATGACCTGCACGGTCTCGAGAATCGCCTTGTCCGAGGACGCATCCTGCTTCTCGCGTGACCGTTCGACGGTGCGCTTTGGCAGGTGTCGCGACTGCATCGCCGTCGCATAAACCGGGATGTCATAGCTGCGATCGAGGTCGGTGCCTTCCAGTTCTGCGCTGAGGTTGAGCCGCCAGCGGTGGTAACGGTCGTCCTCGTCCGTATCCGACGCTTCCAGATCTGCGGGTACGTCAAATCGAAACGTCAGCTTCGTGCCGCGGCCGCCGGGTTCGGCATGAGCAATGAGCGTATCCTGCCATTTGGCCTTTTCCTTGCGGTCGCGATTCTTGCCGCTGCCGGAAACGTAGTGATGGAGGTTTGTCAGTGTGACCTCGAATTCGTTTGCTGCATTGAACGGCACACCGATTTCGATCGTGCCGCCGACGTGGCCACCAATCGATCCGGGGAACGGATCGAGCGTCACCGGCGTCGCGCCGAATCGTTTCCATTCAAGCGTTTGACGTATCGCCCAGGTGAGCAGCCAAATGCCGACAGCCGTAAACAGCAGCCCGACCAGTGCGATGTAGTTTTGTTTATTGACGACCTCGTCGTAGAGGAGGAACGGCAACGGCGCCGATACGAGATTCCAGAATGCGGCGAATGCCCACACGCCGTACATCGATGTTTTGGAACTCGAACGAACTGTCGCAGTATGCCAGTCGTCATTGAGCAACCAGGGTTTGTCGGCATACTTCGGATCGGTCTTGTCTTTTTCTTTGGGCGCTCGCCAAACAAGAATAAGCAGTCCAAGCCCGACGCCGCCGAAAACAAACACGAAGATCGACTTGAAACCGATTAACCCCCAGCGGATGCCGCGATCGATAATCGAATTCGATGGCTCGTTCGGATCGACATAAACGAGTATCGCCTCGCCGTTCGCCTGCGCACGACTCAAATTGTGGCCGATGTCGCGTTGATAGTCGCCGATGTTGTCGGCACCACTGGCTATAGAAACACGATCGCCGACGTACACCTGTCCCTGATACGTATACGTGTACTTTGCGTATGCCTCGAACGTATCCGAATCGTCTCCTGTGTGCGTCCGGTAACCAGCCGAACTCAATCGGGCTTCAACCTGCACCCAGCCGTCCATCTGGTACGCATCGACGAATGCGCTGCTGATCGACCACAGCATCCACACGCCAACGCCGAGAAACGGCAGGGCAAACAGCGAAACCAGAATCCTGCTTTTCATGCGCCCAAACATAACAGCCGCCGCGCACCGTCACCGTGACGGCAATCCCATCGCCCGCAGGGCGGGCGCCTACAGCGACTCCGCGCGACGGCAAGCGTTTTTGAGGGAAATCAAAAAGTTATCGTGCTTACGCAGTAATCTTGCGAAGTGTGCCTCGCTGTCGCCGCCTTTCGCGCGCAGCAGTTCGCGCGCGGCGTGTTTGGCCTTTATTGACCAGCGCGCAGGATCAGTGACCGCGACGATCGGGGCGATGTTTGTGAATGCGCGTCGCTCCGATGCGGACCAACGCTTCAACGACTTCAGTCCGAGGTCCTTCGCAACGTCCGCCGCGACGATTTGCGCGGACGCCTCGCGCGTAGCTCCACCCGCGTCATTTAATGCTTCGCTCGCGAGCATGGAGCTCGTCTCGATCCAGCGTTCTTCGAACAGCTCACTCGCACGTGCGTCTGGCAACGTCAGGTGCATGTCGCAACTCGCCAGACGTCGCAGCGTTTTCAAGTCACTTCGATACGCCTTGTTGCGACGCATGCGGGCAGCTTCGCGCGTTGCGAGCTTGCGAATG
>JAOTUB010000083.1 GCA_029864095.1 Gammaproteobacteria bacterium | reverse complement strand
TATTTGCCGCGAATTCGCTGCATGCGACAAGTCTTGTCAGCGGCGGAATGACGTGGCTCGATAGGCCCCGGCTGTGCTGCTCGTCCTCGAGACGATCGAACCATCGAGCGGCAACCGCCTGGAGTTCCTCGGGCAGGGCGCGGGTAGCGGTTACGATTTCATCGTGTTGCGAGACTCCCATGAATCCAGTCTATCAGTCCGGTTACCTAATGATGACTGCCACGCGTTAAACTGCGCCTGTTCAGGAACTGCTGCCGCGCTATGTCCAAACACCTGCTCATTGTCTTTCATAGTCAGTCTGGCATCACCTCACGGATGGCCGACGCGGTCATTCGCGGTGCGTCGAGCTCGGAGGTCGACGGCGTCGAAGTACGCGCCTTGACCGCGCTAGAGGCGGATGCGGACGACCTGCTGTGGGCCGACGCATTCATCCTCGGCAGCCCGGAGAACTTCGGCTACATGAGCGGTGCGATGAAGTATTTCCTCGACCGGGTTTTCTACGAGTGCGTTGACAAAATTAACGGTCGACCATTTGCGCTCTTTGTGCGTGCGGGCAATGATGGTGGCGGTGCGATCAGCAGCATGCGACGGATTCTGACCGGCCTCGCTGTTAAAGAGGTGCAGGAACCGGTCCTGATCGCTGGCGATTTCGATGAGTCGCGACTGTCCGAGTGTGAAGAGCTCGGGCTTACGATGGCTGCCGGACTTGAAGCCGGGGTGTTCTAGGCAGTCGACTTCTTCGGCATGTCCGACAAGGACTGGAGTGCTTCCGCGAGCGGAACAGGCTTGCCCACCGCGTGCCCCTGAGCGTAGTCGACACCCAGTTCCGTAATCAGCTTGCGCGTCTTCTTGCTTTCGACGTATTCCGCGACAGTTTCGAGGTCCATGACCCTCGCGACCTGAGTAATTGCGGCGACCATCGATTCCGAAATCCGATTCTCGGTGATGTCGCGGATAAAGCTACCGTCGATCTTGAGCGTGTCTACGTTGAAGTTCTTCAGGTACGCAAAGGAGCTGAGTCCCGTGCCGAAGTCGTCGAGTGAGATCAAGCAGCCGCGTTCGCGCAGCGCGTCGATAAACGCCTGGGCTTTATTGAGGTTCGAGACCGCCGCAGACTCGGTCACTTCGAAGCACAGCATCCCGGCAGCGATCCCGCTCGCTTTGATCTCTTCTTCGATGAATTCGAGGATATCGTCATCACCAAGTGACTGGCCGGAAAGATTGACGGAAAAAATGGCTTTCTGCGTTGCTATGGGTTCTACGTTGGCGCTAAGCGCAGCGATCGTGGTTGAGGTGACCCAGCGATCAATCTGCGGCATCAACTGGTAACGCTCTGCAGCCGAGAAAAATGCGCTGGTCGGAATGTCGTTGCCGTCGCTGTCCGTCATGCGGAGCAGAATTTCGAAGCGCGGCGGCGCATCCTTGTTCTTGAGACTCATAATAGGCTGTGCAAGCAGTTCAAACGCATCACCATCGAGAGCAAGTTGTATCTGCGACACTAGCTGCATATCGTCATGGCGGCGAATAATGCTCAGATTCTGATCGTCATATACTTCGATACGGTCGCGACCATGACTCTTCGCGGACTCGCAGGCCATGCGCGCTGTGGTTAATGCTTTGCCGATATCGTCCATTTGCGCGCTGAATTCAGAGATGCCGGTACTCATCGTCACCTGCAGCGACTTGTCGCCTTCGAGATAGCGCAGCGCCCGGCCTCTATCGCGGACCTCCTGTGCCAACTCCATCGCTTGGTCACTGTCCGACTGTGTCAACAGGATGCAGAAGTCATCGCCAGTCAATCGGGAAACGACGGCATTTCGCGGCAGACCCTGCTCCAGCAGCCGGGCAAAACCGATGATGACCGCATCGCCAGCATCCCGATCGAATGTGTCATTGACGAGCTGGAGATTGTCGAGGTCGAGATAAATAAGCTGATGGGTGTCGTCGCTGCCCTGCAAGGTCTTGGCTGACTCGTGCAGCTGCGCCTCGAAGCCCGCTCGATTCATGAGTCCCGTCATCGAGTCAAACGACCGCTCAATGACGTATTCGACTTTGCGCACAATGTGCGCCATGAACCGGCGCTCTCGCGTCGTGAATTCCTCGCCGTTTACCCGGCCGAGCTGCGCCAATACGCCCTCGAGATTGCCGTGACTGTCGAGCAGTGGGCACAGCAAGGTCTGAAAACCCTGCTGCGGCGCAGTCTCTGCGCCATCGATGCCCGGAATCTCGAAGACGGCCGGCCAGCGTTTTCCCTCGAGCTTGGGGAGCATGTGGTCGACCAGGTACCGGTCCACCATCTTGCGATTGACGCTTTTCCAGCTCGAGTGGGTGGCGCTGACGCGAATACGTTTTCCGGGAATCAGTAATACGCTGTATGCGATACTCAGAAAACGGCCACTCTGTCCAACTAGCTGTGCGAGCCCCGCGTGGCTGAGTGAGGATCCATAGATTTTTTCATCGAGCTCGTAGACCAGTGCCAGTTCTTTCTCAATCTCTTGAACAAGACCCGCACCGTCATGCACTTGTTGACTCATGATCAGCCCTTCACCGATTAGCTCGAGCGCGGGGGCCAGGACATTGATGATAATTTTGGGATTGAAGGATGACGACTTGCCGGCATTTCGGGAAAAGACCACGACGAGCAAGCCGAGCTTCGACTCATTCTCGGTGCTTACGGGCAACGTCAGCACGGTTCTGCCGGATGTCAGCGTGCGCCGTATGCCGTCAGTCTCGGACTCGGGTTCGCCAAGCATTTCTTCCGGAAGATTGGCGACAAAATTATCGATTTCGTAGTCATCGGCGCCGTCCGAACTCCAGACGCATCGACGTTGGGTGTCGTAAAAACAGAAACACTGGGCTCTGGGCACGAGCGAATGCAGCAGGCCTTTTGCCTTGCCGATATTCTTTCTTGTTTGCAGGTTGTGCAGATCCGCTGACAACGCTGGCTCCGTGTCGAAAGGCTTCTGCCCGGTTCATACACGATGCCAGCTAGCCGCCAGTCCGGCTGTGACTTGAGTCTCAAGTGCAAGCGATTTCCGCCCGAGATTCAGCGAATTACGGCCTAAATCGCCCAGATACGAGACCCGGCGGCGCGGCAAGCAAACGCCCGCAACAAAGTGCGGGAGTTGTCTGGTATCGACACGAGTCAGGACATTACAAAGACTCGAGCCAGTCGTCGTCAGAACCCTCGTTGACGCCTTCAAAAAGCGGCGTCGACAGATAGCGTTCCCCCGTGTCGGGCAGCATTGCCAGGATGACCGAACCCGCAGGCGCACTTTCGGCCACATCGAGCGCTGTCGCAAGCGTGGCACCGGCCGATATTCCGGTAAAGATCCCTTCGCGATGCGACAGTTCGCGCGAAACCTCTATGGCGCGATCATCGCTGACCGAGAGCAGCTCATCGTAGATTTCTCGATCGAGCACTGCCGGGATGAAGTCCGGCGTCCAACCTTGAATCTTGTGCGGCGCCCATTCAGCGCCGGCGAGCAGCGCGGCCGCCGCCGGTTCGGTCGCCACGATGGTCAGATCGGGGCGCGCCGCCTTGAGCACTTTGCCGGCGCCACTCATCGTGCCGCCTGTGCCATAGCCGGTCACCCAATAGTCGAGGCGTCTACCGGCAAAGTCGCGAAGAATCTCCGGACCTGTCGTATTGGCGTGATACTCCGGATTGGCCGGATTCTCGAATTGCCGTGCCAGAAACCAGCCGTATTTCTCGGCAAGCTCCTCGGCTTTTTTGACCATACCTGTGCCACGCTCGGCCGCTGGCGTCAGGATCACCTTAGCGCCGAGTCCACGCATGATCTTGCGTCGTTCGACCGAAAAAGAATCGGCCATTGTCGCGACAAACGGATGCCCTTTCGCCGCGCAAACCATTGCAAGGGCGATTCCCGTGTTGCCGGAAGTCGCTTCGACAACGGTCTGTCCAGGCTGCAACGTCCCTTTTTGTTCGGCATCGTTGATGATGGCGAACGCAAGGCGATCCTTGACGGACGCGAGCGGATTGAATGATTCAACTTTGACGTATAGCTCAACGTGCTCGGGCCCTATGCGATTGAGGCGAATTACCGGCGTATTACCGATAGTTTGCAGAATGTTGTCGTAGATCATTAGTCTGTCCTTTTATTTTTAGGCCCCGGTCTTCGGACCAGCGGGATTGATCGTGACCGAAACTCGCGACTTCACCGACGATCAGCATAGCCGGAGCAGCGACATTATGTGCTTCGGCGAGCATGGTCAGCTGTCCGAGGCTACCACGAATCACCCGCTGTTCGGCTGTCGTTCCGTTTTCGATAATGGCGACCGGCGTGTCGGCCGTTCGACCGTGCGCGATGAGATTGTTCATGACATCCGGAAATCGTTGCACTGACATGTACAAAGCCAGCGTTTGCCGGTCGCGTGCCAGCGATGGCCAGTCGAGCCTGTCGACCGAATCCTTGCCATGCGCCGTGAGCAATACGACCGATTGCGACGCATCGCGATGCGTCAAAGGGATGCCTGAATACGCAGCGCAACCTGCAGCGGCCGTGATACCCGGCACAACATGGTAGGGCAATCCTGCCGCAACTAGGGCCTCGACCTCTTCGCCGCCGCGTCCAAAAATGAACGGGTCCCCGCCTTTGAGTCGGCATACGCGCCTGCCTGAGGCGACGAGCGATACGAGCAATTCATTGATCTGCTCCTGAGAATTTCGCTTGCAACCCGGCGTCTTGCCAACCGGGATTCGCTCGGCATCACGACGCCCGAGGGCCAATACCTCGTCGCTCACGAGCCGATCGTGCAAGATCACGTCGGCGATATGCATGGCTTGCAGCGCACGCAAGGTCAGCAGCTCCGGATCGCCAGGGCCAGCACCGACGAGCCAGGCCTCACCCTTTTTGTCCGGGCTCTCACTCGCCTCTGTCAGCAACTGCGCTATCGCCTGATGGGCGGCGTTGCTGCCACCGTCTTCGAGCGTCTTTGCAATGCGGCCGTCAAACACACGTTCCCAGAATCTGCGCCGGCCAAACGCATCAGCAAGACGCTCGTTTACTTTGCTGCGCCAGCCGCGCGCGACTGTGGCGAGGCGACCAATCGATGCGGGTAATAGAGATTCCAGCTGCGCGCGAATTTTGCGCGCCAGCACCGGCGCGGCGCCGCCTGAAGAGATCGCAACTACGATGGGACCGCGATCGACAATCGCCGGGGTTATGTAGCTGCTATTGTCCGGGTCGTCGACACAGTTGCAGAATATTCCGGATTCTTCGGCAGCCATGCTGACGGCGTGCTGCACAGCGGGATCGTTCGTCGCGGCGATGACGAGCCGATGCCCCGAGACGTCCGAGGCACAAAAGTTTCGCGTGACCAGGCGCAGCTGATTGGTTTGCGCGAGTTCGGTCACAAACGCACCACAATGAGGCGCGACCACCGTCAGCTTGGCGCCGGCGTCAAGCAGGAGCCGCGCCTTACGCCCCGCGACCTCACCAGCCCCAACCAGCAGGCAGTTTCGGCCGTCCAATCTCAAGAATGCTGGGAAATAGTCCATGGCAAGGTCTGGTTACAGCGGCAGGCCACTATAGCCAGCACGACAAATCCTCAAAAAGACTCAATTTTTCTGCCGACATAACCATGTGTTATATGTAGGCCCTGGTTTGGGCGGCGATGCAACGATCGCAGCCGATAACAGTCACATAGGAAGGCGTAACGACGCGACAATCCGCATGAAGCTCCAACAACTGAAATACTTGCTTGCGATCGTCGATAACGGGCTGAACATAACCGCAGCAGCTGAAAAGCTGTACACATCTCAGCCCGGAGTGAGCAAACAACTCAAGCTGCTCGAGGAGGAACTCGGGCTGCAGCTTTTCGTGCGTAAAGGAAAAAGCCTCGGCGGAATCACCGCGGCAGGAGAACAGGTGATTGACCGTGCTCGCTCGATCATGCAGGAAGTCGAGAACATCCGCAGCCTCGCCTCAGAGTATTTCGATGAAGAAGAAGGCACGTTATCGATAGCCACAACGCACACGCAGGCGCGCTACGTGCTTCCCGAGGTAATACGCAAATTTCGCGACCGCTATCCACAGGTAAACCTAAACCTGCACCAGGGTACGTCCGAACAGATAGCGGATATGGTCAAGGCGAACGACATCGACTTCGCAATCGCGACCGGGTCACATGATTTGTTTGACGATTTGTTGCTCGTACCCAGCTATCACTGGGACCGAAAAATTATCGTCCCGAGGGACCATGAGCTTGCCACGCTCGGCCGTAAGCTGACATTGCAGGACCTGGCGGAGCATCCACTTGTTACGTATGTGTTCAGTTTCGGCGGCCAGTCCTCTTTGAAACGCGCGTTCGCAGATCAGGGGCTCGAACCGGATGTCGTATTTACAGCGCGTGATGCGGATGTGATCAAAACATATGTTCGTATGGGCCTTGGTGTCGGCATAGTTGCGAGCATGGCCGAGGATTGTGGTGATCAGAAAGACCTGGCGGCAATCGACGCCGAGGGACTGTTTCCTCGCAGCACGACATGGATCGGCTTTCGCAAGGACATGGTGTTGCGGCGCTACATGCTCGACTTCGTGCAATTGTTTGCACCGCATATTACCGCGGAACAGCTCGAGCAAACTCGCCACGTACGATCACAAGCAGACATTGACAGTTTATTCAGCGACGCAAAACTGCCGGTCCGCGGCGGCTGCACCGACGGCATCATCGAAGCCGCCTGATCCGCCCGCGCTCACCATGCCGGCGGATTCTAGCCCGTTCTGCCGAAATCCATGTCGTGCAGCCCGCACTCGCGCCTGAGTCCGAAGAATCGTGTCTGGTCCATGGATGACACATCCGCGAGCGAACGCGTTGTATGTACATCACCGATCGATACGTAGCCTTTGTCCCACAGCGGGTGATACGGCAAGCCGTGCTCCCTGAGATAGTAGTGGACTTCGCGGTCACTCCAATCAGCAATCGGATGAACCTTCCAGCGCTCGCCGGACGTTTCTACGAATGGCGTTGCCGACCGGCTGCTTGACTGCGCCCGGCGTACGCCGGCGAACCAGCTACCGACCTCGAGTGAGTCGAGCGCCCTTTCCATGGGCTCGACTTTGTTGTCACGATTATAGCTATCGATACCTTTCACTCCCTGCTCCCACCGCCTGCCGTAAAGAGCTTCCTGCCTGGCAGCGGTGCAACGAGGTTGGAAGACGTGCAGGTTGAGTTGCAGACGATCGGCAAGATCATCGATGAATTGATACGTTTCCGGGAACAGGTAGCCCGTGTCGATGACAACCACGGGTATATCCGGTTTTTGTTGCGTCAACAGGTGCAACATCACGGCAGACTGCGCACCGAAGCTCGAGCTGACAATATGTTCGCCAGGCAATTTGTCGAGAGCCCAGGCTACACGCTCTTCAGCCGACAGACGCGCGAGACTGGAATCACAGACCTCGAGCGCTGCGCCGCGGCTTTCGTCAGCACTAACCTCATGCATCGACCGGGCCCTCGTGAAAAAAACGTCCCGCCGTAATCTCACGGACGACGCGCTGCCGAATGATGAAGTCTCCAAACCGCTCACTATCGCGCCGCTGCCCTGCGTACGCGGCAAAGAGCGGTGACAGCGCCGCAATAATTTCGTTCTCATCGGCATTGTCGCGATACAAGCAGCCGAGCCGGTCGCCCGCGAAGCCGGCTCCCAGGTACAGGTTGTAGGTGCCCGGTCCTTTGCCGACGAGCCCGATCTCCGCGATATAGGGTCTCGCGCAACCATTCGGACAGCCTGTCATGCGAATGGTGATCGCATCGCCAGACAACCCAACCTTCGCGAGCAGCTCATCAAGTCTATCGATCAACGATGGCAGATAGCGCTCACTTTCGGCCATCGCCAACGCGCAGGTTGGAAAGGCAACACAAGCCATCGAATTGAGCCGTAGCTGTGTCGCCTGTTCGCTGTTCTCGATGCCATACTCGCTAAGCAGGGCGGCTATAGTGTCTTTCTTGTCGGCAGGAACATTGCTGATGATCAGGTTCTGATTTGGCGTCAGCCGAAACTCGCCGTCATGCGTGGTGGCGATCCGCCGCAATCCGGATAGGAGGCGTCGATCAGCAATGTCAGCAACTCGTCCATTTTGCACAAACAAGGTGTAGTGCCACGCACCCGAATCGTCCTGCTGCCAGCCATACACATCTCCATTTCCGACAAAAGCATGCGGCCGCGGCACTCCAAGCCGTGAATCGAGGCGACGCTCCACTTCACCTCGAAACCAGTCGATTCCGCGATCATCGATCGTGTACTTCAGGCGAGCGTGCTTGCGATTCGTACGATCTCCAAAATCACGCTGCGTCGTGACGATTGCCTCTGCAACCGCAGTCACTTGTTCGGGAGTACAAAAACCAAGCACCTCTCCAAGCCTTGGGTAGGTCGCAGGTTCGCCGTGTGACATGCCCATACCGCCGCCCACCGTGACGTTATAGCCGACCAACTGACCACTCTCTACGATCGCGACATATCCTAGATCCTGCGCGAACACATCAGTATCGTTTTGCGGTGGCACCACAAACGCCGTTTTAAACTTCCGAGGCAGGTAGGTATCGCCATAGATCGGCTCGACGTCAGGTTGCAACGATTCTACTTTCTCGCCATCGAGCCAAATCTCATGATACGCGCCAGTCTTCGGCGTCAGGTGTGTGCTCAGCGCATCAGCATGACTCTGCACCGCGCGATGAATCTCGGACAAAAATGGCAGCGGTGGCGCCATGACGTTGCGATTGACATCGCCGCATGCAGCAAGCGTGTCCAGCATTGACTGGTTGATAGCCGCGATGGATGTCTTGAGGTTTTTCTTGATTACGCCATGAAACTGAATCGCCTGTCGGGTCGTCAGCCGAATCGTGCTATTCGCATGTTTGAGCGCAATGCGATCCATAGCGCGCCACTGGCCCGTCGTCATTACGCCGCCCGGGATCCGCGCACGAATCATAAAACTATAGGCAGGTTCGAGTCGTTGCCGTTTACGCTCGCTGCGAATGTCGCGATCGTCTTGCTGATAGATTCCATGAAACTTTGATAGTTGCGTATCGTCATCAGCAATCGCCCCTGTCAACGGATCATCGAGACTTGCTGTAAGCGTGCCGCGCAGATGACGACTGTTCGCCTTGATGCGCTCTACATCTGTGAGTACCGGGTCACTCATCAATAGACATCCCGCTGGTAGCGCCCTTCGCGACGTAGTTCCTTGAGATGCAAATTGGCATCACTAGTACTGATGTTTGACTGTATTGCTATGACTTCGGCGAGCGCGCGATCGACATCACCGGCCATTTGCTTCGCGTCGCCGCAGACATAAATCACCGCGCCACCCTCCAGCCAGGAATAGATCTCGGCGCCGTTTTCACGAATGCGCTGCTGCACATAGAGTTTTTCGTCCTGGTCACGCGAGAACGCGACATCGAGACGGTGCAGACGTCCTTGCGTCAAATACCTCTGCCACTCGAGCTGATACAAGAAGTCGCTCGAAAAATTACGGTCGCCGAAGATCAGCCAGTTCTTGCCGCTCGCATCCCGCTCCGCGCGCTCTTCAACAAACGCGCGAAATGGCGCGACACCGGTTCCTGGGCCAATCATGATGATCGGCTTGTCGTTTTCGGGCAGTCGAAAGCGTGGATTCGGCTCAACGTACACCGACAACGTGTCACCCTCACTGATTCGATCCGCAATGTGTGTCGAAGCGGCGCCCCAGTGCTCGGTGTCGAACGCGTTATAACGTAACGCTGCGACAGTCAGGTGTACCTCATCCGGATTCGCTGTTTGTGAAGATGCGATCGAGTAGCTGCGCGCGCTCAGTTTGCGAAGACTGCTCGCAAACTCTTCAACCCTCAGCGTTGCCGGGTACTTGCGAATAATATCGATGATCTGGTGCGAGTCCATGAATGCTGACAATTCCGCCTGATGCCCAGGCCGCATCAGCTCCTGCAGTTCAGCGGCATGACTGTGCTCGGACCAGACACGCAGGAAACCGAGGTTGGGTACCGTTATCTCCAGCCTGCGCGATAGCGCGTCCTCGATTGTTGTTTCCTCCTCGCCTACGGTTACAACTGAAGTTGCTGCAAAGCCGAATTCACTGAGGAACTGCTCGACAAGCTGAGGCGGGTTTTCGACGATGACCGCAAGCGCATCGCCGGGCTCGTATTTCAGGCCCGAACCCTCGAGGGACAGCTCGATATGCCGTACATCTTTTGACGACGCCGCACCTGTGATCTTCTGATTGACAAGAACCTTGGCTGGAAACGGCCGCTGTTTGTCATACATTGAAGTGCCTGCAATGGCGCGCAGATGTGGCGCAGCCTTTCCTGCTTGCAGCAGTTCCGGCAGTTTCTGCAGGACTTTCGTCGACCAGTCGCGCGCCGCGTCTTCGTAATCAAGATCGCATTCGACGAGCGTTTCGAGTCGTTCGGCACCAAGTTCGGCGAGCCGCGCATCAAGTTCACGGCCGGTCTGGCAATAGTTGACGTAGCTGCTGTCGCCAAGTGCAAGCACGAAATAGCGCAGATTGGGCAATTTCGGAGCTTGCGACGACAAGATGAACTCGTGAAACAATTCGGCGTCATCAGGCGGATCACCTTCACCGTGCGTACTGATGACGAAAGTGACCAGCTTCTCGCGCTTGAGGCTTGTATGCTTGAACTCTGCGAGACTCTTGAGAGTGGTTGCAAAACCCTTGGTCCGCGCCTGGTCGGCCAGTTTCTCGGCTATCTCCTGTCCATTACCAGTCTGAGATCCGTAAAGAATCGTCAGGCCATTTCCGGGCTCCGTCACCGGCACCAGCGGCGCGATGTCGGCGGCTGCGAGTCCCGCGGTGTAGCCGCTGACCCATTGCAGCTGGCCAGCAGAAAGCCCGGCTACGACCTGATGCAGCTGGGCCAGTTGTTCATTGTCCAGTGGCAATGCAATGCTGCCTGCCGCCAATGTGCTCATTGTCGAAGCTACCTTTGCGATTCCATGGCGCACGTCACCACGACGCGAACGCCAATGGCCGCACCTTAGGGAGCCACTAATCGACCGTGAACGACTTTGTTCTTATCGGCTTATAACTGCTCGGAATATACTAGTAGATGCGAATGCCGCCATGTCGCTTACGACTGCGGTGATCGACCCACCATAAGCCAAACATGAATCCGCCGACGAAACAGGCGACGACGGCACCGGAGACCCACCGCAAAGGCATAGTGTTTTTGTATTGCGACTGCCGCCCACGAAGGCTCGCATTCTGTTCGCTTAGCTCGCTCGCGGTTGCCTCACTCGTATCGAGCCTGGCCTGCAGGTCTGCCGATTCTTGTTTAAGGGCATCGATCGTTGCGGCTGGAGCAGCGAACGCCCGTTTTGTTTCTTCGAGTTCCGCGGAGAGTCGATCCACTTCGGCCTGCGTTTCTGCGACGATCAGCTTCGCCGGTTTGTTGGTGACGAGAAACCCGGCTTTGACGTATCCCTCAGTGCCATCCGGCAGCCGCACATTCGCGTAGTAGCGCGTTCGCGAGAGCACTTCCATTTCCTGGCCGCTATCGAGGTTCCGGAACGGCCGGTCGCTCGTATCCTGCGCCCGATGCAGACCGAGCTGCAGTGTGTCGGTAACGTAGGCTGTCTCTGCCGCCACAACCAGTGGCAACAGCACCAGAATCCCAATCGCTATTCGCATTCCCGATCTCCTGAGTGGATGACCGCGAGTCTACTACAGCCGCCCTTCACCGGCCCGGCATTGGCGCTATTGCGCATACAGCCAGCGCAGCACGGCCTCCTGCACTTCCTCGCCCGGGCCGCGATGGACGTCGTTGTGGTTTTGCAGCACGACCAGCGCAAATCGCCGGCCCGATGCAGATTGCAGATAGCCGGCGATCGCGGCCACATGGTCCAGCGAGCCCGTTTTCAAATGCGCGTTGCCAGCGACAGGACCGTCGTCGAGCCGGTAGCTGAGCGTGCCATCCAGTCCGGCCAGCGACATCGACGCAAGATACTCGGGCATGTATGGCTGCTGCCATGCGAAGCTCAGCATTGCCCCGAAATCGGCCGCCGTCATTCTCGCGTCTCGCGACAGCCCGGCGCCGTTATCGAACGCCAGCTCCGAAAATTTCAACCCCTTTTGCTGTAACCAGTCACCCACAACCTTGCGGCCGCCTGCCTCGGTACCAGGCTCACCGAGCACCTCGGCGGACAGCGTGTACAGAACCTGGCGCGCCATGACGTTATTGCTGTGCTTGTTTATGCGTTTGATGATTTCAGCAAGGGACAGCGAGCTGAATTTCACAAGCGGGTCCATGTCGTCCGGCGCCCGCGCTGTTTTCCAGCTGCCTTCGAACACGCCGCCCGATTCCCGCCACAAAGCCGCGAACAATCCATACACATATTCGCTGTGCCCGAGGGCGGCTCGATCCATGGCATAACGTTCGCAGCCATTCGGAAACTTGCCGCTGAACGTTACCTTGTCGACCGCATCATTCGCCGAGATCGTGATGCCGCGTTGATATCCACGGCAGCGACCCTGCGTTAGTGTAAGGCGATTGTCGACACGCAGGTTTGCGAGCGGCGGGTCCAGCCAGACGCGTACGCCATTCGCGTCCCGGTTCGATTCGAACCAATAGCGAACAACTTTGAAATTCATCAGCAGCGCATTGGGCGCTACATTGTAGGCGCGCAGCGGCTGCCGGTCGAACGCAGCAGGATCGTAATCGACGACTTCGAAATAGCTGTCATCGATCAACAGATCGCCGGCTATCTCGTGAATGCCCGCCTGTCGGATCCTGCGCTGTAACTGCCAGACACGCTCGGTGACAAGAAACGGATCACCGTAACCCTTGAGCAACAGATTCCCGTTCAGCCGCCCTTTGTCGACGGGCCCGAGCGCATAGACATCGGTCTGCCAGGTGTAGGTCGGGCCAAGAACGTCAAGCGCGACGAGAGTTGTCAACAATTTGATCGTCGAGCCGGGATTGCGCGGCACCGAGTCCTGCCAGCGCAGCACAGGCTCGCCGCTGTCGAGGTCTGCTACGTACAGGCTCAGGGTGTCATGCGGCAGTTGGCGATGATTCAGCGCGCTTTGCACCGGGATCGGCAGTTCCTCCTGCGACGCCACCACGCAGGGCAGCAGAAGCATGGCCGCTGCAAGATGCAGGCAGAGGTGCTTGATCACGTCCCTCGGGATCATCGCTGAGCGGGCTTTTTGAGGCCAAACGACCGAATGCGATCGGCCAGTGTCGTCGGCCTGACCCCGAGCAGTTCTGCAGCGCCGTCCGGACCCGAAACCCGCCAGTTTGTTTGATCGAGCGCAGCCACCAAATTCTGTTTCTGGTATTCCCGCATTTCCGTCTCCGTCAGAACGCGTGCGTGGTCTTCCGATCCCTGCGTCAGGACACTCTCTGGCGCGCCATCAACATCAGGCATTGACAGGTCGAGCCGCAATACGTTCCCCGGCGACAGGATAACGGCCCTCTCGATGACATTCTTCAGTTCGCGGATATTACCTGGCCACTCATACTCGCGCAGCTTGTTGGCCTGCGCGCGTGTCAGCGTCATGACCGGTCGGCCAAAGTCGTTACAGGCTAACTCGAGGAAATGCTGTGCGAGTTGCATGATGTCTTCGTCACGCTCACGCAGTGGCGGCACATCAACCGGAAAGACACTCAAGCGATAAAAAAGATCCTCGCGAAACTGTCCGTCGACAATCAATTGCTCGAGATTTCTGTTGGTCGCGGCGATCACGCGAACATTCACCGACCTCGTTACGTCGTCGCCAACGCGCTCGAACTCGCTCTCCTGTAACACCCGCAGTAACTTGCCCTGCAATTCGAGCGGGATTTCACCAACCTCATCGAGGAATATCGTGCCGCCATCGGCAAGCTGAAATCGCCCGACTCGGTCGCGGTGCGCCCCGGTAAACGCCCCTTTGATGTGCCCAAAAAACTCGCTCTCGAAAAGTTCTTTTGGTATGGAGGCACAGTTCACTTTGACGAGCGGACCGTCGGCCCGGGGACTCTGAGCATGTATAGCATGCGCTACGAGTTCCTTGCCGACGCCTGACTCTCCGAGCAGCAGTACGCTCGCGGGTGTCTCAGCAACCGCCTCGACGCGATTGAGCATGTGCTGCAGCGCTTTGCTCGTGCCAATGATGCGGCCGAAATTCATTGCAACGTTAACTTCCTCGCGAAGATAATCGCGCTCGAGTTCGAGCTCTTCGCGGAGCCTGGCGTTTTCTGCAAGCGTGACGCGAAGGTCGCGCTCTGCGCGATTACGTTCGGTAACGTCTTTTGATGCGATCAGCATACGATCCACTTTGCCCGCAGCGTCTCGATGCGATATCGCCGAGACAACGAGGTCGAGCACACGACCGTTTTTCGTGATTACCTGCCTCTCTTCGTTGGTGAAGTCGCCCTGTGAGATCAGTTCCTTCAGGCGGCCGTTGACGTAGCGCTTTCGCTCGACCTCGGTAAAAAAGTCTGTGGTTGGTCGACCGATGACTTCTTCGCGCCGGTATCCGAGCTTCTGCAGCCAATGGTCTGTAACCGTGACGATGTTGCCGTCGCTGTCGACCGTGTGCAGCATTGCCGGCGTCGAACGATACAACTCCCTGTACTTGTAGTCTGTTCGCGCGACGTCGGCAATCTCGCTGAATATTGCGATCGTGCGCAGAAACGCCCCCTGCGGATCGTACTCAACCACCGAATTGGTCATGCACTCGACGAGTTCGCCCGACTTGGCCACAAAGCTGATCGGCTTGTTTTCCAACTTTCCGGTACGCCGCAAGGCCGGCAAGAATTCACTCTCGATGCGCTGCGCCGATTCCGCCGTGACGAATTCGCTCGGCCGGCGCCCCATCATCTCATCGCGCTCAAAACCCAGCCGCTCGAGGAATGCATCATTCACGTCGAGGTAGGCGCCATCCGCGCCGATCGAGGTCGCCATCGCGGGCGACTTGCGAAACAGCCATTGATAGTCATCGCGCTTGGTCATCGAGGCAGTTTATACGAAATTCCGTGATCCTAATAACGATTTTTCGTAAATTACGGAATGTCGTAATCCAGGGTTTTGCTCCAAGTAATTGTTTTCAATAGATTTTCGAGGTTGGCACGGCTTGTGCAATAGAGAGTAAGTAACTAAGTAACTGCGCAGCAAATGCTGACCGCACAACCAAAGGAATGATGATGTACACGAAGATAGTTGAAAAAGGACTGGTGATGCTTGGCGCACTGATCGTGCTGATCGGCGTCTCTTCC
>JAOTUB010000082.1 GCA_029864095.1 Gammaproteobacteria bacterium | reverse complement strand
TGCCGATACCGGTCCTGACAATACCTGGCATGATTGCCGGTGGCATTGCGGGTGCATCAAAGCGCGAGATTCAGGAATTTCGCGATGCGCTTACAAAAGACCTGGTTGAGGCGTCGAGTCAGCCACTCGTCAATGAAAAAATCGCAGCGGACGTGTATTCGGCGATACGAACATTACCGAATCTGGACCCACAGCTGTTTGCGCCGACAACGCCAATTCCGGGTGATACAGATGCTGTTCTTTATATCAGCGTCAAAAGCGTCTCAATAGACGTGCAGGGCCATGAGGCAATCATCACGACCACTGCAATGGCGACGGTGCATCGCCGCAGCGATGAAAAGGACGTGTACGAACGGGCGATTCAGTACCAGGATAGGGACACGCTGAGGAACTGGACTGACAACGACAACGCGGTGTGGCGGGACTATGCCAATTTCGCGCGACATTACATCGGGCGCGAGATAGCGGCTGAGGTATTCGACTCTGTTGCACTGAAGCACACGTTGCTACCGATCGAATCCAGCAACGTTAGCCTGATAGCAAGGAACAATTGGCAGGGCACCAGCAAGTCGCTGAACCCGACCCTCGCATGGGAACTGAACTTGCTTGGCGGCGCTGCCGACCCCGCGTCGGCGAGCGGCATCGACGAATCGGATATTTATTACGATGTCGAAATTTACGATTTGCACAGGCCGGTTTACTCAAGGGAACATATTAAGGGACCGTCTCACACCGTCGCCGCAAAGCTGGATGCATGCCAGACATACCGATGGTCCGTACGACCGTCGTATCATGTGGGTGGTGAGATCCGCTATGGCCCATGGATGAGATCCGGCACGGACAGTGCTGGCGGCAACGGCAACGTGGGCAAAAAAGCGTCAGAAGCGCCGGCGTACCTCTACGATTTTGCGTCGCTAAAGATCAAGTGCGGCAGCAAGTAGCTGCAAATTCCCTGTTGTGTCGCCCGGCACCGTGCGTCTGCTTCGATCAGGTGCTTTCGACGAGCGCTCTGAGCTCATCCCAATTGCCGCTTTGCTCGACCTGGGCAAGGCGCTGTTGCATTGCCGTGACCGCATCGTCGAGCTCGCTGACCATCGCCTGGAACCCGGGCTGACCGCGTAGCGAATTCAGGTAGGGATCGACCGCCAGAGGCCAGCCGTTCGAGGAGACAGTGCCCCGGAAGCCTTCATCGATCGCGTCACGGAACGCGGCGAGTGCCTCAAGAGTCTTGCCCTGCAAGGCCAGGATTTGCACATCGCGTATGCCGTGCCCGGCGAGCCCGATCCGGGGCAACGTTCGCACAACATTCAACGCCGTTGCGAGCAGTGTTTCCGCGCGCTGATTCTCGCCGAGGTTTTGCAGAATAAACGCGTAGCGAATCAGATTGGCGACGTTGAACGCATCGACCTCCGGGTCCGCATCCGCCGCAAACTCAGGATCGTGAAGCTCGGCATACACGCGCGCTTTGTCGAAGTCGCCGGCAAACACTGCAAAAGCGGCAATCAAATTCAGTTGAAACTGCCTGGGGTGCTCGACGCCCTCAATCGTGTTCTCGATGATTTCGACGGCGCCCGCGAAATCGCCTTGAAATGCCTTCTGCATGCCGAGGCCAACCTCGTACATCGGATGGCCGGGTGTTACGCCGGCAAAGAGCTCGGCGATCTTGTCGTAGTCGCCAAACTCGATATACGCACTGACCATCGATGCACCACCGACCGGATCGTTACTCAGTTCCTGACCTTTCATTCCCCAGGCGACCGCCTCGTCCATGCGACCGAGACCTTGCAAATGCTGCGCCAGATTCTGGTAAGCCGTCGGCCATTGGGGATGAATCTCGACCGCCTTGACATACAAGTCGAGGGCTACGTCATTCTGGCCACGCAGGGCATACAGACCCGGAAGATTGGCATAAGGGATCTTGCCAAGCGGGTCGACGCGAAGCGATTCATGAAAGAGTTCAATTGCCTCCTCAATTCGCCGCTGTGCTGCCCGGAGGGAGCCAAACCACATATAGGCGCTTGCGTTGTTTGGGTTGAGCGCCAACGCTGAGACGAAGGAGGCCTCGGCTTCTTCGAGCCCGGCACCCGTGCGGGTCTCTTCCCACTTCTTGTGCTTCAGAAGGCCGAGAGAGGCGTGCGCGTCCGACAGATCGGGATTAAGCGAGAGCGCTTTGTCGAGCGATGTCTCGGCGACGGCGAATGCTTCATCCGGCGAGATCGCCTGATGATTGTTCAGCAGCAGCAGCGCGCTGTCGGCGAGACCCGCGTAGGCGTCAGCATAATCCGGGTCCAGTGCGATGGCCGCTTCGAACTGCTCGCGCGCCTTTAGCAGTGTATCGAGACGCCGCTTGTATAGGTTGTCACGGCCCTGCGTGTAAAGGTTGTAGGCGGCCAGACTGTTGGTGGGTATATTCGTCAGACGCAACTGTTCTTCGTCGGTGAGTGTCGCTTGCAGCGCCCGCGTAATCTCTGCCGAAATCTCGCTCTGTATCGCAAACAAATTGACCGTACTGAGTTGCCGGTCATACGACTTCGCCCAGATATGCTCGTCGGTCGATGCATCAATGAGCTGCGCACTGATTCGTACGCTGTCGCCCACCCGTTGCACGGCACCTTCGAGGACCGTCCCGACGGCGAGTTCTTCGCCGATTTGCCGCAGGTTCTTGGTGGTGTCCCGATATTCCATCATCGATGTGCGGGAGATCACCTTCAGCGCTGCAATGTTGGCAAGGCGGGTCAGCAAGTCGTCATGGATGCCATCAGCAAACAACTGGTTTTCCGGGTCCGTGCTGCGACTCGTGAAGGGCAGGACGGCGATCGACAAGCGGTCGACGGCCGCCGGCGGTGCCACTTGTGCATCCCGCATGCCGGTGACGTTCAAACTAACGGATACTCCGAGCGCAATTACGAGCAATGCGATGAAGATGAAGTCCAGTTTTCGGCCGGTCTGCACTGTTATCGACTCTGTCCGATCGACGTTTTTCTCGAGCTTGACCCCTTCAGGCGTGAGCTCGAAGACCCAGGCCAATACCAGCGACGCGACAAAACCCGCCACGACCACAATGACGTAGATCTGAAACGCCGATTCCGACGCCCCGAACGTGGGCAACAGCACCGAGCCCGCTTCGATAATGATCCAGGCGACCACGGCATAGGTGGCCGCAACGCGCAATACGTTGCGGCGCTTGAGTTCTGATACGAATGAGATCATGGGTGCAATTATTACCTACAAGCGGTTTGGATGCAGCCTGTAGGTTAGAGTGATACGCGGCGATCTTGTTTCGCAGAGTACATGTTGATGAAACCAGAAAAGGCGGTGTCGAGCGCCAAGATCGAACTGCTACGGGCCCTGGTTCGGTAGACTGCCTTCGTGGCCGACTGAAAATCCGCGTGTCCAGCAGGAAACTGCGAGACCTCAACCGGACCACTCCGAATTGGGCACGACGAATGGAAGACGACATGATTCATTGGTCGTCGAGCGGCTTCTTACCAGGCAGTCCGAAAAGTACAGCCATCACTCTGAGGCATCCAATCGAATCGGAAAACCTGGAGACTTCATGGACGCTGTCCCGCGTACGGTGGGCAACGCGAACCCCACAGGTTGCGCCACAGGAAGAACGTGTTGGACGCACACCCAACAATATTCTTGACAGCCGATTCATTTGGGCGCCCAATCCGCGAAACATCGCTCCAGGACTGCTCCGAGGAACACTTGTAAGATGGCCGGCAAAGCAAATCAGGTGAACGCACCGCGAAAGAAACGCCGAACGAACGCTGTGTTGAGAACCTCGATTGGGCCTGTCGAGGACCTCGAAAGTTACGTGAAGGCGGATTGGTGGCGCGACATATTCAACGCCAATTATTTGCGTACCGATGGCGACGTCGTCGATGACCCCGACGTAACGGAGGCTGACGTTAGCGCATTCCTGGGTATCGTCGACATTGCCGAGGACGCCTGCATCCTGGACTTGTGCTGCGGCCAGGGTCGACATGTTTTGGAACTGGCGCGACGCGGCTACAAGAACCTCTTTGGTGTAGATCGCTCGCACTACCTGATTTCGCGCGCCAAGAGCGTTTCTCGTGAGCAGGGTCACGCCGTTACTTTTCGCGAAGGAGATGCCCGTAAGCTGCGCTTCCCGGATAGCAAATTCGATCTTATCTACCTGGCAGGTAACAGCTTCGGATATTTCGAGTCAATGGAAGATGATATTGCAGTTCTGAAGGAGCTTCAGCGGCTTCTGAAACCAGGAGGGCAACTGCTGATCGACTTTACAGACGGAGATTATCTGCGAGGTACATTCGAGCCACGCAGCTGGGAATGGATCGACAAAAACTACTTCGTCTGCCGGGAACGTTCACTCTCTAAAGATAACAACAGGCTCGTCTCCCGAGAAGTTATCACGCATGTGAAAAAAGGTGTCATTGCCGATCAGTTCTATGCCGAGCGCCTGTACAACGAAAACCAACTGCGTGAACTCATGGAAGATAACGGCTTCGACGCCCAGGACTCGCAGCCAATGTCCACCATGTCAAAGCGAAATCAGGATCTCGGCATGATGGCGCAGCGCATCATTTTGACGGCGCGATCAAACAAGGTTACATCGCCAGTTGCCGTAGAAAAGCAAGCGATTCGCGAAGTAATCGTGCTGCTTGGCGATCATCGACGCGCCGATGCCGTAAAACCGAGCGGAACATTCGATGAAGACGATTTCCATACTATAGGCGAGCTGAGAAAGGCACTTGGCAAATTGTCGGGATTTAATTTTCGCTATTTCGATGACCACGGTAAGTTGATAGACGAGCTTCGAGTGGCTGGCGGCAAAACGGATTTTGTCCTCAACCTTTGTGATGAAGGGTTCAATAACGAGGCAACCAAGGAACTGCATGTGCCATCGCTCTTGGAGATGTTGGGCATCCAATACTCCGGTGGCACGCCACAATGCCTTGCATATTGTTACGACAAATCGCTCGTACGCGGTGTTGCGATCGAAATGGACATTCCCGTGCCAAAGGCGTTTTCAGTGGCACCGGAAGCGGTTACGTTTATTTCCCTACCACTCGAATTTCCAGTCATCGTAAAGCCCAATGATGGTGATTCGAGTGTGGGCATCACGGTCGACAGTGTTTGTCATGATGTCAGGCAGCTTGAGCATGCGATTGCGAAGGTGAGAGATTCCATTGGGTATGACCGACCCGTGCTGGTCGAGCAATTTCTCTCGGGCAAGGACATCAGTGTCGGCATACTCGGTAACCCTCCCGACAGCTATACGATGTTGCCGGTAATCGAAGAAGACTATTCAGAGCTTCCGCCGGAATTGCCCAGGATTTGCGGTTACGAAGCGAAGTGGGACCCGGATTCGGTCTACTTCCAAAAAGTGACGTCCATACGTGCCGAATTGCCGCAGGCCACCCTCGACTTTCTGCATGCAAGTTGTATCAAGCTGTTCCAGAGACTCGGCTGTCAGGACTACGCCCGGTTCGACTGGCGTCTCGACGCGAACAACACGCCGCGACTACTGGAGGTCAATCCGAATCCCGGTTGGTGCTGGGACGGGCACCTGGCTCGAATGGCAGCGCTCGCGGGCATGTCCTACTCCGACATGCTAATGGCGATCCTGAATGCCTGCGATGAGCGGTTGAACGTTTCGCAATCACGCGGCCGGTGCAAGCGGGCAGCCTGATGCTGGTTCTGCAGTGAAGGTATCGAAGCGCCTTATCGACAGCAGGCCACCTAGCCGGGAAGTCATTGCCATTGCTGAGCGGCCCTAGATGCCGGCGAAAAGGTCGAAGGCGGCTTTTTCGAATGATGCCGCGGTAGAGAAATCGCTGCGGCATTCGTTGAAGGATGCGGCGGCCTTTGCCACGATGGTCGGCATCGGTGAGACCTATTTCTCGGCCTTCGCCCTGTTTCTAAAGGCCAGCACGCCGCAAATAGGCCTGCTGGCCTCGCTGCCGCCACTGCTTGCCTCCTTCGTGCAACTGCTTTCGGCGTGGCTTGGAAGGCTAACGCTGCAGCGCAACGTTATCGTGCTGGTCGGCGCGACGGTGCAGGCGTTTACCTGGCTTCCACTGATGATTCTGCCGGTCTTATTCAGTGAAATGGCTGTCCCGATCATGATCGCGTGCGTTGTTCTTTATCAATGCGGCGCGCACTTGTCGACGCCCCAATGGGCCAGCCTGATGGGGGATATCGTTCCAATACGGCGCCGCGGCCGGTTTTTCGGACGTCGAACGAAGATTGTGTCTCTCGTAACGTTCTTTTCCCTCACGGTCGGCGGAATTGTCTTGCAGGTGGCCAGCACAAATGGCCGCACGCTGCAGGGATTCATGGTGTTATTCGGTGTCGCCATGATCGCGCGGCTCGTGTCCGTCTATCACCTTGCCAGGATGCATGATCCATCGGGTCATGTTGCAGCTATGGAAGCGCCGACCAGCGTGGCGTGGTGGTTGCGGCTGCGACAATCGAATTTCGTCCGCTTCTCAGTGTTCTTCGCGATGATGCAGTTTTCCGTAGCGATCGCATCGCCATTTTTTACGGTTTACATGCTGCGTGATCTTCACTTTAGCTATGTTGCCTTCATGAGCAACACGGGAGTGGCTATTCTGGCCCAGTTCCTGACATTGAATCAGTGGGGGCGAATTAGCGATGTGTTTGGCAATCGACGTATCCTGGCAGCAACCGGAGTCGTAATTCCTCTAATGCCCTTGCTCTGGACCTTCTCGTCAAACTACTGGTACCTGCTTTTCATACAAGGCATCAGCGGCCTGACCTGGGCCGGATTCACACTGAGTGCGAGCAACTTCCTATACGACCTGATTTCGCGCGACAAGAGGGTAACGTATCTTGCGATTCACAATGTGCTGGCGAGCTTCGGTATTTTCTGCGGCGCGATGCTGGGCGGCTACCTTGGAGCGACGCTACCAACGACGATTGAGGCCTTTGGCTACAAGTCGAGTTGGCTTAGCCCGCTGTTGGGTGTCTTCGTGATATCGACAATTGCGAGGACGATTACCGCAGCCGTCCTCCTGCCGAAAATTCGGGAAGTCCGAAATGTAAGGCCGATATCGTTCACCGAACTGATCTTCAGGATCACTCGAGTCAACGCACTAGCGGGTGTATTTTTTGATGTTATTGGCCCAAAACCGGCAGAGACCGCCGTCGCAAAGGAGTCGGACCAGGGATAGGGCCGCGAAATGGTCGTCGGTACTAACTCCGTCCTCACTGACGGCCGGTGAGATCAACAGGCGGGCTGGTCGCGAGCAAACTCATGTAATGGCTGCGAATCGCGCTGAGATCGATACTGTTCAGGAACGACGAGTAAGCCAGATAGCTAACGAGAAATCGCCGGTCGGCTGCCCACGGTGGCAGGTATCGCAGGGCGCGACACAGGCCTAAAGCCGTAAGTTCACACAAGACCGGTATGTCTTCGATATCGAGCTTCCCGCAAAATAGCAGTTGCAGACAATCGGCGCGCCCGGCTGCGACGGCGGCGTGAAGAAAGTTGTGAACCCGGAGTAGTCCGTCAAGGTAAACAATGTCCTTCGTGAACGGCGCGCCACTTCGATGTGCTCGCCGGTGCCTGGAGCGTCATCACGCCGATCGGTTTGAGCGATGGCACAGAGCTGGCGTTTGCAATGAGCAGTACCGGTCGTGCCGCGGTAATTACCAATCCGCTGAATATGAGTCCTGTTCCCTGGACACGTGAGATCAGGGCGAACATTTTCACGCCGTAACCTTTACGCCCCGACCATCTTGGATCGTCAAAGGTGATGAATGGGCCACTTTAGATTTGCGCGAATCAGCTGTGCATCGTCCTTGATTCTCCCCAAGTGCCCACGTCGGTGCCCAAACCTGCGGTTCGACCACCGCCATCTCTAGGCCCGATCCCTCAGCAACAGTCGATGCCGTCGCGCACCTCTTCTGCGGCCTTGCGCAGTTCCGAGATCATGGCGACCGCAGGCTTGCGCATGTCCTTTGGCATCCGCGACATGACCATGGCAACCGCGTTTTCGGTCATGCCGGCGAGCCGCTTGGCCTCCTTTGTGCCGGTAGCGGTCAGCTCGATCAGCCAGCGGCGTCCGTCGTCTGGGTCTTGGTGCCGCTCGACGAATCCGCGTGAATCTAGCCCATCGAGCAGCCGCGTCATTGCCCCTTTTGTCACGCGCGCATGACTGGCGAGGGTCGACGCATCCCAGGTGCCTTCGAGCAGCGTTTGAAGGACCACGCATTGCGCGACGGTCACCGTGCCACAGCAGACTTGATCTCGCTCCACCATCGCGAACATACGACAGAACGCGACGATGTCATTGACGAGCGTGTTCATGGTTTCGTTGCCTGAATCGTGTAACTAAACACAGTCTCCGCAATTTGCTTGGCGCGCTCGACACCAAACTCCGCGATCGCCGCGCTGATGACCGGATCATCCGTGGCAAAGTCGAATATCTCTCCGGCCAGCCGTCGCTGTAGTTCAATGTCCACGAAGCCGGCGTCGCGGATGTGCCCCACATAAACTTCCTCCGTTTCCGCGCCGGCAACGCACGCGATCAACGCAGTGACGCTTTTCGCAACCTCAGGCGGCAATGGCTCGGTAAGCAGGATGTCGCTGATCGCCAGCCGGCCACCTGACCTCAATACACGAAACGCTTCGCGAAACACTGTCGCTTTGTCCGGGCTCAAGTTGATGACGCAGTTGGAGATGACGACGTCCGCAGACCCTGATGCGACGGGCAGCGCCTCGATCAAACCCTCACGGAACTCGACCGTCCGCGCGTAGCCTGCGTTCACGGCGTTGGTGCGTGCGCGCGCCAGCATCTCCGGCGTCATATCGACACCGATGAAACGTCCGTTGCTGCCGAGCTTCTCTGCGGCGAGCAATGCATCGAACCCGGCGCCCGACCCAAGATCGACGACGATTTCACCCGGCTGTAGATTCGCGATTGCCGTCGGGTTTCCGCAACCAAGGCCGAGGTTCCCGGTAGCTGCAGGTCCGGCCAGATCCGCGTCGGAATAGCCGATCTGCTTCGCGATATCGATTTCGGTGGTGGTGTGGTGGCCAGTCGGTCCGCAACAGCTCGTCTTTTGCTTTGCAACGCGCGCATAGCCTTCGCGCACGACCGTATGTGTCTGTGCTTCTTCCATCGCAACGCTCCTTAGTTGAATCACTCAACTATATAATTGAGCCATGCAACCAGTTTGTCAAGTGGGTTCTTCGAAGAATAGGAGACACCATCGCCGTGGTAGATCGAAAGTCGTGAAAGCGTGGCCAGGATCCTCGCGTTGCGGCTGAAATCGAGCGCGGCATGCGCGCACCTGAGGTTGCGTTCGTGTAATCCTTTAATCGATGACGATTCAATCGTTATGAACCACGGATGCGATGCCGGAGATTTGCGTGAATCAGCTATGCATCGTTGTGCACAGTGATGCAGTTTAAGCAACGGACGACCCGATAACTCATTGAAATATAAAGCCTCAGGCCATCCAACTCGCGACTGAAAATGCGCGTGTCGGTCCAATGTACTGTTCGGGCCTAACTGCCAGCATATCCGACCGCCACAATTTCGACCCCACATCTACTGATACCCCTTCGCCTGCAGTCTAAACAGGTGGGCATACTGGCCATTCTCCGCGAGCAGGCTTTCATGATTCCCCTGTTCCAGGATTTCACCGTCGTGGATGACAATAATCCGGTCTGCGGCACGTACCGTGGAGAAGCGATGCGAGATCAGGATCGTCATCTTGTTGTGGCTCTCTGACTGAAAATGATCGAAGATTGCGGCTTCCGATGCGGCGTCCATCGCGGCTGTTGGCTCATCGAGCACCAGGATGTCGGCGTCAGTGCGCATGAAGGCCCGCGAGAGCGCAATCTTTTGCCACTGTCCGCCCGACAACTCACGGCCGCCTTTGAACCAGCGACCCAATTGCGTTTCGTAGCCCTCGGGCATGTCCTCGATGAAGGGCGCGGCCATCCCGGTTTTGGCGGCCTTGGTCCAGCGCTCAGCGTCGTCGATATGCCGCACGTCCCCGGCGCCGATGTTTTCGCCGACCGAGAACTGGTAACGGCCAAAGTCCTGAAAGATCACGCCGATGCGCTGGCGCAGGGCTTCCACGTCCCATTGCTTCAAGTCCAATCCATCGAGCAGGATTTTACCGTCGGTCGGATTGTAGAGTTTGGTCAGCAGTTTGATCAGGGTCGTCTTGCCCGAACCATTCTCGCCGACCAGTGCCAGACTCTCGCCAGGGGAAATCTGAAAGCTGACATCCGTCAGCGCGTTTCCGGTCGCGCCCGGGTAACGGAATGACACGTGCCGGAATTCGAGCCCTTGCTCGGGGTGGGGTCCGTGTTTGGCATCGCCGTGATGCGGCGTGACAGCCTGGCCGAGATAGTCGTACAAGTTGGACAGGTACAGGTTGTCCTCGTACATGCCGCTGATTGCCGACAGGCTGGCGGCCACCGCGGCCTGGCCCTGCCGAAACAGCACCAGGTACATCGTCATCGCGCCCAGCGTAATGCCGCCGTTAATCGTCGTAATCACAATCCACGCATAGGCGCCATAAAAGGCCGTCGTCGATAACAGTCCCAGCACAAAGCCCCAGGTGTCACGGCGCAGCGTGAGCCGACGGTCCTCGACGAACAGCTTATTGAATATGTCGCGATAGCGTTGCAGGAGCCGTGGGCCGAGTTGGAACAGTTTGACCTCTTTGACGCCGTCCTCGCGGGCGATGACCGTCTCCAGGTACATCTGCATGCGAGTCTCCGGGGAGCGCCAGCGAAACAGCCGGAATGCATCACCCGAGAACTTGGCCTCGGCAAAGAACGAGGGCAGGCCGGCGCCGATCAGTATGACAACGGCCCACGGCGAGAACGCGAACAACAACACCGCATAGCTAGTGAGAGAAATCGCGTTTTGCACCAGTCCGAACGTGCGGTTCACGAGACTCAGCGGGCGGCTCGAGGCTTCGCGCCGAGCCTGGGTCAGCTTGTCGTAGAACTCCGAGTCTTCGAAGTTCGCCAGCTGCAAGGTCAGCGCTTTTTCCAGGATCATGACGTTGACACGCTGGCCGAGCAGGGCGCGTAGCAACGACTGGCTCACGGACAGTCCGCGCTGACTGGCCGCGACCAAAATGACGACGGAGGCCTCCAGCACGATCAGCCACAGTACGGGACGCGGGTCATGCTCGGTCGACGTCATCGCCGCCACGACACCGTCGACAATCAGCTGCCCGATGTAGGCGATCACGGCCGGCAGGACGCCTGCCACCAGCGTCAAAAGCGCCAGCGCGATGGTCAGCGCGCGACTCGTTGTCCACACCAGGTCCAATGCGCGGCGGCTGTATCGGAATACGCCCAAAAAACGCTTGGGGAAGCCGACGTTGGGCTCCTGCTCGTCAGCCATGCATAAACCGTGTGGGCATTGCGACTAAGACCACTCAGCTGCGGAGCGGACTATTGTGTCTTACCGGGTGCCGGATTAGTACGGCGATGTGCTCACAGGCTTCCATTATCCCGGGTCCCGGATAAGCGAACGCGATCGCGGCGACGTTATCAGAGCTGTACGTTGAACATGCGTTGGCCAATTCGACGGGTTCGAGCCCATAATACGCGCAACCTGGATTCGTAACTGTCATCCACGTCGAGGATTTGTCATATGAGAAAGACATGGGCGGTCGGAGCTATCCTGCTACTGGCACTATCGCAAAGCGCCTGCGCGCCTGAGGTTGGCAGCGAAAAGTGGTGCGAGAAGATAAAGGACAAGCCGAACGGTGACTGGACGGTCAATGAGGCCAAGGCGTTCGCCAAGTACTGCGTCTTCGAAAACTACGTCGACGACGAGGATTAGCCCCTCAGGGCCTGCGTGGTCAATGGGTCGGTCAGGCCGTCGAAATATTTCTCAAGTGCTTTTTGGCAACTACCGGTGTCGTTCGCAACTGCCGCGAACAAGGTCAGGCAGGAGTGGAACTTAAGCGCGTCGATATCGCCAAGTATTTGTGCGGCCGACTTGCCTTCGATCGCCAGCACCAGTTCGATGCATTCGACCAGGCGAGGGCCCAGGACAGGGTGCTGAACATAGGCCCTGGCCTCATCGATTGAAGAGATCGCGAACTTCTGCGACATGTGGCTGGAGCCCAGCCCTGCGATTTGCGGAAATATGTACCAGATCCAGTGGCCGCTCTTCCTTCCTCGCTTTAGCTCTGCCACGACGCCGGCATAGGCGCCCCCCTGGGCCGTAACGAAACGGGCAAGGTCGAAAGGGTCGTTCATGACTTGCGGGCGACGTTTGAAGTCGCCCTGGTAATTCGCGTTGCGCACACGCTGCGGTTCATGAATCAGTATAGACCTCCGGCCGCGAGATCGCCGCGAGCCGGCGGTTTGCCCAACGAGGTGTCGCGTCCTCAGTTGTTTGGCGCGTCGTCGCTGATCCACTGGCGGATCATGTCGACTGTCGGCGGATCGAGAAACGGTCCGCCTTGCGGCATGCGGCTACCTGATATCCCTGGCCCACCCTCGAGTTTACGAATCAGGTAGCTGTTATCGGGATCGCCCGGCTCGACACGATCGAGAGGCGGATCCGCCTGCAGGCTCAACACGTTGACCAGGGCGCTGTGACTGCTGGCCGTGCTCGACAAATTCATGCCTGAGGGCAAGCTATCGCTCGTTGGTCCAGAGTGACAGCCGGCACATCTGGGCGTAAACACCATCGTCTGGATCTGCGTTAGTGTGACCGCGGCACCGTTTTGAACGGTTACGTCGACATTGGCAGAGACACCAACGTTTCCGGCGAGGTCCTCGGCCTCCGCCGTCAAGGTAACGTCTCCGTCGGCGACCGTCGTCGTATCCCAATCAATCGAATAGGGCGCACTCGTGTCGCTGTCGATCAGCACACCGTCAACGAGGAAGCGCACTTCGACGATACCCTGATTGTCGGTCGCGTCAGCGTCCAGGGTTACCGTGCCGCTGACGGGCGATACGGGCGACGTCAGGTCGACTGTTGGCGCCTCGTTATCGAATTCTGCGGCATCGGGTGGCACAATCTGGCCGCGAATTTCTCCACCGGGATTGGCCGGCGTATGCAGATTGACATACAGCTGACCGGCCCGGTAATAGTCGAGGCCGGCGCCATCCAGCTGCGCACCGCTGACAAACCAATGGCCGACATCGAGCAGGTCCTGCTCCAGGGGAATCAGCACCGGACCGTTCTGCCCGGCAGAGGCGCGGTGAATATGCGAGGCCGTCGCATCGTCGGCGCCACTGGTGTTCAGATGCAGCGTCACTGTGCCCGCCTCACGATCGACGGTGCTCGCGGCGATAGCAGTCGCCGCACTGGCAACTGGTGGTACTTCCTGGTCGCCGCTCGGCGTCGTGAATAACACGTCGATGGGCGGCGGCGCTATTTGCCCGCGAATCTCACCGCCGGGATTGGCCGGCGTGTGAAGATTCACGTACAGGCGGCCTGCCAGGTAGTCGGCAAGGCCATCGCTATCAAGTTGCGCGCCGATTGCGAACCAATGGCCGGGATCGGCCCCGTCCTGCTCGAGCCCGATCAGTACCCCGCCGTTCCGCCCGGCGTAGGCAAGATGGATATGTGAGGCCGTCGCGGTGGCTGCGTTACTCGTATTGAGATGCAGCGTTATTGTTCCTGATTCGCGGTTGACGGTCGTCGCTGCCGTGCCGGTTGCGACGGTGTTCACCGCCGGTACTTCCTGACCGCCACTCAGATTGGTGAATAGCACCTCGATAGGTGGCGGCGCCACCTGGCCACGAATCTCCCCGCCGGGATTGGCGGGCGTGTGCACATTCACATAAAAACGACCGTCACGAAATGCGCTGAGTTGATCGGCGGAAAGCGTGGCATTGTCGGCCGACCAGCGTGTGGCATTGGTCGGGTCTTGTGTGAGGCCGATCGCGACACCACCACTCGTGCCGGCATACGCAGCATGCAGATGGGCGGCAGTCGCATCGTCGGCGCCCGTCGTATTCGCATGTGCAACGAGCGTCAGCGTGGCCGGATCGACGGTCACCGCAAACGTGCCTCCGGCAGTGCTGGTCACGGCGGGGATTTCCTGGCTGCCCTCGAGGTGGCCGAAAGCAAACAGAATATCGTCGGGAATGACCTGGCCGCGAACCTCGCCGCCCGGGTGCGCTGGGCTGTGCACATTGACGTAGGTCTCGCCGGCGAGCAGCGCAGCGAGTTGTGACGCGCTGAGCGCCGCTTCTTCGGCGAACCAGTGGGCCGGTTCGCTGCCGTCCTGTGTGAGACCGATCTCGACCCCCCCGTTGACACCGGCGAAGGCGCCGTGGAGGTGGGAAGCGGTCGCGTCAGGGAGGCGGTTCGTGTTGACGTGTATTGTCAGCAGCGAGGCCGCTTCGTCGAGCGTCAGTGCGGCAAGCCCATCGGCACGCGTATCGACGGCCGGCACTTCCTGTTCGCCATTGAGTTCGGCAAACAATACCGCGATGCCTTGCGGCACGATCTGGCCTCGAATCTCACCGCTGGGGTTAGCGGGGCTGTGAACGTTGACGTAAAGACGTCCGGCGGCGAACGCGTCGAGCCCCGCGGCGTTCAGGCTCGCGTTCTCGACAAACCAGCGGCCGGTGTTCATTGGATCCTGGGCGAGAGGAACAGATACCGGGCCGGCGGCGCCGGCATAAGCCTCGTGTACGTGCGCCTGAGTCGCATCATCGAGCCCTTGAACCCGCGCCTGCACGACCAACGCTCCGGTCACCTGATTGACCGTCACGGCAACACGACCGCTGGCGACGCTATCGACCTTTGGCACTGCGGCCGCGCCGGAGAGGGTCGCGAAATGCAACACGAAATCCTCAGGCAGAATCTGGCCACGCAGCTCGCCGCCCGGTGCCGCGGCAGTGTGCACGTTGACGTACAGGGCGCCGGCGAGCAGTCGATCGACGCCAGCCGCGTCGAGCGTCGCAGCGGCGGGCACCGTGAAAAGCGATGGATCGCCTGCGTCCTGGTCGAGTGGCACAAGGACCGGGCCATTTACGCCGGCAAACGCGTCGTGGATGTGTGCCGCGGTTGGCGTGATGCCGTTGACGGTCAGGTCGCCCTGCACGCTGCCGGTCACAAGATTGATTGTCAGATTCGCCTGCGCCGTACCCTGCGAAATGATGGTAGAGACTTCCTCCTGGGCGCTCGGTGTGACGGTAAACTCGACGGTATTGCGCACCGTCACGGTCACATCGCCTGACTGGGTGACATTGCCCGCGGCGTCCGCGGCCT
>JAOTUB010000216.1 GCA_029864095.1 Gammaproteobacteria bacterium | reverse complement strand
CGTAACGTCAAGACAAGCGCAAGACTAAAGGTCCGCTTTCGCGCAAAGCAGCCACTCAATGCCCTTCGAAATCAGAAAAATGATCGGCAGCTAACGGCCACAAGCAGCCATTCGCCGATCTGGTTACACGGGCTGAAATTTCCAATAAACCATATCGACGCCGACATAGAGGCAAGCCATCCAAATCGCGAAAACCACTAAGACAATCGCGCTGGTCGATAGGAGAATTGCTGATTCTCGTCTAGTGCGTTGATGCCGTCGCTGCTGCCAGACCAGATCAGAGTTTCGCCCGGCGGCGATCCTGGCCATTGGTTCCCGGCAACTTTCCTGCCCGTCGAGTAATGGCAGCCGCCCGTTCCCTTGAGTTCGAAGCTGCGGCAACGCAGACTCTTTTTTTTAGCTCATGAAGATCGTCAGAAGTAATCCGCTGCCGCCTCTCGCACTTTTGGTGCGAGCAGTATGACGAGCGGCGTTACCCACATGAAACTGGCAAACGTATTCATTGCTGCGCCGAAACTGTCCATCGTTCAAACGGCCGGTTCGTCTACTCGGCGACCTTGACCCGGTTACGCCCGGATCGCTTGGCCTCGTACATCGCCTTGTCGGCCCGGCGAATCCAGCGGTCATCCGATTCCCGTTCGCGAATCTGCGCCACGCCCATCGACAGGGTGACACTGACGCCGGGCAGCAATTCCTTGCCGTCCATACGCTCGCGCAGGTCTTCAGCCAGATCGTAGGCGGACTCGAGATGCTCACCCTCTAACACGACGACGAATTCTTCGCCGCCGATACGGTATAGCCGGTCGACATCGCGTATACGCGCATCGATCAGTGTGGATACCCTGCACAGCACCTCGTCGCCGGCCGAGTGTCCGTGAGTGTCATTGATCGACTTGAAGTGGTCGATATCGATCAAAACAAGCGACGATGGCATGCCGGAACGCTCGAACCGGGCGATCACGTCTCTCAGTCGGTCGACGAATGCGCGGCGGTTACCGGCACCGGTCAGGGGATCTTTGGCCGCAAGCGACACCAGCTTGTCTTGCTGTTGGTCATTAATGATCGAGAAGCCGAACGCGAACACGGTGGAGATGAGCATCGTGGCAATAAAGGCAGCGAGCTGCCCGGTAGAGGCAGAGCCCTGTAGTTGCAGGAAAATTACGACACATAGCGCCAACGTCAGTCCGAGTGCCTCGCGCGGGCGCAACAGAAAGAAGCACGAGAGCATGGCGGGAAACGCCCATGGCGTCTGGCCCACACCGCGAAAGTTCACGCTGAGCGTCACGCCAACGACCCCTATCAACGCGATCAGCACGCTGGCAATGCGCACCTTGCGAGTGCGGTAAACGTACGTTCCCAGGAGCACAAAGAAGACGATGACGGCCGTGTCCATAGCCGCGATCGGCAATTCGCCGGACATCCAGCGCATGACAGCGAACGGCGCAAGGCCAATCGCGCCCGCGGCGCAGAGCACGGCCGGCACGAGCTCGGCGGTTGCGTGCCGCGTCGATGGTTCGTCGCCGAGGCTTTTCCACACATCGAGCGCAGAGCGTCGCTGAGCCAATAGTAGTCCCCATCCCCGATATTGCACATAGCCTACCGGCCCGTGAGCGACAGGGCCAATTTTGGGCCGATACGAGCATGTATAAAATCTTGTAATGCAACATATTTCGGTTCCGGCGCACGCCAAGGCAAGTCGGAACAATCGAAATTCACGCTGGTATTCGACAAGGCGGGCTGAAAAAGACGACGACCAAACCTACCGGAGCGAACCGACCAGGACGAAACCGGGCCTTGTCAGATTCGTCTCGGCCGGCCTGAAAGATGCTGCAACAGGCAATCGATGTGATCATGGGCGCAGGCATACGCACCACGGTTACCGCACAAATTATTGCGTTCAAGGTCACGCAGTATGCTGCTGATCGCGATCGTCGTCGGTTTCGTCATTCAGTTTTTCTTCAAGGAAGATCACATCAATCAGTACGGAATGCTTGTGTTAGGCCTTGGCATCGCTTTCTACGGCATGAGCAGGATGCAAATGGCCGTTTTCCGTGCGCCGCGCCTCAACCATACGATAGAATTTCCTATCCTTGGAGTATCGCCAGCCAGAAACGAGTTCGGCCCCGGAAAACGCTGAATTGGAGCGCCTCCGGCCGAATAAGATGGTGTTGGTAGCCGGGGCAGGATTGACCGCACGTTTCGCGTGCGTTGTCTTGGCGCCTGTTAACCGACGCTACGCGCCGGGGCGCCTCGGCTGAACCTGCTTCCCCCGCAGCATCAATTCCTGCCCTATAAAACAAAAAAGCCGAGCCACAGGGGCCCGGCATTTTTTGTCTGGTAGCGGGGGCTTGATTTGCGCTGTTCCGACAGCCTGTACACGAGTCCGTTTGAAATAGCCAAGAGACCGTTAGTCCGCCCCCTAACCCACCGAAACGTCCGCTATTCTCAAGACCGGTCACTCAGATGACTCAAGACCGGAAAAATTCACCGTTTGAAATCGCAGCCAAGAGCGGACGGCCGCAACGTGCGAATCTGACTGTGGCTAAGATCGTTTCCCATCAAGCCAGAATGCGACCACCGCGAACAAGAAATACGAAGTCAGCGCAAATACTGCGAGTCCTAGTTTGGTGTCCAGCATGGGTGGGCCGAAGATATTGAAGACATTCACTAACAACAAAAAACCTACGAAAACTCCCATTCCATACTTTCCAACTGTTGTTGCGGCCTTCGTCGAACGCAGATACAGCCAGAGGCCGAGCAAAAGGAGTCCAGCCTCAAGAAGATAGGTGGCGATAGCGTTATTCCACAGGCCGAGGCCAAGCTTGGCCGTCGTATCGCTCCAAAGAGGTAAATCTGGCGTGTGAACCAATAAGTCGAATAGCCAGTGCGAGAATACTGCCAACGCAACTACTACAGCTACCGCGTGATTCTTCACGACTACCCATCGGAAAACAGCATAGGCCGCAACAGACCACAGCACAAAGGCCAGAAGGCTGTGCGTGTATGGTAAATACTCGAGTTCGAAATGAGTTGATTGCGTGAAGTTCTCCACAATGTTCATGCGCTCAATGCCGAGCAGAACAAATGGAAAGAACAGTATGTCGACAAACTGAACGGCGAGAAATAGAGCTCCCAATGAAGCCCTTTTTTCAAATTTCTTTAGCGCGAAACTTGCGGCGTAGTGTCCGACGAACATGGGAAGTACCTGTTGTCGAGTCGGTTGGAGCCTAATTTGCCGATAACCCGGCAAACACAAGCGAGTGGCTGGTTTGGGTCAGTAGCAGTCGATCACGATTCTAGCATCTGGGCGGCTGCTCACGGCCATGAGCGGTCCTTCAAGGAACCGGTAATCAGACCGCCGTTGGAGTCGGCTACCGATTTGAAAGCGGTCAGTCCTGAGTACTTCCCCGAATTGACAGAACTCACCGTCGGAGGATCATTGATCCGGCGATAAAGGCAAATCGGGCGAAAGTTCGAGACGCAAAGCCATGGGTCCTCGCCTCCTCCGCGACGCCTTCTGCGACGCCGCGAAGGACCCCAAGATTGCCAGGCTGCCGCTACAGGCAATTTCTGAAAGGAGCAGAAAAATGAGAACCCTGAAACGCACGACGGTCGCCGTCCTCGCGATGCTGGCACTCGGGGCCGGGACGACCTTAGCGGACACCGAGCACGATTACTCTCGGATATTCATCTTCGGTGCCAG
Organism: Gammaproteobacteria bacterium; assembly: GCA_029864095.1. Lineage (GTDB taxonomy): Bacteria > Pseudomonadota > Gammaproteobacteria > Steroidobacterales > Woeseiaceae > UBA1847. The sequence goes on along the minus strand of JAOTUB010000216.1, from coordinate 47 downwards.
TTTCATGGATTCCGGCAATCACTTCGCCCTAACAGGTGAAACAGCGC
>JAOTUB010000081.1 GCA_029864095.1 Gammaproteobacteria bacterium | reverse complement strand
GGCGCAGTTGCCGAGACAATAGACGGGCTCGAGAGTGACGTCGCGGTTGCCCGAATGCATTTCAACACCGAGAGTTTTCACGGCGTGGGCTGAAAGTTCACGGCTGCCCATGGCCTGGCACGATTCGGCTTGACAGATTTTTACAATGTGCCGGCCGGGTGGCGTCGTGCGGAAATCGTGGTAGTAACTGACCACGCCATGCACCTCGGCCCGTGACAGATTGAGCCTCGCACTCAGAAACCGAATTGCGTCTTCCGAAATCCAGCCGAATCGCTCGATAAAAGCGCGCAAAACCTGCAGCAACAGTTCGGGTCGTGCGTCAAAGCGAGCAATGATTTCGGAGGCTGCTGTTTCGTTGTAGGCCTCAGTTTTCATACTGTATCCGTTGTTTACCCGAGTAAATATTAAACGTGTCGCCACGCAGGAAGCCCACGAGTGTCATATTGAACTCGCTGGCCAGCTGCACGGCGAGACTGGACGGGGCGCTGACGGCCGCCAACAATGGCATACCGGCTACCAGCGCCTTTTGCATCAGTTCGAAGCTCGCGCGACCCGAGACCATCAGGCCGAGATCCGTGGCAGGCAAGCGATCATCCAGAAGGAGCGCTCCGATAACTTTGTCGACGGCATTATGCCGACCGACGTCTTCCATCGTCACAACGAGTTCACCTGCAGTAGTGAAAACGCCGGCCGCATGCAGGCCACCGGTTTTGTCAAACGTTGCCTGTGCCTTGCGCAATTTATCGGGAATCTTGATCAGCACGTCCCGGTCGAAAGTCGTGTCGTTGTTGCCCATGGGCGCCACACCGATAACGCGCAACGCATCGAGTGAGGTCTTGCCGCAAACGCCGCAACTGGACGTCGTGTAAAAATGACGTTGCAGCCGACCGAGGTCGACACTGACATCGGGACCCAACTCGACGCGCACGACATTGTGATTGCCACTATCCGGTGCCGGCGGCCCGCAGGTCTCGATGCATGAAATGTCGTCGGCTCGCCGAATGATCGATTCGGTATACAGGAATCCTGCGGCAAGCTCGGGGTCATTTCCCGGTGTGCGCATCGTGATAGAAACACTGCGCGAGGCCCTGCCGTCAGCAGTCGAGTACCCGAGCCGGATCTCGAGCGGTTCTTCAACGGCTACGCTGTCGGCGCGCGATTGCTGCGAACCGTTACTGACTTTGCTGATATCAACCGCGTGACTCCTGCCAGCCATGTCAAAATCGCCACTACCTGTCGGATCCGTCAGTATATCGCCGCGCCGTGAGCGCCGCCCGGATTTCCACCAACTCGGCGTCGTCATCGAGGCTGACTTCGCCTTGCTCGACGACGACACCGAGACGCTGGAGCAGCGGGCGCACGTCTGGAAATCCGGCGCTATCCGCGTGCAGCCGGTAGAGATTCATGAACAAGGGTTCTTGCAAGAATGAATCGAATGCCGCGAACAGTTCTTCGCCAGTCCAGGATTGTTGCGACGGCAGACAGCATCGCTGAAACTGGCCGAGTACGGCGTCAAGCGACTCCGCACCATTTGACCGCCGCCGCAACTCGACGTCGGCCATCAGCGCGAGCGCCGCGCCGCTCCAGTAGACTTTCATGCGGCTGTTACGCTCGCCGCCGCCGGCGGCTTGATTCGGCGACAGCCGCGGCACTGACGAGCGGCCGCGTTCGAAGCCGTCATGCAACTTCTGCCACGCATCGAGTTGCGTGTAGCGGCCGGCCCTCGCAAGCAGCACATTCTGGTAGTACTGCGCGAAACCCTCCGATAACCAGCGTTGCTCGCTGTGCACGAACGGCAGCATCATGTGCGAGAGTTCATGCGTTGCGGTCCAGTCATCGTAAAACGCTTCCGTCGGCTCATCCGGATCTATCAGCAGTTCGACAGTCTCACCCCCGTCACGTACGACACGTCCAAAGTAAACGGGAGAATCGCTGCGCGACCGGCTGCTGCCGATCGGGAAAACGACGACGCGCGCGGCGGGATTCGGAAAGCGGCCGTATGTCAGCGTCACGTTATTGGCGGCCTCCCGAACCCAATCGACAACGGCGTCGGCGTCAACGCGTTGCCACGAACGCAGCGTGTCAATCCGGAGGCGCGCACCCGCGATAGTTGCGACCGACGAATCAAATCGGCCGAAGATCGCAACCGCACTGCCGCTTTGAGGCGACGCGGTGAGTTGGTAAACGGATTCGTCTGATTGCATCGGCCGCCAAGGCACCGAGATCTGCACGTCGTCCGGTAACGCGAACGTCACACGTACCTCATCGTCGCCGCCGAGTCGCGGCCGCCACATCCAGACCGTGGGTGAGGCGATAACGTTGGACGAATGCAGCAGCTGATTGCGGCGCTCCGCTTTGGCCGCTTTTTGCAGATCGACCGTGTAGCTCAGGCAACTGACACCGTCTCCCGGTGTCATGATGCGGCGGCTGCGCACGCGGAGCTTTCGTCCGTCAACGCAATCTTGTGCCTCGAGCAAAAACTTCGCGGCATCGGCAGAACGAGCCGTGATATCGGTAACGGGTGCCCTGAACCTCGCCGTAACCTCGAGACGGCTTAGCGAGGCGTCCACTGCGATATGGTAGTCATAGACGGCGGCCGGCAGCGACGGCGTGGCCATCAGGCCGGCGCAGAGAATGCCAAAGGCGGCAGGATCTGAAATTCTGCTAATGATAATCGTTCTCAAGTAGCTCGCTGAGGGGCCATGTCACACGACGGACGTTAGGCTGGCGTTCATAAACATTGTCTACAATGCGTCGTAGCCTGATCATTATCGTTTAGAATACCAACGCCCGGACGCGTTCCGGGCAGACTACAGAAATTTAAGGAGACTCCGTTGAGCAAGATTGCACGCCGCAAGTTTATTCAATTGTCAGCATTAGCCGCCGCCGGTTGCATGGCGAACTCTGGTCGCCAAGTTTTTGCGCAGGATTTGCCGCAGGTGACCGAAGACGACCCGATGGCTGCCGCCATGAAATACACGCATGACGCGAGTACGGTAGACCCAGGATCACGTTCCAAACCGGATGCAGAACAGAACTGCGCTAACTGTGCCCTGGTCCAGGGCAACGACGGAGATACCTGGCGTCCGTGCCAGATCTTCCCGGGCAAGACCGTGAATGCTAACGGCTGGTGCACGGTCTGGGCCCCCAAGGCCTGATCGAGATCTCGACAAGAGGATAAGCGCCGGCGTCATCGTCGGCGTTTTTATTGATGAGCGAAGCACGCATTCAGCATTTTTACGACGAAACAACCGGAACGCTGAGCTACGTCGTGTCGGATCCGGGCAGCGGCCACGCTGCGGTGATCGATCCCGTTATCGGCTACTCGATGGTGTCGGGCAGAATCGATTCCGGGCCGTCCGACGTGGTCGTTGAATATGTCCACAAACAGAAGCTCGGCCTCGAGTGGATACTCGAAACTCACGCACATGCCGATCACGTCACCGGTGCGCAGTACATCAAGTCGAAACTCGGCGGCCAAGTCGCGATCGGTGAAGGTATCCGCAGCGTTCAGGCGTACTTCGGGCCCGTGTTCAATCTCGGCCCGCCGTTCGCGGCGGACGGACATCAGTTCGACAAACTGTTCGAGGACGGTGACGTGTTTCGCATCGGCGAACTCGACTGCGAAGTCATTGCGACCCCGGGTCATACCAACGACAGCGTGAGCTATCGGATAGGCTCAGCCGTTTTTGTCGGCGATAGCCTGTTTATGCCCGATTTCGGCACCGCACGGTGCGACTTTCCAGGTGGAAATGCGGAAGTGCTGTACGACTCGATTCAGCGGCTATTGTGCTTGCCCGGCGATACGCGGCTGTACATGTGCCACGACTATATGCCGGGCGGTCGCGAGCTGCGTTGGGTGTGCACCGTCGACGAGCAGCGCGCAGACAATATCCATGTCAATGAAAGTGTTGGCAAGGCCGAGTTCACGAGCATGCGCAAGGAACGTGACAGGTCGCTCAATCTGCCGGCGTTGATTGTGCCGGCAATTCAGGTCAACATTCGGGCAGGACATCTGCCCGATGCTGAAGACAACGACATCGCGTACCTGAAAACACCAATCGATACGCTTTAAGCACCTGACACGGAGACCAGTTTTGTTCGAATCGCTGCAAACAATGCCGGCGGACGCCATTTTGGGTCTGATCGCCGAGCACCGCGATGACCCGCGGCCCAACAAGATCGATCTCGGCGTTGGCGTGTATCGCAATGCTGCCGGTGAAACTCCGGTGCTTGCCAGCGTGAAAAAGGCGGAGCACCGCATTCTGGAGACACAAATCAGCAAGGCGTACCTCGGCACTGCCGGTAGCCCGGACTTCAATTCGGCCATGCAGGAAATGACGTTTGCGGGTGCGGCGTCGGATGAGCGGCTCGTGACAATTCAGACGCCAGGCGGGTCCGGGTCGCTGCGAGTCGCGGCAGGCATACTCCTTCGCGCGCGGCAGGACACGACGGTCTGGGTCAGCGAACCGACCTGGGCCAATCATGTGCCGCTGCTGGGCGGTGCGGGCCTGAAACTGAAACCCTACCCGTACTACGACACCACGAAACACGTCATTCAGACCGATGCGATGCTGGATGCACTGCGCGCCGCGCCGAAGGGCGATGTAGTGCTGTTCCACGCCTGCTGCCATAATCCGTCGGGCCTCGACCCGTCGGTGGACGACTGGCGTACGATTACCGATATCCTTGTCGAACGCGAACTCATACCCTTCATCGACACGGCATATCAAGGTTTTGCGAAGAACCTCGACGAGGATGCGTTCCCCATCCGCCACATGGCAGCGCGCGTACCCGAGATGATCGTCTCAAGTTCGTGTTCGAAGAACTTTGGTCTGTATCGTGACCGGGTTGGCACGGTGTCGTTCCTGTCGGCCGATGCGGCGACCGCCGCCACGGTTTCCAGTCAGGCCAACAACTACGTGCGCACGATCTACTCGATGCCACCGGATCACGGTGCTGCGATCGTCAGCACGATTCTGCATGACGAGGCACTGCGGTCGGAGTGGTACGCAGAACTCGACGACATGCGCGATCGACTCCAAAGTATGCGCGGTTTACTTAACGATGCGCTTGTCGAGAAGGTGCCCGAGCACGATTTCTCGCACCTCGTGCGGGCAAACGGCATGTTTTGCTTCCTTGGAATCACAGCACACCACGTCGACCGGCTGAAGGAAGACTTTGGCGTTTACATGGTGAATTCGAGCCGCATAAACATAGCCGGGATTACCCCCGACAACGTCGAATACCTGGCCGATTCTATTGCCGCTGTGCTCTAGGCTTTCGCTTCGCGAAGAACGCCGTCAGGCGGACAGTAACCGCCACGGCCGTCAGCAAGATCAGGAAACCGTTGACAGCAATAACCTGGTCGGTTGAGGCGGGCAACAGGGTCGGTACAAACGCGAGGAGTATCCAATACAGCCCGACTTTGTGCAGCAAGCGCCAGTTCTTCGGACCGAGCGCCCTGGTGGTGGCATCGAATGATGTGATAAACATCAGGTAAATGACGACGTAGGTTGCGCCGCCAAGCAGGCTCTCACTGATGTTCAGGTCGAAATCGTCCACCATTTTGTCGCGATAAAAAATCAGGCCGAGGTGTGCCGTGTGAATACCGGCGAATGCGATGCCGATCAGCCGACGGTTCCTCAACAGCGCAAGTGTCAACGGCGAATTCACCAATTGCCGCAGCGGGCGCGCGACAAATACGACGAGCAGTAGCACAAAAGCCGCATGGGCGCTCAGTCGCAGCGACACGCGGATAGTGTCGTCATTGACACCGACGCTGCCAAAGTAAATGGCGGCAGCAATCACAGTTATGGCAATTGCGCCGAAGAAGACAGACCAGTTGCGTTGATTACTCGTTAGGACCATGGGCTGGTTCCCACAATAGCCGGCTGCCGCGGTCGATAAATAAACGCGCCGCGGCGCCGGCGTTGAGTTCCAAAACGAACGTGACAGGTTCGTTCGACGCAATAGAACGAAGCGAGAGCGGTTCGGTGTTGCGTACGACAGACGCTACGGTTCCATCAGCGCGGGCAAACACGATGTCGAGCGGTATATAGGTGTTCTTCATCCACATCGAGCGAATGCTGGCGTGTTCGTAGACGAACAGCATGCCGGTCGTTTGCGGCAGGCTGCGAACGTGCATCAGGCCACGGGCGCGCTGCATGTTGTCCAGCGCGAGGTATATGTCGAAGCGATGACACGCAAACTCGCTCGCCTCAATGATCAGGACGTCTTTGTCGAACGCCGCATCGAGCTCCTCGTTGGCGGCTGCCGAATTCATCGTCAGGGTAACTGCTGCCGCGAGCAGCCAAAGCCTCAAGATGCGCTCCAGTCGAGCAGGCCCGAAAACTGCATGTCGCTTATCGACATGCTGGACGTGCCGTTTATTTCTGCGAGCGGCGACACGCAGTACAAATTTCCGTCGATCGAGAATCGATCGCCCGTCTCGTCGACGGCGTTCAGCGCCGTGATGTCGGTCAGACAGTTGTCGAGACCTGAGGTACTGAAGAATCGTCCGCTGCCTTCTTCGATCACGGTTACGTTGCTGGGATACTCAGTGCCGGTGCCGGCGCGCTGCAGCTCTGGAATCGCGATAATCAAAGTGATGCGGTGATTCTCGGCGTCGACCTGTCCGGCAAAGTGCAGTCGGGCGCCCCGGCCCTCGGGTCTGGGCATGCCGCCGCACTCGAGCTCGTCACGGTTCCACAGCAGCTGTGCCGAAATCGCGCCGTAAAGTTGAGCCTGCAACCGACCGCGGTCGCCACACATCAGTACCGGCTGTGGTTCGGCCCGGGCGACCGGATCTGCCGTTTCGCCTGCCGGTTTGCAGCTTGCGAATGCTGCTGCAAATGTCAGCAGAAGGCCTGTTCGGGTGCGGAAAAGGCGCGTAATGGCGCGTTTCTTCTGAAGTCTCTGCAATTCTTGGCGTCAGTCACTGTCCGAAGATAGAGCATTATTACCGAAGTGCGGCTCAGATGAGCAAAAAACATGGCGACCGGTTGGCTCGCTCACGCATCCTCTCTAAAATGGCACGCCGATTTTTCCTCCGGAGTTCTTAATGAGCGTCGCAGAACAATTCCAACAACTCGAGGCGCACGCCAGCAGCCTGATCATCGGGCAGTCACACCTGATCAATCGCATGTTGATCGCGCTGTTATGCGACGGCCATCTCCTTGTCGAGGGGGCGCCGGGACTCGCGAAAACCCGGGCAATCAAGGTTCTCGCCGAGAGCATCGAGGGCAATTTCCATCGACTGCAGTTCACGCCCGATCTGCTGCCGGCGGATTTGACTGGCACGGATATCTACCGGCCGCAGGAGGGCACGTTCGAATTCCGCAAGGGCCCGTTGTTTCACAACCTGATTCTCGCCGACGAAATAAATCGTGCACCTGCGAAGGTGCAGTCCGCGCTGCTCGAAGCAATGGAAGAACGGCAGATCACGGTCGGCGATCGGAGTTACGGTCTCGATGATCTTTTCATGGTAATGGCGACGCAAAACCCGATCGAGCAGGAGGGCACGTATCCGCTGCCCGAAGCGCAGCTCGATCGATTTCTGCTGCACGTTGAGGTTGGCTACCCAACCACAGAAGACGAGCGCCGCATTTTGGTGCTCAACCGGGACGAGGCGAAGTCGGGGCAGCGCGATGCGTTTCAGCCGCCGGAGCTGCTGTCGGTAGCGTCAATCATGCAGGCACGACAGGATATCCTGCGCCTGCACCTTGCTCCGGAACTCGAGGAGTACATCGTCAATATTGTTGTCTCGACCCGGGATCCGGGACGCGTGGACGAATCGCTGAACGGGCAGGTCATGTACGGCGCCAGTCCGCGTGCGAGTATGGGTATCGACCGCGCAGCTCGCGCGCATGCCTGGTTATCGGGCCGTGACTACGTGGGGCCGGAGGATATCCAGGAGATCGCATCGGACGTGCTGCGACATCGTCTCGTGCTGAGTTTCGAAGCGGAAGCCGACGGCGTCAGCGAGAACTCCGTTATCGACCGCATTCTGGATGGCGTCGGAGTGCCGTAGTGGCTTTGCCGGACACACTTCCCGAGGCCGCCTCACCTGTCAGCGTCAGCCAGGCAGGGCTGATTCGGCTCAACGGTCCGGCGCGGGCGATCGCGCTTGATGTGCTGCGTGTCAATTCGCTGCAGACAGGTGCCTACGTGTCCCATTTTCGCGGTCGGGGTATGGAATTTGACGAGTCACGGCCATACCAGCCAGGTGACGATCCGCGCAGCATCGACTGGCGCGTGACTGCGCGCAGCACAACCGCCTATACCAAGCTGTTTCGTGAAGAACGCGAGCGACCGGTTCTCGTCGTCGTTGACTTGCGCGCAAGTATGCACTTCGCGACGCGAGGCTGTTTCAAGTCGGTCAACGCCAGTCGCGCCGCGGCGCTGTTGTCGTGGGCAGCCCACCACCGCGGTGACCGGCTCGGTGGTCTGATCTTTGGCGATACGACGCATCGCGAGCTCAAGCCACGGCTCGGCCGCCAGGCGGCACTGCGTTACGTGCATGAACTGGTCACTCATCCGGACTGGGAGAAGCGTCAGCGCAGCAGGAATGAGGATGAGGAGGCGCCGTTGACCCAGGCAATGTCAGCGCTGCGACGCGTTGCCCGGCCTGGAAGCCTGGTCGTGATTTTGAGCGATTTCATCGGCTTTGCGCGGTCGGCACAGTCCTATCTGTCGAGCGTTGCACGTCATAACGAAGTGCTTGCCGTATTCATCAATGACCCACTCGAACGGAAATTGCCGCCGCCCGGGCGCTACCGCCTTGTATCGCGAGAAGATGAACTCGCGATTGATACGATGGCTAAAGCGGCTCGTCACGACTACGAAAGTGCATTTCAAGCTCGCAGTCAGGATTTGGCGGCGTTTTGTCAGCGCTATGGCATCCATCTGATGCAACTCTCGACGGAAGATGATCCGGTCACGGCGCTGCAGACCGCTCTCGGCCGAAGGACGCGATAGCCGTGGATCCCGAGCAGATTCCACTTCGCGACCTGCACTTGCCCGAGGCGATCGGCTGGTGGCCGCTCGCGCCAGGCTGGTGGGTGGTTATTGCGCTGGCGGCAATCGGTCTCGCTTGTCTTGTCAGACACTACCTGCAAAAGCGTGCTCGCGGTGCGGCCAGGCGACACGCGCTGCAGCAGCTCCAAAACCTGACCGCCGAATTTGAACAGCACCGTGACGCCATAGCGTTCAGCAGCGGTCTGTCGGCGCTGCTGCGGCGCACGATGCTGGCCTATGCGCCGCGTGACGAAGTTGCCGGATTGACCGGGGACGTCTGGCTGGCCTGGCTCGACAAGGATCTCGATCAGCCGCGCTTTCAGAGTGAGGCCGGCCGCAAGTTGCTCGAATTGCCCTATCGCCCACCGAGTGACGCCGTCTCAGCTATGGAACTCGTCGACGTGGTCGCCGCGGTACGGCAGCGACTCGCGACGCCGGTCGGAGGCCGACCCTGATGTGGTCGCTGGCATGGCCCTGGGTGCTGCTGGCATTGCCGCTGCCGCTGATTGCGCGCAAGCTGCTGTCGGAGTCTGCAAGCTTGCAGGATGCCGGGCTCAAAGTGCCTGATCTGGCCGCATTTGCAGTGCTTAGGGAACGCCGTCAAACCGGGCAATTCTTGAGTTGGCGTTTCTGGATTGCGGTGGTCGCCTGGGTGCTGCTCGTCGTTGCGGCTGCGCGACCGGAACGCATCGGCGACGAGGTCGAAGTTCCGGTCTCTGGCCGCAACCTCATGCTGGCCGTCGACCTGTCGGGCAGCATGGACCAGAAGGACTTCGAACTGGGCGGTCGTCGCGTGGATCGACTCACAGCAACGAAAGCCGTCGCCAGCGATTTCATCAGTCGTCGCGAAGGCGACCGTATCGGCCTGATTCTTTTTGGTGAGCGCGCCTATTTGCAGGTTCCACTGACGCTCGATCGCGAGACTGTAAGAGTGCTGTTGCTGGAGGCATTCATCGGTCTCGCCGGGGAAAAAACCGCGATCGGCGACGCGATTACACTCGCGGTGAAACGGATTCACGATCAGGACGCGGATGCGAGCGAGCAAGTGCTGGTCTTGCTGACCGATGGCGCCAACACGGCCGGCGAGATCGATCCGATCAAAGCAGCTGAACTGGCGCAGCAGGTCGGGCTACGCGTTTACACGATCGGCATCGGTGCCGAGCAACTCGAAGTGTCCTCACTGATCGGCGGCCGTCGCAACATCAATCCGTCGGCTGATCTTGATGAAGAGACACTGACAGGCATCGCCGAAATGACCGGCGGCAGGTACTTTCGCGCCAAGGACACGGCAGGCCTGCAGGACATTTACCGACTTGTCGACGAGCTTGAGCCGGTTGCTGAACCCGAGGCCGGTTTTCGCCCCATCAAATCGCTCTACTACTGGCCGCTTGGTGGCGCATTTGCGCTGGCGTCATGCCTTTGCCTCGTGAGCTTGCTGAAGAGCCTGGCGATGCGACCTAGTGGGGAGCTTCCCGATGCTGTTTGACAGTGTGGTGGTAACTACTTGCAATGAACATGCCGATGTGGGCTGACTTTCACTTCTTGCGCCCGGAGTGGCTATGGGCTGTGCCCGCCGTTATTGCATGCGCGATACTGCTTGCGCGCCGTCAACTCGGACCCGGTAGCTGGCAGAATGTCGTCGACGGATCGCTTGCGCCGTACGTGCTTTCTCGTTCAGCCAATCGGCGTTCCGACTACCGCTGGTGGTTGCTTGGTCTTGGTGGAGTCATCGCTGCGGTCGCGATGGCGGGCCCGGCCTGGCAGCGTGTCGAGCAGCCGGTGTTTCGATCCGATCAGGCACTTGTGGTCGCACTGGATCTGTCGCGTTCGATGGATGCGCAGGACGTCGCGCCGAGCCGTCTGATGCGCGCACGCCTGAAGATTCTGGACTTGCTGGAACGACGCGGGAGCGGGCAGACCGCGCTTGTGGTCTATTCGTCAAACGCATTCACGGTCACGCCGCTGACCACCGACACGGATACGATAGCCGCGCTGGTCAACAGCCTGAGTACGGACATCATGCCGAGTCGCGGCAGCTATCCGACTGCTGCGATCAACAAAGGCAGGCAGCTGCTGGAGCAGGCCGGCGCGGCCAGCGGCGAGATTCTGCTGGTGACTGACGGCAGTGCGTCACCCGATACCGAAAGAACGGCACGCGATCTCAGAGCCTCTGGTTACACCTTGTCCGTGCTCGCAGTTGGCACGGCAGAAGGAGCGCCGATTCCGAGAGTCAGTGGCGGCTTCGTTACCGATCAGTCAGGTAATCTTGCGGTACCCCGGCTCGACGAGCATTCGCTGCGGTCACTTGCGGCAGCCGGCGGCGGGCGCTTCTCCTTGCTCTCGACCGATGGTCGCGACCTCGAATACCTGCTGAGCGGAGCAACCGGACGCCAGCAGGCGGGGGACGAAAACCTGGCGACCGACAACTGGCGCGAGGAAGGACCTTGGCTGGCGCTGCTCTTGCTGCCGCTGGCGGCGATGGCGTTTCGGCGTGGTTGGGTCATTGTCTTCCTTTTCTTCATCTTGCCACCCGAGCGCGACGCACACGCGGCGAGTTGGAACGATCTCTGGCAGACCAAAGACCAGCAGGCGCAACGAAAGCTCGAGGAGGGAGCGGCCCAAGATGCCGCTGATCTTTTTGAGAACCCGGAGTGGCGAGCCGTTGCGGAATATCGCGCGCAGGATTACGCAGAAAGCGCCCGAGCGTTTGCCGAACGGCAAGACGCACGCAGTCTTTACAATCTCGGCAATGCAATGGCGCGACAGGGTGAATTCGAATCGGCAATTGACGCTTACGAGCAGGTGCTCGAAATCGATCCGAACGATGCCGACGCGGCCTACAATCGCGATCTCTTGAAGCAGGTGCAGGAACAACAGCAGCAGCAACAGAATCAGGGTGACCAGCAAGAGCCATCGGATGAGCAGGGCGACGGTGAGCAGTCGGATAATGGCAGCGAGTCCGAGCAGGAGAACTCGGATGGCTCGGCGCAAGCGGACGGACAGTCCGACGACAGCGACGCATCGCAACGCGACGATCAGGAAGCCAGCCAGGAGGACCTCGAGGCGTTGCAGGAAGAGCTGCGACGGGCCGCAGAGGAAGCGCAACAAAACGAGCAACAAGTAGCCCGGCAGCAGCTGACAGAAGAGGAACTCGATGCGCTGCGTCGCCAACAGGAGCAGCAGCAGTCGATGGAACAGTGGCTACGCCGCATCCCGAACGATCCGGGCGGTCTGCTCAGACGGAAATTTCGCTATCAATACCAGAAAACCGGCAAGGACCAGGACGGCAACAACACCTGGCCGGATGATGAGGTGCAGCCATGGTAGCCGGCTGGCTGCGACGGACGGTACTGCTTGCTGCGGCCTTGCTGTGCGCATCCGCGGCGCTGGCGGCAGTAACCGCCCGCGTCGACCGTGCCGATATCGAGCTCAACGAGTCGTTCACGCTCGAGGTCGTCTCGGACTCGAACATCGACCAGCAGCCGGACGTCTCCGTGCTCGATCAGGATTTTTATGTCGGGCAGGGCAGTCAGCTCAGCAACACAACAATCGTCAACGGACAGATACGCCGCAGCAAGACGTGGACCTACGTGCTGATGCCCAAGCGCAATGGCCAGATCGTCATACCGCCGATTGCGCTCGGTAATGAGCAAAGTGAGGCCGTCGTGATTTCGGTCAGCGAACCGAGCTACGAGCCGCCGGGCGAGGCCGACGTGTTCGTGACCAGTGACGTCGATTTCACGGAGGCCTATGTTCAGGCGCAGGTGCTATTGACGATCAAGATCTATCGCTCGGTTGCGACGCGGCAGCCGGCGTTGCGCGAACCGACAATCAGCGGCGTCGACGTGCTTACCGAGCTTGCGGGGGACGATCGTAGTTACGAAGCAGTGATAGACGGCACGCCGTACAACGTCGTCGAACGCGTGTACGCGCTTTATCCACAGGAGAGCGGCACAATCGAGATTTCTCCCGCGCGCTTCGAGGCGCGCGTGCTGCGTGATGGACGAATTACGGGCCGCAAAGTGTACGAGTCGGAGTCGCAGTCGGTAACCGTCTTGCCGATCCCGCCGCCGCCTGCCGACTACCCCGATGCCGTTTGGCTGCCGGCACGTGAACTTTCGATAGCCGAGGACTGGTCGAGAAATGCAGATGAAATCACAGCGGGCGAGCCACTGACGCGACATGTGATAACCAGCGCTTTGGGCCAGCTCGAGACCCAGATTCCTGCGCTTGAGCCACCCGCGGCGGAGGGCGTTAATGTCTACCCGGACAAACCGGAGCTGAGTCGCCGCGTTGGATCCGGTGGCATCCGGGGCGTGCGCAAAGACCAGTACGCAATGATCGGGGTAACACCCGGCGTGGTCGTATTACCGGCGCTCGAAGTGCCGTGGTGGAACACCGAAACCGCGGCATGGCAGGTCGCGCGTTTGCCGGAACGGTCGATCACCATCCTGCCATCAGGCGAGGCGCCGGCTCCGGAGCCTGAAGATGTTACGGCCGAGGAAATGGCGGCGAGCGGTGACGAGCCTGCCACGGACACGAAGCCACAAGGATTCTGGCGTCACGTCAGCGAGCTGCTGGCTGCTGTCTGGCTGTTGACGCTGTTTGCCTGGTGGTTGTCATCCCGGCCGCCTAAGCGCGAGCGCAAACCGGCGCAGGTACCGGTGCACAAACAGCAGGCACGGCATCTCAGGGCAGCTCGAAAAGCAGCGCTGGCCGGCGACGCGGCGGGCGTACGCAAGGCTCTGCTCGAGTGGGCGGCCCTGCAGTGGCCAGATGATATGCCACGAAGCATCGGCGCAATTGCAGGGCGCGTTTCCGCACCGCTTGCCGCCGAACTCAGTCGTCTGTCGAGTCTGAGCTACGGCCCGCAAGGCGGCGACTGGACCGGCGAAGCGCTTGCCAAAGCCCTGCGATCATTTTCGGTACTGTCGAACGATGACGAACGGCCCGACGAAATCCTGCCACCACTGATGCCGTCCAGATGAATGTCGCGGTCGCTGGCCGTATGCAGTTATCGGATGTTACCAGTGGCCGGAGTTCTCCATTGAAGCCCATGGTTCCTGGATCGGCAGCGCATCGCCTTTCTGCAGCAGTTCGATCGAAATATTGTCCGGGGAGCGAACGAAAGCCATGTGCCCGTCGCGCGGCGGCCGGCTGATCGTGACGCCACCATCTAAAAGGCGCTGGCAAACGGCGTAGATATTGTCGACCTGGTAGGCGAGGTGCCCGAAATTGCGGCCTTCGTCGTACTCTTCGGGGTCCCAGTTCCAGGTAAGCTCGACCTGGGCGTCCTCGTTGCCGGGCGCCGCAAGGAAGACAAGTGTGAAGCGCCCTTGCTCATTGTCATAGCGACGCAACTCGACGAGGCCGAGTTTGTCGCAATAAAAATCGAGCGAGGCGTCGACATCTGTGACGCGTACCATCGTATGCAGGTATTTCATGCCACAATATTCACCTATCTTTCCGTAACGAGCAACCCGTGCGCGACATTCGCACAATCACTCTTGATCTCGATGAAACGTTGTGGGCGATCCACCCGGTTATCGAACGGGCCGAGCGCAATCTGCATGACTGGCTGCGCGACAATTATCCGCGCATTACCGAGAGGTTTTCGCCGGACGGCATTTTCGAGCTGCGCGGGCAGGTCGTTGCCGAAAATCCGGAGCGGAGTTACGACTTCACGTTTCTGCGGCGCACGGTACTGGGCCGCCTCGGCGTCGCAGCTGGATACGGAGATGGCCTCGTCGACGACGCGATGGCTGTATTCAGCGCCGCGCGAAACGATGTCGAGGTCTTTCCGGAAGTTCGCCCTACCTTGACCGAACTGGGGAGGCGCTACCGTGTGATTGCCGTGACGAACGGCAACGCCGATGTCAATTCGATTGGCATTAGTGATCTTTTCCACGAAGTCATCTCGGCATCCTCTGCCGGCGCCGCAAAGCCGAACCGGAAGATATTCGACATAGCCGTTGCAGCCGGTGGTGCAGGTGCCGATCAAACCCTACATGTCGGCGATCATCCCGAAGTCGACGTTGCCGGCGCACGTGAGGCAGGTCTTAGAACGGTCTGGGTCAATCGTAATGGTCAGGATTGGCCGGAACACCTGCAAAGGCCCGATGGAATCGTTCGGGACGTCAGTGAATTACTTGCGCTGCTCGGAGCAACGGCACGGTGATCAACATGCCCCTGCTCCTGTACGTGCCGGGTCTCTTGCCCAAGCCCGAACCTGGCCTGCACCGGGACGCTTTGTTTCGTTGTTTAATCGCCGGACTGCGGCGCTACGACGAGAAGATCGCGCTCGATAT
>JAOTUB010000080.1 GCA_029864095.1 Gammaproteobacteria bacterium | reverse complement strand
AGGCAGGCGGGAATCCGCCTGCCTCTTTCAGTTGCCGTATATACGAGTCGAACGATCTAGGGGTTTGGCGTCGCCATGACTGCAGCCTCCGCATCGACGAGGCCGTGACCGGAATCGTAATTGAATCCAGGCCGGCTCGGCTCGTCGGGGATCGAGATCGGTTGTTGGTTCGGGTCGTAAGGGCCCTCGCGCAAATTCACCGGCAGTGCCGTGCTGCTTAGGATGTCGTACACGTCCTGCGCGCTCAGCGTCGGATTCTTCTCCAACATGAGTGCTGCTACCGCTGCCACGTTCGGTGCCGAGGCCGAGGTACCGAAAAAGTTCGGGATCTCGCTAGCCGGGTCTTCGTCGAGCGTTAGGCTTACGAAGGTGCTGAACGGACTATTGGCACCATCGGCATCATCGTCATCGAAGCTTGAGTCGAACGCGAAGAACGAAGTATTCGAACCATCGACGCCGGTGAATCTTGGGTTGTCCGGAACAATCTCGCTGATGGAGTTACCAAATTTGTCAAACAAGATCGGGATCTCGCCGGCCGAGCTGAAGTCCTCGAGGCAGGCCGCTGATCCTCCGGCAATACAAGTTCCCGCCGGTAGCCGCCCGTTGTCATCGTTAGGTGTATCGCCATCGAACGCTTGCGTGAAATAAAAAGCGGCGGCCGCGACCGATGCGACATGCTCGCCGTTGGAATGGCCATACGCGGTGCCGCTCTGCGTATCCCATTCGTTAATCGCGATCGTGCCGCTGAAATCGAACGGCACGTATTTGACGCGCCCCGGTGGCGGCCCGCCGGAGACGATGATGCTGATCTGGAACTGCGCCGGCCCCTGGCTCGGCGTGCCGTTGTAGATCAGCGCGGCGAACTCCACGGCGTCTCTGCCGATGTTATTCACGCCGGTCAGCTGGCACGTGATGCCGACGGCCAGGCCGACGGCCGGGCAGAAGGGGACCAGGATGCCGTTCCTGTCATAGATCACGAAATCGACGTCACTGCTCGCACCGATCGGTGGCGTTGAAAGATCGCCGGCGGCAGTATTGGCAAACGCCGTGGACGACGCGTGCGGTTGGTCCCACTGAAAACTGAACACCGTCACGCCAAGACCGCTCGCGTTCGGGAAGACCGTGATCGTCTGCGTGTCGTCGACACCCGGACCGGGGTCGAAGTCGTGACGTAACGTAGCATTCGGGCCTGGCGCAGCCCCATTGTTCAGGTTGCGGCCATTATTGCCGGTACGCCAGGTCGGCTCAAACGCTGCCTCGTAGGAATTCCGTGCATTGTTCCCGGCGGACGAGAAGTATGGAATGCCCGCCTCCGCGACGGTATTGGCTGCCTGGGCAATTTGGCCCGGCGAGAACATCGGCTCGACGAAGTAGATGACGTCATCGACGATGACATCGGACACTTCAGCACCGGTCGTAGGTACGTATGCCGATACAGGCGGGTCACTGTATCCCGTGGAAATTCCGCCCAGCTCGAGAATGCCGAGGGCGAAATCGAGTCGACTGAGGAATGCCGTGTGGAAAGCCTGCGGGGAACCCGGGGCAACGTCCTTGATAAGATTTGCCATGCCACGGCCCTCGTCGGAACCGCCGGGACAGGCGTCCTCCAATATCAGGACGAATGGATCGACGTCTTCGTTGGCGATATCCTCGGCGGACCGCGGATTGGGTGCTCCGGGAGCGAAGACGACTTCATCACAAGCGAAACTGTCGGACAGGATACCGACACGAATACCCGTGCCATCAACGCCCATCAGCCTGGCAGCAACGGCGTTGATTGCCTCATCGCCCTGTCCAACCACGGCACCCTGCGACGCTCGAGTCCTCGCGGCAACAGGCCCGGCAAAGCGCAGCGATGGCGCCGCGCCGAGGTGCCCGAGCGCCGCGATCGGCACGTTCGCTGAAAACAGTTGCCCGGCCTGCAGAATATCGGTGGCACCCATGGCCTCGAGGGACGCACGTAACTCTGTGCCGTTCTCGGCAACCCCCTCTATCCTGACGTTGCCGTCGCGAGTCATGATCGCCGGCAAGCGCGTTTCGAATGCGGCGGAGCTCCGTCCACGTTGACTGCTCGTGTACTCATCGTAAAGCGTTGCCAGCCATGGACCCAACCTGTTCCCGAGGCCTGATTTTGCCTCTCGCAACGCGTTTGCTTCAGCGGTATCGCCTGCCTGCGCAGTGGCGACACTCGATAATGCGAACGAGAACGACATCACAGCCATTAAAACCACGAAATGAATTTTCATCGGTGTTTCCCCTGTCCTGTAGGTGTCTTAACTCTTTGTCAGTTCTGTTTTTTGCTGTTCAGTATCTTCGTAACATTAGCATGGCCAAAGTTAGCCGATCCAGTGCCGAATAATTTCAGCTTGTGGCTAAAATTTTTATGTAAAAAAGGCAGCGCAGCTATATTGAATGAGTCGCGGCCGGGTTGGCCAGGCACCTGGGCTGCACCACCGACACGTGAATTTTCCGTCCGTCAGGTGACCGCATGCAACCGTATTATTCAACCGGCAAAGGCCGTGGCCCCGTTCCGGCAGGGCCACAAGACCGACAGCAACGACGCACTGGCAGTGGCCGAGGCGGCTCGGCGACCGGACATCGCCGGGCTTTATACCTTCGGCCACGAGCGCGGGAACTTCAACTTGTTTATCCGCGGCGCTGACGGGACGCTTGCTTGCGAGTCGTCGATCATTCGCTACACACTGAGCGAGAAACAATATTGCCACTGGATCGAATATACGACGCGAAACAATCTAGACGCGCCGGGCGTCACGAACGAGGCGCCGCCAGTTTCTTCACACTGCACCCCGATCGAGGTGACAGGCGATAAGGTAATATTCTCTCCGCCGGGTGAGTCAGTAATGACGACGTACGACCGAAACGGCTTTACCGCGGTCATCAAGGGTCAGTTCACCGATCGTTGGCGGAAAATCGGCTGAGATCGGTCGGCTCCGCTGATCGCGCCAAATCAGCCAAAGCGGCTGCTTTTGGCCGCAAGGGGACGCTCGCCAGTTTCAAGCTATAATTTCCGCTACTGACCCGAAGCCGACCTTTCCGCATAGTATTCTCGACAGCAGGAAATGACCCACAGTCGAGCAACGCCGTAGTTTTGCGTTATGGATTCTTTCCACTCCCCTCACGCCCCCCAACGACCCCCTGATGTCTGGTGACACAACGCGATTTCCAGGCTCGAGGGCTGCCCATTAGCCAGCAGTGGCAGCCCTCGCATCAAGAAGCGGGTGTCAATATCCTCCATCCTTCACGCCGGTCGTCCGTACACCAGCGAATTTAGCAACCAATCAATCCCGGAGAAGATCGACTCGTTGGAGTTCGAACGAGGTTGGGAGAACAAAGGGTACTCCTTCTTCTGCTTCAAAGGGGTTGTCAAGGGTAGGATCGTTTAGAGCGTATACCCTGAGCGTTCCAGATAATGACAAGACTTGGCAATCGTCACTCAGCTTGCCTGTGACGTCTATTCCGAGCCTATACCCTCCACCAAATTCCTCTAGACCGGGCTCCTTAATGATATTGCTGAGCAGAATTCTGTAACCATTCCTTTTCTTTGTTTTCTTCCACGCATAGTTCTGCACTGTGCCGCCAAAACCCTCTCCTCCTCCAACGTCATTTATATCCATTCCAGTGCCAGTACCCCCGAAATGGAAGGCTATACTGATTGGTATACCCGGCGCCCCCTCACCACCGATCGCAAGGTCCCCGTTCCAGACGCCTACAATCGCGTCATTGAAAGGATTAAGTGGGTTCACACAGCGCCGGTGATTATCACTACCATCGGCGTAGGCATATTGAGTGCTGATGATGCTCATCATTAATAGCGCGATGAAAATTAGTCGAGTTTTCATAATTTTTCCTTTTGAAGAGCCCGCTTTTCGTTTGAAGGTACAACGTCCGAACATAATTTCCGCTCGGTCACGCTGCTCCGATTACAAGATATTGTCAATTTTGCGAATATTGATAATGGTCGGGATACACCGCATCAGATAGTTAGCGTGCAAAGGTTAGCAAGCACGCGAGCTACTCGGCTGAAGACCGCGCATACAGGTTTTTTCAACGCGACGGAGATAACGCTCGCGGCACGCCGTCGGGCGGGCTGAGATTTCTTGCGTCGGGGGCTTGCCCGTTTCAAGGCCTTTGGTCGGCCAGCAAAGGTCGGCTTCTGGCCGGAACCAGCCGCCTGGGCTGTCTGAGGTAGAATGACCGCTCGTGACCCATTGCAGCCGCTCAACTCGTCTTGCCCAAGGAACGCTATGCGAATATCTGTGCTTCTGCTTTGCTTTATCTGCTTGGCCGCCAACGCTCAAGAGCGACCGCCCATAATAGACGTTCACTTGCATGCTTTGCCTGTTGACCATCAGGGTCCGCCTCCGGTCGCAATGTGTACCCCAATTTCGCCTCCTGTCTGGGATCAGACTAAGCCGTATGGACAGGTTTTCATGGCGATGCTCAAGAATCCGACTTGCGAGGATCCTGTTTGGTCCCCGACGACGGAATCTGAGCTGTTATCTCGAACGATTGCAGTGATGGAACGAGGAAATGTATTCGGCGTGCTCAGTGGTACCACGGATTTGGTGGCGAAGTGGATGGAGGCAGCACCCGGCAGATTTTATCCTGGACTGGGTTTCGAAATCGCGCCGGACACACCCTCACCTGAAACCTTGGAACAGCTGCATCGTGACGGTCGATTGGACGTGCTTGCCGAAATCACGAATCAGTATCGCGGTATCCTGCCAAGCGACCCACGAATGGAGCCATACTGGGACCTCGCCGAAAGACTAAATATACCGGTAGGGATTCACATCGGCAACGGTCCACCGGGCGTGATCTATCTGGGTGCCGATGGCTATCGTGCCCGTATGCACAGTGCGTTCACGCTTGAAGAAGTGTTGATTCGACATCCGAGACTTCGTGTATACATCATGCACGCCGGATATCCCCTGATCGATGATCTCCTGGCCGTCATGTATGCGCATCCACAGGTGTATGTGGGGGTCGGGGTCATCATCTATACACAACCCCAACAGGCTTTCTACGGATTCTTGCAGCGTATTATCGACGCCGGCTATGGAAAGCGTGTCATGTTTGGTTCTGACCAGATGGTCTGGCCCGAGACAATTGAACGGAGTATTCGCGTAATCGAGGAAGCTCCATTCCTGAGCGATCAGCAGAAACGCGACATTTTTTACAACAATGCCGCGAGATTCCTTCGATTAAGTGACGAGGAGATCGCCCGCCATCACGCAAATTAGTCCGTCGAACGTCTACTTATGGCCGTTTGCTGCCATTGAATCTTGGGTTGTTTGAATAGAGTTGAACGACCACTATTAAGAATAGCAGCCGAATTGGGCTGATTGTCATTCCACAGATTCCCTACGGGACTCCCAATTGTGTGTGAAGCCCCGAACTTGGGTCATCAAATAGAGTAGTGGCACAAATCTGGCACAACGCCGAAAATCGGCATTCGGCGCTAACTCGGTAACCAACTGAATTGATGAATAAATGATGGTGGCCAGGGGCGGACTAATCGGCGGAGCCGATTGGACGGCGAGCAAAGCGAGGCCGCCCGGAGGGCGAGGATCGGCCTGAGCCGATCCGAGTCAATCGAACCACCGACACGCGGATTTTCAGTTAATAGACTTCGCTATCCAGCATGACCCAAGACGAGCCAAGAGCACGTATAGGGTCGATATCGTGACCCGGTAGGTGCTCTTGAGTGACGGTAGGTGATCCTGGTTTGGGCACCAAAGTGGGCACTTGACGCGCTGATCACCTCCTCCGGTCCCACAAGCATTGCGAGCACTGCTGAAGTAAGATGACTACCGCGCTAGACCAATGTGCAGACTCTGCTGGCCGTCATCAACGGAGAGGGTTATCGCCTCATCCCACCAATCGACAAGCTCCTCCCTGTAAGCAAGGCCATTGTACGATCCCGCCAGCTCACAGCCCGTTACCGTGAGTTCCACCTCCAGCATACTGAAGCGGTCATCGATCAACGCAAAGTGACCGCTTTGGAGGCAACCGCTCTGATCCTGTCCGTTGAATCGCCCATCAGGCTCAATCGTCCAGATACCCTCGATACTGTCCCCATAGAACGATGGCCAAACGCCTGCCAGAGCGTCGAGCGATGATGCCTTCTCATATGTCTCTTGGCCGTAATAGAAGATGAAGTACCCGTAAGAACCCCACTCCGTTCCCCACCGGCCTTCAAACACGCTTCGTTCCAACACCAACCCTTGGACAAAAACGTGGGTGGTTGGACCAGAGAAGTATTCGATTCCCGACGCTGCGAAATCGACGCCGATCCCGTTAAACGTGTCACCGTCCGTCTGCAGCGAACCGCGCAGCAGGTGGTCATTTTCCGCAATGATTCGGAACCGGCCATCCTCACTGACCAGTGCCTTTAGATCGTCGTACCTTGCGTTGTTCTCGCAATCAACCAGCGAGCCATACCAGACGCCGCCCGGCAGGGCGTCGACGTCCGAAGTCTTGGCGAAGTTCAAAGTGTTGCAGCCAAGCCCGTGGCTTGGAGGTGGTGTCTGGACTGGCGGGGGTGACGGAGCAGCGGCTTCACCTGACCCACCTTCAGATTGGCTGTCATTGCAGCCTGAGAATACGAAAAGCAACAAAATGCAGCTGCTGTGAATGATTTTTTTCATGGCTTGATCCTCGCTGCGATCACGATATTCCGCGTAGCGCGGTTGACCGTTTTGAGGATCCGATACGGCGCACAATCCTCCCATGGAGAACGCCTATAGAAAGTCTGGATTTTTTGTTGATTGTGGCGTCTAGTACACGAAACTGGAGTGTCTCCGAATGGTCGAGGCCCGATTGGCCAAGCTATTTCGCGTCAAAGATCGTGGCGGATGGCTATTGAGTCTGTTCGCTGTTGGTATTTCCACTCCGGCAACGACATTTTCGCAGACATCACTCGATTCAGCAGCCGAGGTAGGTGCGCTGGAAGAAATAATCGTCACGGCGCGAAAAGTCGAAGAAAGCGTGCAGGACATTCCCATGAGTGTGCAGGTTCTGTCTGCTGATCTTCTCGATCAGCTGGATCTGACACGCCTGTTCGATCTCCAATTCAATGTTCCTGGTCTGGTCGTCAACAATCTCGGCCTCAACGGCGCTGGTTTCTCGCTGCGGGGTGTCTCGGACCAGGGCGGATCGAGTCTGTCGGTTGCGACACACTTGAATGGTGTTTATCTCGGCAATTCCAATTTGGCTATTGCACGCATGTTTGACCTGCAGCGCGTCGAAGTGCTCAAAGGTCCGCAGGGAACGCTGTACGGGCGTAATGCGACAGGCGGATCGATCAACTTCATCACGCGCGCGCCGGAAGACAATTTCAGTGCGCATGTTGAAGGGGCCTACGGAAGTTTTGACACGGCTCGTGTGCAGGGCTACGTCAACCTGCCCTTTAACAAGGCGGCACTGCGTGTCGCGTACATCGGCTCTGAGGGTGATGGGTTTATCAGGAATTCCGTTGATAAGCGGAAATTCGCGGAACAGGATTTTTGGGGACTCCGGGCGTCATTGCTTTTCAACGTCAATAAAAAGCTGCGCGTTAACGTCGTCGCGCAGCGTACTTTCGATGATGGCGCCAGCGGCGAACTCTGGTTGCCGCAACCCGATAACCTGGCCGACCCGTCCGACATTCGACTGACCACAGTAACGCTGTCGAATCCGTTTCTGAAAAACAATGCCGACAATGTCAACGTCAACATCGAATACGATCTCGACTTTGCGACTTTGCGCTCTGTCACTGGCTATGCGAGCAGCGAAATACGCGATCTCGATGATTGCGCCGGGCTTCCGCAACTGGCCGGCTGCGTCCGCAGTGCCCTTCCAATCCGACACAGTCAATGGAGCCAGGAATTACAGCTCGTCTCCAGCGGCAGCGAAACGGTTGACTGGTTGCTCGGTGCCTACTTCTATAATGATGATGCGTGGCGTAACTACTTTGAGCTGATTCCGGCATTCGGGACGCAGCCACGCTTCGACTACCATTCCACATCCGATGAATCGACCTGGGCCGTTTTCGGCCAGGGAACCTGGCATGTTGCACAAAGCTGGAGCATTACCGCTGGTTACCGACGGAATGGCGAGACGCATAATTTTTCAACGATCGGCACGGGCACCAACGACCCTCCAACGCTTGTAGAATCCAGGAAAGACTGGACCAACGACTCCTGGCGCCTTGATGTGGCCTACGCGGTCAATGACGATGCGCTGGTATATGCCAGCGTGTCCACGGGCTTCAAGAGCGGTGGCATCTCGAATGGCGACAGTTTCGATCCCGAGAATCTGACAGCTTATGAGACGGGCCTCAAATCGCAATGGCTTGATCGGCGCCTGACGTTAAACGCTGCGGCATACTACTACGACTTTCGCGATTTACAGGTCCGCACCGCCACGATTACCGACAGCGGGTTGATCTTCGGAATCGACAATGCGGCCAAGGCTGAAATCTATGGAATCGACGCAGACACGAGTTATCGCTTATCCGACCGGCTGAACATCTCGGGCGGCGTCGTCTGGCTGCCCAAGCGTGAATTCGTCGAGTACCGCAATGATGCCGTCGGCGACACGCTGTCCGGCAACGACGTCACACGCGCACCGGAATGGACCGCGGTCGTCGCGCTGGATTACGCGCAGCCGTTACGCAATCGGGGCAAGCTGGCCGCACGACTCGAGTACAACTATCGCAGCGACTTGTTCTACACGACCGACAACGATCCGCGATTCGCACAGGACGCATTCAGCCTGCTGAACCTTTTCCTAAGCTTTGAGCCCGCCAGCGAGAAATGGTACGTGTTTGCGTCCGGCCGGAATCTCGGCAACGCCGACTACTATAATCAGGTATTCCTGCAATCCAGTCCCGGCTATCCTGACACCTACGAGGCGGGCTTTGGCTATCGCTTCTGAGTGGGGGCCGTAAATCAATGCAGAGCTATCGATTTGGCGAGTTCGAGCTGGACCTCGATGCCCAGCAGCTGCGACTGCGCGGCGACGCGGTGCACCTTGAGCGCCGCCCGTTTGACCTGTTGGTGCTATTGGTAACGGCACAGGGTCAGGTCGTCACGCGCGACGACATCGTTGCCAAACTTTGGCCGACGAACGTAATCATCGATTTCGATTCCGGCATTAACACGCTCGTGCGTAAAGCGCGCAGGGCGCTGGGCGATTCGCCCGAGAAACCGACGTTTATCGAAACCGTTGCCGGCCGCGGCTATCGCTTCATCGGCCCGCTGGAAAAGGCGGTTGCGGCCACGGCGCCGGCACGCCGCAGTGCTCCCCTGCTCATCGCCGCCGTCATCGCCGCCGTCGTCATTGCAGCGATACTGACCTGGTGGCCAGAGGACCCGTTGCCGGAACACACCCGCATCGCCGTGTTACCGCTCGAGAATCTCACGGGCGATGCCGACCTCGATTTCATGGCGGCGGGGATCGCCGAGGAGACCAGCATCGCGCTCGCCAATATCGACCTGCCCGACCTGAGCGTGATCGGCGTGGTGTCGGCGCGGGCGCTGGCGGAATCCGATGTGTCTTTACCCGAATTCGGCCGTGAGCTCGGCGTCGACTTCTTCGTTGTGAGTTCCCTGCGGCTCGACGCGCCGCGCATCCGCGTAACTTCGCGCCTGTTACGGGCATCAGATGGCAAGCAGATCTGGTCGGCGGCGTTTGACCGCGAACTGACCAATGCGCTCGGTCTGCAGCGCGAACTGAGCGTCGCAATCGCCGAGCAGATTCGGCAACGGCTGTCGCCCGAAGTGGCGGCCGCAATCGACCGCCGCCAGACGCAAAACCCCGCGGCCTACGAGCTGTACCTGAAGGCCCGCTACGAGTGGACGCAGTTTCAGCCGGGCTCCAATGTGAAGGCCCTGGGTTTTTATGAGCTCGCCGTCGCCGAGGATCCCCGCTACGGCCTCGCGTGGGCCGGTATGGCGCGTGACCTGGCCAGCTCCATCGTAACAGTGGAAGCAGATCGGGAGGCGATTCTGCCAACAGCGCGCGACGCCTTGCAGCGCGCACTGGAATTCGGCCCCGACCTCGCCGAGACGCAACTCGCGCTCGGCTCGTTTCATTTTTTCATTGACCGTAACTTGGTACCGGCCGAGGCCGCCGCGCGCAAGGCCGTAGCACTTGACCCGAACAGCGCGATGAATCACATGTTTCTCGGCGTCGTATTGTCGTCCGCCAATAAGCACGTCGAAGCACGTGCCATGCTGCGCCGGGCGCGCGAGCTCGATCCTTTGTTCCCGCTGACGTTTGCAAATTCCGCCATAGTTGCTCTGAACGCGGGCGAACCGGAGGAGGCACTGGAGCATGCAACGCAGGCGATCGCGATCAATCCGGAATTCTGGGTGGGCTACCTGCATCTTGGTAACGCGCATCGCCGCCTGGGCAACTACGAGGAAGCGATTGAGGCGTACGCGAACGCCGAAAAAATGTCCGGCAACGGCACGGCACGAGCAGCGTCCTTACGTGCCTGGTTGCTCGTCAAACTTGGCCGCGAGGACGAGGCGCGCGAGATACTCGCGAACCTGATCGCGCGCTCGGCCAATCAATACGTGTCGCCTTATTACATCGCGGTCGTCTATGCAGGCCTCGGCGAGACGGACGCGGCCTTCGAATGGCTGGATCGCGCCATTACCGCACGCAGTATTTCCTGCCCGCGCCTCAACACAGACAGCCGGCTGGATTCATTGCGGAGTGATACGCGCTTTGCGTCCCAGGCCAGGCGCTGCCAATCGGACCTGGCCTGGAACGACTTTTAATAGCAGCGCCCGACCCTAAAGGTTTATTCGCTCGCCGGTCATTGTGGCGCAGAAGTTCAGCGCATTACCGCTGATATCCGTGCGCACGAATCGGGAAACGCCCTCGAAAGTTTCGCCATCTCTTGCCAGTTTCAGCTGTGTGCGTATGTCCATGGTCGCGGCCAGCAGTCCGTTGGCGTCGAAGCTGTGGAACTGGAGGCGATAGGCATATTTGCGATGCCCGGTGCGCTCCCAAACTCCGAAACCGCTGCTGCGCCTTGCCGGCGACGAACGCGAACCCTGCTCCGTCATCGTGCCCCCTTGATGGAAACTGTTAAATGCGCTGAACGGATTCGGCGCAAAGGGCGGCACGAGCGGTGCGATCGTGCAATCCTCCGCATGTACGCGCACGGTCGTTTCGACCAGCCACGAACCCTGCAGCGAATTACCCCCGTCGTGCCAGTAGTAGTCGACGCGTTGGTCGTAGTCCGCTGTCGCGGCACCGGTGGCCAGCAACAGGCCGGCCGCAATACCGAAAATCAGGAACAATTGCTTTTTCATGATGATCTCCCATCGTTGTGGTTGTCACTAACGTGAATCGTTCGTGACTCGTACTTACGATCGGAGGAAACGGCCGCGCTTGCCATGGAGCCGGCCTGTACAAAAACTGCAGTCTTTCTGCATGTGCGCTCCATGGCGGGGCGGCCCCGATGCGCCCAGTCTGGATTCCTCAGCCGGACCGTATGCGCCGGCGCCAGAGGAGACTCAAAATGCACAGCAAATTCGTACCAGTCCTGGCTGTCGCGCTCCTTGCCGTTGCCGGTTGCTCGGGGGGACACAAGGATGTCGGAGCTTTCGGCCCGACATCGCAAACATCGGGGGACTCTTCTTCGACGCCGGGCTGCGGGACCGCGATCTTCGATCGCGGGCCGGTCCTTAACTGTGCCAGTCTGCCCACCGTCACGCCCGCGGCAGGCGTCGATGCAATGCCGGGCGGGTACTGGTCCGGCCAGTTCCTCGACGAGACCCAGGCGGTGCAAGGCTATATGTCGGCGATGGTGAGCGAGGACGGTCGCTTTCAGCTATGGGCCTACCGCTACAACGACACGAATATCTGCACCAACTGGGAGGCAGAATTCGGCGGCACTATGTCTACCGTCGGCAATTCCCTGAGCGGCAGCGGACGCATGATCGCTTTGAAACCAACCCTGGCGGACGGCGCCATGGCTGCCGACCTGCAAATCGAGGGTGTGGTAGCGGAACGATACAGCCTCACCGGCAGCTGGAATGCGAGCTCGGGCGATGCCGGCTGTTTCCAGATGAACCAATACCGGGCCACCGACTACGAAGCGCCGTCAGCACTTGAGAATCTCGTCGGCGAGTGGAACGACTACTATTCGGAAAGCAATAGCCACCTCACGGTCGACGTTGACGGCTCTATTACCGGCAGCGACGGGTACGGCTGCAGTTGGACGGGTCGCTTCGGACTGATCGACGATCACTACAGCCTCTATGAATTTGAGGCAGAGCTGCAGTCCTGCGATCGCGCCGGCCACTACACCGGGCTGGCATGGCACGGTTTGGGTTGGGACCGTGGCGAATTCTGGCTGCAGATCCTGGCCAATGACGGCGAGCAGGCACTGTTGCATTTCTTCAGTAATCTATGAGGTGCTATAGCGGGCCGCCGTTTCTGTCTACATCGGTTAGCATGTCACCGTCGGAACGATGCACAACGACGCCTTGGCCCTCGATCAGGACACGACTCGAATCATCTGCAGAAAGGGCGAACTCATGGAGTTGGTGGCCAGGGGCGGACTAATCGGCGGAGCCGATTGGACGGCGAGCAAAGCGAGGCCGCCCGGAGGGCGAGGATCGGCCTGAGCCGATCCGAGTCAATCGAACCACCGACACGCGGATTTTCAGAGCGATAAGTGATTGATTGTGTTTTGGTTGATCAACCAGTTACCGGGGCGTCCGTTGCTCAATGTGCATCACTGTGCATGGCGATGCAGAGTTCACTCACGCAAATATCACGCGCGCAAGCCATCAGCGACCGCAACCTTGCATCTCTTTACTCTTAGTCGTGGCTATTCAAATCATGCTCATCGTGGAGATCTAACTCATCTCTAGTCGGCGGTTCATAATGATGAGAAATACTCGCCAAGTAGGATAAAGCGGCGGCAACAGACTTTTTGGTTGGGGATTGAAACGCCCAAGGCACCGCGAAGGGGTAACGAGCGTAGCGAGGACTTTGCTCATATAATGCGAGCGTCCCTAAATTAACATTCACCAGAACAGGAACTGCGCTTCGAGGCAACAGCATGCGGGGATTCATCGAAGAACTCAGTCATCGAAACGTCATACGCGTTGGTGCTGCGTATGTCGTCGCCGGCTGGCTCATCGCGCAGGTGGGCGATCTCATTGCGGACGTGTTCAATCTGCCCGACTGGTTCATGCAAACGGTGATTATCCTGCTGGTGCTGGGGTTGCCTGTTGCACTTTTTCTCGCCTGGGCCTTCGAACTGACTCCCCAGGGAATGAAGAAAGCGCATGAAGTGCCAGCAGATGCACCAAAGGACCCACGAGCCGGCCGTGTTCTAAATGCCGTCACGATTGTAACGCTGGTGATCGCGGTTGCCTGGCTGGCCTGGGACAAGATTCATCGTGTGCCGGAAGAAATAGCGTCAGTGGACAAGTCAATCGCCGTGCTGCCGTTCGACGACTTCAGCCCCGATGGCAATCAAACCTGGTTTGCCGACGGGCTCACAGAAGAAATACTCAACTCGCTCGCCCGGGCAACCGATTTGCAGGTCGCCTCCCGGACGTCATCGTTCGCCTACCGGGATTCGACCGAGGATATTCCAACGATTGCCAATGCGCTGGGCGTCGACCATATACTCGAGGGCTCGGTGCGTCGCGACGGTGACCGTTTGCGAGTGACGGCCCAGCTCATTCGCGCAGCCGACGACAAGCACCTTTGGTCGGAGACCTTCGATGGCGGCTCCGAAGATTCGATAAAGGTCCAGGAGGAATTCGCGTTTGAGATTGCCAATGCGCTTCAGACCGCAATGGACCCGAATGAACTCGCCCGCATGGTCGCCGCAGGCACGCGCTCCGTTGAAGCTTGGGAGACCTACCTGCGGGGTCTCGCGCTCGATCACGAGGTATCGAGCCAAAACGACATTAGCAGAGCGTACGATGTTATTTCGGTTTTCGAAGACGCCGTGGCAATCGATCCGAGCTTCGCCGATGCGCAGCTACAACTTGCCGAAAAATGGCAGAAGCAGCTCAATCCAACCTCGCTCGAATACATCCCGTCAGGGATGCCGCGCGCTGAAAGACGGAGCCGCTACGACGCTGCCATCGCGGCTGCGATCAAGCACTCAAGATCTGACATGACGCGCACTGAGGCGGAAATGCGCGCCGCCGCGTTCGATCTGCAACTGACCGACCAGATTAGGCTCGCCCGACGAATGACCGAGCTCGAGCCGGAGCAGCGCATCGGCTGGGCGTGGTTGAATCATCTTTACCAGGTTGTCGGGGAATTCGATAAGTCCGTCGAGGCCGGCTTCAAGGCCTGGTCCCTCGAGAGCGCCATCGACGTCAGCGAAGGAGCATTGATAAGCAATACGTCCCGCGCCAGCGCGCGGGATGCTGTCACCCTCATAGACGAGAGCCGGCGCTCACCGAACCCGTCGCCCAGCGTCGTCTATCAATCTCACCGAGCACTGCTAGCCGCCGCCCAGGTGGATCGTGCGCGTGAGCTCATCTCAATGTACGAAAAAAACTCCAGTGATGAAGAAGGCCTCTTGCTCATGCAGCTCCGTCAGGCGTGTGCGGAAGGACGCGTTGCGGACGCTGATGAGATTAGTACATCCATCGACGAAGATTCGGCCTCGCAGTGGCTGCTTTTGAAGACACTCGGGTT
Organism: Gammaproteobacteria bacterium; assembly: GCA_029864095.1. GTDB lineage: Bacteria > Pseudomonadota > Gammaproteobacteria > Steroidobacterales > Woeseiaceae > UBA1847. The sequence goes on along the minus strand of JAOTUB010000080.1, from coordinate 670 downwards.
TGACGATCAAGCGCGCGACTTGCTCAAGCCACTGGATACCCCTGAAAACCTGGTGGCCCTGAGTGGATACCTGGCGTACCGCAGCTTTGAAGCACGGGACTATCCGTTACTGTGGAGTGTGCTGACGGCGCAGGACATCGACCGTCCGGAAGCGAGGCCGCTGGCGTATCGGTGCGAGCGGTGAGTCAGGACAGGATGGCGCCAAAGACTGGCTGGAGTGAACTGCCGACACGCGGATTTTCAGAACGCTAAGTGGTTGAGTCCGTTGTTATTTATCAACCAGTTACCGAGGCGCCCGTTGCTTAAATCGCATTACCGTGCATAACAATGCACAACTCACTCACGCAAATCTCCCGCGTCGAGTTCGTCACTCGTGACAGTCGAATCGTAGTCAACCGACACTCATTAGGTAGAAGCCAGAATTGACTTAATGTCAGCGAGCGCGACCATAGACTTGGTTTTCGCGACAATCATCAAAAATCAACGGCGCTAATCGCCGAGTCTTTTTCAGGGGTGCCAGCATGAAGAAGATCCCTCACATTCTAATTTTTTGCCTGTCGTTCTATTCACTGGGAACCGCCAATGCTGCGGACGTGGTACCAACTGACATCCAGCAGCCGGGTACCCAGCCCGGCGAGATTTCTAACCTGGAATCGCCTGACAAGTGCGA